>JANOIV010000085.1:0-17706 GCA_031407875.1 Desulfobulbaceae bacterium | reverse complement strand
GAATTCTTCAACCAGGCGGATGGCCTTGCCCGGGGTGCCTGCTGCCAGCACGGTGTAGCCCAGGCGTCGAAGCATCGTCGTGGTCATGTTCAGGATCGTCGGTTCATCCTCCACCAGCAGGATAGTTTCATCACCACGCGCAGCAGGCTCCATCGCGTCTTCTGTTTGCACCTGCCCGGTCGTGCCCACATAGCGGGGCAGGTAAATCGAAAAAGTTGTTCCCTGTCCCGGCTCGCTGTAGGCATTGATGAAGCCGTTGTTCTGCTTAACGGCACCGTACACCGTGGCCAAGCCTAAACCGGTTCCTTCGCCGACATTTTTGGTGGTGAAGAACGGTTCAAAGATGTGGGCCAGCGTCTCCTTTTCCATGCCACAGCCGTTGTCACTCACGGCGATCCGCACATACTTTCCAGGCACAAAGCCTACGCGAGGGGCGCAGTATTCCTCGTCGAAGGTGATGTTTCCCGTCTCGACCGTAATTTTACCAACGCCCGTGATAGCACCCCGAGCATTGACGCAAAGGTTGGCCAGAATCTGATCGATCTGCGACGGATCTACCTTGACCTGCCACAGACCTGCTCCGGGCAGCCAGGTGAGATCAATATCCTCACCGATGAGCCGCCGCAGCATCTTGAGCATCCTTTCTACGGTCTCGTTCAAATCGATTACCTTGGGCGCGACGGTCTGTTTACGGGCAAAGGCCAGCAGTTGCCGGGTAATATCGGCGGAGCGCTCGGCCGCCCTGCGGATTTCTTCCAGGTCGGTAAAAAACGGCTGGCCCGGGTCCACCTGGTCCATGGCCAATTCCGCATGGCCAAGGATCACCCCGAGCATGTTATTGAAGTCGTGCGCCACCCCGCCTGCAAGTTGGCCGATGGCCTCCATCTTCTGGGCCTGCTGGAGCTGGGCTTCGAGCTTGATTTTTTCCTCTTCTGCTTTTTTGCGCTCGGTGATATCGCGGCCAATACCCAACACACCTATGAGTGTTCCCCTGTTATTGTACATCGGCGTCTTGATGGTCTCGAGCAAAGCACGATGGCCGTCATCTGCGAAGGTGACCCATTCTTCGTTACTGGTTGGTTTCCCTGTCGCAATGGCTTTACGATCATGGTCACGGAAGAAGTCGGCAAGCTCCCGATTCACAAAGTCATAATCGGTTTTCCCGACAATGTCCGTTTCCCTTGCACCGAATAAACGTTCGAATATTTGATTGCATGAGATAAAAACGCCATCCGGGTCTTTGAGCCAGACAAGGTCAGGGATAGTCTGCACCAGCGTGCGCAGGTGGCCTTCACTTTTATGCAGATCCTCCTCTGCCTGCTTGCGTTCAGAGATATCCTCAATGACGGATATGAAATATGCCGGATCGTCCAAGGCATGACGAACTATGGAAACGGTAAGATTGGTCCAGACAAGCGAACCGTCTTTGCGGATGTATCTCATTTCCATGCTGTATGTCTGGATTTCTCCAGCCAGCCCCTGGCGAAAGTGTTTCAAGTCGGTATCCAGATCCTCGTGATAGGTAATATCCTGGAACGTTTTCTGGAGCAATTCCTCTCTGGAATACCCGACAATATCGCACAGCTTCTGGTTTACCCTCAGCCATCGTCCGTCCGGGGCAACATGGGCAATACCCACTGCCGCCTGTTCGAAAGTGGCCCGGAATCGTTCCTCGTTTTCCTGCAGTTCACGAAGATAGAGGACACTGCTGAGTCCATCGGAAATCCTGCGGCCAATCTCCTTGAAAAGTTTTTTTTCCGCCTCTGTCCAGATACGAGGATACGAACACTGGTGCATACCGAACACCCAAGGATTGCCCAATTTTGGAAATATTGGAATAAACATCTGAGACTGAATGCCAAATATTTTGGCACTCATTATAGGCCGTTCCGTCCCGTCGGTATACGTTACCGGGCTCTCAGACGCCAGGGCTTCCCGCATATTCTGAGCTTCTCCAGGGGACATCAGGACGTCCACATTCAGAACCTTGGCACCCGGATATTCAGGCTTGGTAATCTCCACAGGAATGCGAAACGATGGCGCATTCGGATCGCACGGATAGAGGAGCCACGCACGGTCGCAGGCGAAAATCGAAAACACGATCTTAACTATATTCCACAGCATCTGCTCAACATCTGTCTCCTGCTTGATCGCCCGATCAACCCACTCCAGGCTTTCCAGAAAACGTATGTGTGATTTGCGTTCTTCCTCCGCCAGCTTGCGCCCGGTTATGTCGTGGACGAAGACAAAAAATCGCCCGCCTGATTCCTTGACGTATTGAGCGCTGATCTCTACATCGATGATCGTGCTATCCTTGCGCCGGTATCGAGATTGAATACGGTCACTGCCGGCTTCCATGGCTGTACGAAAATAAGAAGCGACCTGTTCCGGCGATTCGGCTGCCTCGATATCCATTACGCTCAGACCAAGGAACTCCTCTTGCGTGTACCCCAGCATCGTGCTGAAGGTATCATTGGTGTCCAGAATCCGACCTGAGCTGTCAGCGATTAAAAAACCGTCGAGCGATGTCCCTGTGAGGGTTTCATACTCTTGTTCCTTGCTTCTGCGTAAAGTGTCGATAAACTGTGCCGTGGTCTCCCGGCCTTTCAGATAGATCGCAATCAGGACCATAATGACGAGCGAGGTAAAACCGGCGCCCAACATGAGCAGGGTGCGTTGCTGCGACGTTTCGCGCAGCACACCAATGGGCGAAACCTCCACATAGACTATGAGCGGCGTTTCGCCATTTTGAATATGCCGGTAGGCAACAATCCGTTCAACACCATTAGAGGTGGCATGGTTCCAAAAGACTCCCTCCGGCCCTTTGAGCATCGAGGTCAGCAATCCCGGCGGGAGTTGAGTGCCCTGCACCTTGGCAAGATCGCGGGAGCGACTGACCACCGCACCTCCAACATTGACGACGGTGATCGTGGCATCTCCAAAAAGTTGCAGGCGGGAGCCAAAATTGGCTATAGAATCCTGTTTGAAGGAAAGGGCCACAACCCCGAGGAAGCCTCCCAGTTTGTCATATATCGGTCGCGCCAAGGGCAGGGTGTAGCGCTTGGTGACCCGACCAAAAGTCGGCTCATCGATATAGAGGTTATCTTTGCCGCCATCGGCAAAAAACCGAAAATACTTTCGATCGCCAAGGAAAAGACCGGGTTTCACGTTTGGGGTATCGGTATAGGCGAGGTAACCAGCGTGATCCACCAGCACCACCAGAAGCTCCCGGTCGACCAACGGACCGCTGCGCAATAGCTCGATGTTTTCGGCGAAACGCTTCGGGTCGGCGACATACGCATCGCGCAGAACAAGCAGGGAGTTATCGAATTCGTGTAGTTGGCCGCCGATGATGGATTCGGAAATCTGTGCAAGATCAGCGACACGGGCACGGAAAGAAGCCATCTCCCTCTGTGTCTGGCTATCTGCCTCCCAGTTCGCGGCAAAGAGCAAAACACCCGCCAGCAGCAACCCGGCTACCAGACACAGTGCATTATTCCGGCACACACTCAGTCGCTGATTTCCGTTGTGAGCACCCATAATGATTTATCCCTTTCCTGCAGTGTAATTCCAATGCGCTTTTCGACGTGCTGCATATTGAAGTCTACAACTTTTTATCCGTAATGGTGAAGATAATTCCTGAACCATTACGTTGCAGAGAAGGAAGAATTTTTCATTGCAACTGGTCAGAATTTAACCAAAACCGTGGCGATCCCGAGAAGAGTTTGATGGGGAAATTACTCTTGTAAAAAACTCGCAAATTCCAGCTCATCATAGAAGGCTTTTTCGAAAAACAGGCCGGCTGCCGGTGCGGTATGGTTGAATGGAACCTCGGAAGGGCCTTGAAACAGACCTTGAATATCCTCTTCTGTCAGTCGGTGACATCCGGCCTCGACCAGAACTCCGACCATCCGTCGAACCATGTGCCAGAGAAAATGCGAGCCGATAACCCTGATCCGGATCACATCCTTCTCAATAAATACTCCGACTTTGTGGACCAGTACTTTGGTCGATTTTTTCAGCTCCTTTTTTTCGGCAAAAGCGGCATAATCGTGCATGCCGACCATCACCGATCCGGCGCGCTGCATGGCAGGCAGGTCCAGTTCCTCATGCACCCACCAGTCATAACGCTTACCGAAGGCGGATTTTTGGGTGCGGAGCTGATAGATATAGCTCCTGGCGATACAGTTATGACGGGCATGAAAACGTAGGTCAGCCACCACAACCGCCCGTACTGCTATATCCTTAGGCAGGGTCTCATTGAGCATCCTGGCTACCTCCTGCGGCGGCATATCGCTTGACACCTCAAGATGGGCCACATATTCCAGAGCATGAACTCCGGCATCGGTACGACCACAGCCCTGAAGATCCATAGCGATTTCGCCAAAGACACGCGCAGCACCCTTCAGCAGATCGCCCTGTACTGTCCGGGCATCCGCTTGTTTCTGCCAGCCACTGAAATTGGTGCCGTCATACTCAAGGGTAAGCCTGTAGCGACGGCGATTGCCTTTTTCGGTCATGGTTTATGAAAGCCCCCCGATTACCTTCTTGCCGAGCCGGTTTTCACCGAACCCACTTTTAACCCTTCTGCACCCGACGCGGCAGTTTTGCATGATAGTTGTTTTTCAGAAATGTCGTGAAATCGTTGATGGCGGTGAGCCGCCCCTGATGATACTGTTCATCCTCCGGAGATTCGGCGGAGCCACTGTTGTGCCTTTCGATTTCATTTTTTCTCTCGGCAAGTACCCGGTAAAGATCAAGAAGATAATTGTACGCCATACCTGTGCCTTTTGCTAATAGTAGGTGAAGTTTTTCAGATCGATGTTTTCCTTGAGATACCTGCGAATCCAGTACAACTCCTCGAGTTGCCCCCGGTAGTAGGAGGAACGTTCGCACTTGCGCGCAAGAGCTTCTTCGGCTTCGACAATCTTGAGGGTGAGATAGTTATGGATCTCAACTGAAAACTGGTTCGGCATCATATTTCCCTGGTGAAAATTGGCAGTGTGGGAAGCCCTCTTGCATTTTTCTCCCGCCCACAGGACAGACCTCAAGCATTTATCAGGCCTGGTCGATGGTGTCGGCACTGACTATTTTGTCAAGAAGTGTATATCCGGCTGTATATCCGGCGCGGCAGGGAAAATCAAGAGACCAGAATGGGCTGGATAATTTTTGACCAGATTTGCAATAATTGCTACTCAATGATTAAACAAACTACACGAACAGCCCCTGCATCAGGCTGAATGGGTTTTTAAAAAACCCACGTCAGATTGCAAACTTTTATCCTCATGCGATGAAGAGATAAGCTGAAGTCCACGAAGGTGCCAATGAATTTCTTTCAAAGACGCGCAGTCCTGGCAGTGACCCTTTATGAGCTGTTGCCCTGATAGCTACGGCTTTTACTACAGGAACCGGGGAATGATCTAGCGGAAATTGGATCAGCGGCTTGCGGCGAGTGCTGTGAGTGTTCAGTATGTACCGGCCGATACTTTTCATGATCGGGCAATCTTTAAAGATGCGGTCTTGCCGGAAGAAGATCAGCGGAATATTCGTTTGCTGACCAATCTAGTGCAACAATCCGTCCTGACCTACCTGCACACTGTAATTATTCAAAACAGGCAAATCTATATCACTTCTTCAAGTGTCGCCGAAGAGGAAACCGGCGACACCGGATCAGGTATAGCGCCGGGGGTCCAGGAGAGGATATTCGATCCCTATTTCGCCACGAAAGAGGTCGCTAAAGGGACCGGCATGGGCCTTGCCATCGTCCATGGCATTGTGAAGAGTAAATATTTTTCTCTGACAAGACATCATAAGCACTGAACATCTCCGATAGAAGCCCCATTGGCTGAAACCTCTTATCGTTATTCTGCTTGGCAAAATCGCGCCAATCCAGGTCAATATCCCGCGCAACGAACCCTGGTATCCGCTTCCGAGAGGCACGGACACGTAACCCTGGCCCTTCCCCCCTATATGCCGTCCATGTGCTGTTCCCGATAGGTCTTGATAGTTTCTTCATCAACAAAGTTCCGAATCTGGCTGAGGCAGGCCTCATCTGTACAGACTTTGGGCATAATTTCCGTGAGCACCTCCAGAACCAGGCGTTTCTGATCACTCTGGTCAAGATTAAGTATAGCGGTTTTAACTTCTGCAAACGTCATGGCTATTCTCCCTATAAGTTTTTTATCCGCCTCGTTGCGGAGTGCTGACCCATCTCAATCGGATCAGGTCAGGTGACTACATCAAAGATAGTATGAAGGGCTCCTGCCCCTGATGGCGTGAACAACCAGCCAAGAACTCCGCAGTTGAGAATGACTGTAACCCAAAACACAATTTGAAAGGATTGCTTCTTAGATTTGTGACGAAGCAATCTTTGTGCAGCTAAAGCACCGGGCCAGCCACCGATTAAGGCGAGAAGGTGCAAGGTACTCTCCTGGATTCGCCACTCATCGTTTCTTGCAGCCGATTTGTCGAACGCGTAAAAGCCAAATGCGATTGAGCTGGCAATAAGATAGAGCCCCAAGACCGCTATTGGTAGCTCTCCACTGAAAACCAACCCTGCCACAAACACTATTAAAAGAGCGGTTAGCACGAGAGAGGTGTTGTTTTCCCCTGGTCGACCAACTGATGGTATTTGCTCTCCAGAGAACAAAACACTTTCAGCTTGCGCCCGTCCCCTCTCATTAATTTTCAGTTCATAGGTCACAATTTCATTAGTAACTGGCCTTCGTTGTCGATTTGAAAAAGACTTGATGTGGACAAAGACCTGTTTGCCACCTTCGTTTGGTGTGATGAAGCCAAAACCTTTGTCGTCCTTCCAACTGGAGACTTTGCCTTTGCAACGCATAGAGACTCCACATAACGAGAAATGATAAATAGGAGGTAGGTAATAAATCCTGTTTTCTCTTTTTATATTGGGTTTTTACTTGTTTGCATTTTCCTCTATTGTGTGCCGTAAAGTCAAGTTTTTACTTCCGAGAGAGCTCCGTCAAGGGCTGGTTGGCAAACATAAAAAAAGTTATAGCCTGAAGTTCGCTCCGAACTTTCCCCGTTTCGTTGGTTGTTTTGAGACTTTATAGAGAAGAAGGTTTCCGGATTTTTTCCTTAAGCCATTCAGGCCAGACGCTCTGATCCTCAGATGGATACGTTCTTAATTGTTGCCCTTCGGGCTTAAGCAGCTCAGACCACTTACAATCCATGATAGACGCCGCCGCGTATAATCCTGATACGGCAGCCCCTGCGACCCCATGCGATACCGTACTTGCACCTGCTAATCTTAAACCCTCAATTTCGGTTCTGGCCCGATATGCCAGTGGACCAATCTGCGAGTAGTTTTTTTCTGTGCCATAGACACATCCATCTGTGCAATTTATGTAATGAGAGTTGGTAAGAGGAGTTCCCAGCTCACAAAACACAACATGCTGAGTAATATCCGGAATAATTTTCTCAAGAGTTGTAAAAAACATTTTAATTATTTTTTGTTTGAGCGCTTCATAGTCTTTTGTTCTGGCTCCGTCTGCAGTTCCTGCAAATTTTCTGAAGATGTCATATCCGACATACGTGACAACTTCTAAAGTATGCCCCTTCCCGTTATAACGAGTTGGATCCTTTTGCGTCGGAGCTGAAATGAACAGCGCTTCAAAAGAATCCTTTTTATAGAGTCCGGGACCCTGAGCCTTAACAAATACTCTGTCAAAATCAGGCTCTTCCGAATACCAAATATTCCCGGAATCCAGACCAGCCGCCTTTATATCCATATCAACTGCTAAAAACAAAACAAGGGAGGTTAACGAGTACCGAGTTTTGTTTAAGCGCTTTTTAAGCTTCCTGCTCAGGTTTTCTTCTCCCACCATGCCATAAAAAGTCTTGTGCGGATCAGCATTTGATATGACATGTCTTGCCCGCAGTTCTTTCCCATCTGCAAGCTTAACCCCTACTACACGACGTCTCCTGCCGTTTGATTCAGTTATAATTTTATCGACACTGACTCCCATCATTACTTCGCTGCCCGTGCGCCGGATGGCCTTAACAAGGGCCTGGGCAATAGCCCCGCCCCCTCCATGCGGATAATAGCCACCATGCTCGTAGTGCCTGGCCACTCCGGCGTGGAGCATCATCATTGTTTTAGATGGCGGCAAGCCTTGATCACCACACTGCACCGAGAGAATCCCACGGACAATAGGATCTGAAATCCAGCCCTCAAGAATCCGTTTTAAACTGTAGAGTCCATAGCGACCAATATGTCTGGTTCGATACGGCATCAGTATGGCATCTTTCATGGTGTTGATCTCAAATAGCAAGGGAAACTGGTAGACAAGGTTTTGCAGAAGCTCCATATATTTCCCAATACCCTTTTGTTCCTTGGGGAACTTTTTTAAAAGGCGCTCTGTCATTGTGGGAAGATGGGCATGATAGTCAAATTTCATTCCACCGATATGGCAATGCTCATAATGCTCAGGATTTTGTTCAAAAAAGATAAGGTCGTTGGCCGTGCCAAGACCTTCATAGATTTGCCTGGTTTCACCACCCGGACCCAATCGGCCTATATAGTGGACACCAGGACTGAAAGTAAAGCCCCCTTTGCTAAAATTGTGGCACCAGCCGCCCGGGGCATAGTGCTGCTCCAGAACCAGAACCGTTTGTCCGGCACGTGCCAAAGCAAGAGCTGAGGTCAAACCACCCGAGCCGGAGCCAACAACGATTGTATCCGCATCAAAGTCCGTTATCTACTCCCCCCCTCTGTATGAGGCAATTACGAAAAAAAGAGTCAACTTAACAGCAGACTCGATAACTATCAAAAAATCCCTGGAAAAGACGGGGAGCACACCAGCCAAAAGCGAACAGCAGATTTGAGGTCAGTCGTCAATAGTGGAAACCAAACCTGTCTGCCACCATCTTTTCTGCAAGATTTGTGGGCAATGTGATTTGAGATACACCCACGTTCTCTGCTTCCTTTTCATCCAGCCAGTCTGAAACTTTCATTTCATTTTTCCTCCTTCAGAAATCTACCATGAAAATCAACGGAATACCCAGTGAATTGGTTTGTTGAAATCCCCGAATTTAGTCCTGCTGGAGTGAATGCTTCTTGCACGAACTATCAATCAGTAGTCGAAAGCTGCAACGGTTACCGCGAGGACGAATCAACATCGGTCCGGCTACTGTGTTCCGTTTTCTAAATGACTGGCGAAGGTCTTTAACCGGGGGTTTATGTTCCACTGCTCCCTAACCCCCTAGCTGCATTCCAGATTGCCACAACTGCAGGGTGCTTGATGATTCGTTCCACGGAAATCGCATAGAAACGCTCTCTGACTGTATCGGATCTGCCGATGATAGCGACATTATGCTGCCGGCATACTTCCTGCTCTATAATAGCCGGCACAGTAAAGATGCCGTCCCCTGCCTGACCGAAGACTTTCAATAGGGCATGGTCGTCAAATTCTCCGGCAATCTCAGGCCGGATGCCAAGCGAGCTGAACCATTGATCCAGACTTCCCCGCAACGCTGACATTGGAGTAGGCAATAACATCCGCGCATTGTTCAGCGACTGTGGAAATCCCTGTCGCAGCGGTCTGGCCAGGGATTCTACGGCACAAAAGGTTACCCCGCACTCTCCCAACAGATGGCTGTAAGCTTTGACACTCAGGCCGGACTTCACCGGCGTGTCGGTGAGTACGATATCCAAGTTGTGAATGGCCAGTTCCGCCAGGAGTTGCTTCTCTTTTCCCTCATGACAGACAAGGCGCAATCCTTCGGAAAGAGCCAGGGCTGGCTCCAGGAATCTTCTGGCCATCAACTTGGGGAGCATGTCCACGATGCCGACCTCAAAGCGGAGCGGCCCGGAAACTGACCTTCCTCGTACCGTATCGAGCAGTTCCAGGCCCAAGGCAAAGATCTCGTCGGCATACCGGAAAACCACTCGTCCCAGATCGGTCAGCTCCAGATTACGACCCACTCGCCGGAAGAGCTTGCCGCCCAGGGATTCTTCAAGTCTGGTTATTTGCATGCTGATCGTGGAGGGCGCCAAACAGAGCCGTTCTCCAGCCCTAGTGATACTCTCCTCCTTGGCCACAACCCAGAAGTAGTGGAGGTGATGATAGTTAAGCCATGCCATTTTATGTTTCGATTTTATCGAATAAATGTGCTGTTATTATCTATTTGCTCAAATCTATATCGCTTGGTATGCTATCTACTTCCAAGCGACCCCAGAATAAGTGGTTGATTTTGCGGGCTTCATATTTCTCAATTTAGCCCTCGAATTTGACAGTAATAGGTGGAAAATTACTCTATGACAAACCTCGGCCGCAGGCTGACTGGAACGCTAACAACACTATAAATGGAGGATTTTATGAACATCGATGTCAATTGGAGTGTGTTGAAATTCAATGAAAAATCAAAAAGTATCGTATCGCACCAACTGCAAATTCTTCTGTGGCGGTTTCGTGCCGTCATCTTGCGTGTCCGGATCCGCTTCTCGGATGTCAACGGTCCGAAGGGAGGTGTAGACAAGCAGTGTATGGTTTCTGCAAAGCTCAGGCCCACCGGCAAAATCACCATCAAAAGCGAAGGGATGGATTATATTGAGGTGTTTCAAGCCAGTTTTGAAAGACTCATTCGTTCCGTGCAACGTGAAATTGCAAAGCAGCGCGAGAAGCCGATTCGAATTAACCGCAGGGAAATATAACAAATATTAGAAAAAACCGATTCTTCCGTAGAGTAAGGCAAGTTAATTAGTTTTGCACGGGAAAAGTTATTCGCCGTGCACTATCCTTCACCTGGATAATGGTTTTCTTGGAACACCCTCTCAGTTGAATAAAATCAATCTGAAAACAATATCAGTTACATAAACCAAATAACAAAAAGGAAACCCGTATGCAGCCTACCAATCCCTCAGAACTACTGAAAAAGTTAAAGACGAATCATCAGCTAAAACGAAAACTCAAAATCTTTCTCGCTGTTGGCCTTGTTGGATCCCTAATGGTAGGCGCTCTTGTAGTTTGGGCAGGGCTTGCGACTTTCAAGAGTGTTGCAAGCCTTGGAACAAATCCCAACGTGCAGAAGAAGGTTTTGAAACTCGAATCGGAGATGCAAAACCTTCCCACTCTTACAAAGGCTGGCTGCTGGCCTACAGCACAAAGCTTGTTGAATATTGAAGTATGGCTTGAAAAGCCCTTTGTCGAAAACGTTGACAGTATAAAGCTCGCCTGCCTGAACAAATGAACGGTCGTTCGAGCAAGTGCTGAAAACAATACCCTGAAACACCTAAATGTAACAGAAACCGATAGGCCATGCGATTTGGTTTTCAACCTTTAAATGTCTACAAGCGAGACGTACCAAAGATTACCGTTCGCCCCTCTTGCTGGTCAGTTCTTTCTCACCATAACCTGACTGCGATCGCTTTATATCAGCTTTCCCTAACCGGTTGACTTCTTTACACCTGCCCCTTGCCAAACAGGCCGGAAGCATTCTTTAATAGATCCTGTTTGCAGCGAGCAAGCTGGGTTGAGTAAACCGGCGTTCGGTTGCAATCTCCTCCAGGGGGGAGCAGGGTGGGGTGCCGTGGCCTTAAAATGCTGCGCTATGACGTTATGATATTTGTTGTTTCGGTATTGAGCATCTTCTCCTCGAACAGATCAACTTACCCACCTGTCTCCGTAACCGGCACAGCTTCGCAGGTCATATTATTTATCATAGCATAAATTCGCCTGAGATTGTGCAGGCCAAACAACTAGGAATCAGAACATGTTTGAATGGATGTTCATGCCCGAGTCATGGGTGGCACTTGCAACCCTTCTCGCGCTCGAAATCGTTTTAGGCATAGACAATATCATTTTCATCACCATCCTGGTGGGCAGGCTGCCAGAGGATCAACGTGATCTGGCTAGATCTTTGGGAATCGGCTTTGCAATGGTCTCCCGCCTTGCCCTGCTCTTTAGTTTGACGTGGATTATTGGCATGGTTGACCCCTGGTTCAGCCTGTTCAAGCAGGAAATTTCCGGCAGAGATCTGGTCCTCATAGGGGGAGGACTTTTCCTTTTAGCTAAAGCTACCCATGAGATTCACAGCAGCCTGGAATCAGTCAGTGACAACGACAAACCGCGAAACGGATATGGCAGCTTCTATACCACCATTTTGCAAATTACCGTACTTGATATCGTCTTCTCACTCGACTCGGTAATTACCGCAGTTGGATTGGTACAGCATGTTTCGGTAATGGTGATTGCGATTATCGGTGCGGTGTTTGTCATGCTGTTCGCTGCCAAACCCATTGGTTTTTTTGTTGATGCAAATCCCACCATCAAGATGCTGGCTCTGTCATTTCTCATGCTGATCGGCTTTACCCTGGTGGCTGAAGGATTTGATGTACATGTACCAAAAGGCTACATCTACTTTGCGATGGCCTTCTCAATCATAGTCGAACTGCTCAACATCAGAGTCCACCGCCACAAGAAAACCGAACCGGTAAAACTGAACAAGCAAATCGAAGGATGAAAAAAGTAATTTCGGTGGCCGGACAATCTGGAATTACCTACGAACAACAGGCTCATACCCTCTATTCCTAAGGACAATAGAGTTGAAAAAGCTTGCAGAGTTTTTCCCCAGATAGCAAGTCGAGATAAAAAGTTGAGCGGATGAGTAAAAATGCTTGTGGCGGGTATAAAGATGTTTAGATTTTTACTCACTAACAATGCATAGGTTCTCCTACCTTGGTGGTGGCGGAAGCAGAGAAAATTTTAAAAATGGAGGATTAACGTGTTTCGCATTGTGCTGTTTTTAGCAACCAACATGGCTATTATCGTTTTACTCGGTATCGTGATGAGTCTTCTCGGGGTTGATTCCCGGAGTACTTCAGGACTCTTGGTGATGGCGGCAATATTCGGCATGGGTGGATCATTTCTTTCTCTGGCCATGTCGAAATGGATCGCCAAAAAATCTACCGGTGCCCAGGTAATCGTCAACCCAAGCAACCCAACGGAACAGTGGTTGTACGATACTGTCCGCCGGATGGCCGAACAGGCTGAGATCGGGATGCCGGAGGTTGCGATCTATGAATCTCCGGACTTGAACGCATTCGCCACGGGCATGAAGAAGAACGATGCCCTGGTGGCCGTCTCTACCGGGTTACTGCAGAACATGTCCAAAGATGAGGTCGAGGCAGTCCTCGCCCATGAGATCAGCCATGTGGCCTGCGGGGACATGGTCACCATGGCTTTAATCCAAGGAGTTTTGAATACTTTTGTCATCTTGCTGTCACGTCTTGTGGCAAATGTCATCAACAATTTTTTAAGAAGTGACGAAGAAGGCGAAGGGCTTGGTTTTTTTGGATACATGGCTGTAACTATCGTGCTGGAGATAGTACTGGGACTTTTTGCCTCGATTATCGTGATGTGGTTCTCAAGAAAAAGGGAGTATACTGCTGACCAAGGAGCGGCTTATCTGACCAGTAAAGGAAAAATGATAGGCGCCCTGCAGCGATTACAGATCCACCACGAACCGTCGCATCTGCCCGATCAAATAGCGGCTTTCGGTATCAGACCCAAAGCAGGCGGTCTTGCTGAGCTTTTCAGAAGTCACCCACCTCTTGAGGATCGGATTAAGGCTCTTCAGAAGTTATAATTTGAGGAAAGGACGGTCGAGAATCCTCTTTTCGGCCGTCTTTTTGTTCTCTCGGTTGTTACAGCCTAACTGTTTAAAAAATGGGTCCGTTTCTGGAAACAGATCGCCATTTGATTGAAAGAAGAGTTTGGTGGCTGGAATGTCATGGCACTTAGGGGCCGTTGCGAAATAACCATTACACTTCTACTGATTTCGTTACGGCCCCTTATGCCGATTACGGTATTTCAATGTAACAGTTATTTATTAACGACGGCTTAGCCCAGCTATAATCATTTTGCATTTGATGTTTGGTGTTGTTTCTCTTATTAATCAAGCTGACCGAATATGAGCGAATAGTACCTGAGGAATGACTACAGAGCGAAGTCTCGATGCAGATTTTTGGGAACTTCCCCTTCCCTAGTTCCGCTGTTTCATAATTTGAGGAATGACTCTTTGATGTACTTACTGTTCGGACTGTATGTATTTTTTCTTGCGTTCATCCTTGTATATAATTTTCTGCAGCTCAACCTGCTGTTCCATTATATAAGAAAGAAGAAACTGCCCTCTCCACCCCCGCTGGAAGAGAACGCCCTGCCGTTCGTCACCATCCAGCTGCCCCTGTTCAACGAACCCTATGTCGCGGAGCGGTTGGTCGATAACATCGTCACCATGGAGTATCCCCGCGACCGTTTCGAGGTGCAGATCCTCGACGATTCCACCGATGAAACCACCGGTCTCTGCGAAAAAAAAGCCGAGCATTACCGTAACCAGGGATTCGACATCAAAGTTCTCCACCGAATCGACCGATCTGGATACAAGGCCGGGGCTTTGGCCGAAGGGCTTGTAGAGGCCAAGGGAGAATTCGTTGCCATTTTTGATGCGGACTTTTTACCTGACAAGCAATTCCTGCACAACACGGTCCCCTATTTTCAGGACGAGAAAGTCGGTGTGGTGCAGACACGCTGGACTCATCTCAACGACGACTATTCCCTGTTCACCAAGTTGCAGGCCCTACAGCTGAACGTCCATTTCACCATTGAGCAGACGGGAAGAAAAGCGGGGCAACATTTCCTCCAGTTCAACGGTACCGCCGGCATCTGGCGAAAGCGGGCCATCGTCGACGCCGGCGGCTGGAAGGCCGATACTCTCACCGAGGACCTGGACCTCAGTTATCGGGCTCAGCTGAAAAATTGGGAAATTGTATACCTGGAGGATGTCGAGGCCCCGGCCGAGTTGCCGGTGGAAATGAATGGCATAAAAACGCAGCAATTCAGGTGGATGAAAGGCGGGGCCGAGAACGCCCGCCGCATGACGCCGCTCATCCTCAGGAGTAATCTCAAGGTTACCACCAAGATACATGCCCTGGCTCACCTATTCAACAGCTCGATCTTTGTGGCCGTACTGATGATCGCCGTCACCAGCGTCGCCCTGCTGCCCTTCCTTGACAGCCTCAAGATCGATACCCGCTTCCTCGGTGTCTCACTTCTGGGGCTGTTAGGGGTAGCCACGGTATATTTTTACGCCAACATCAAGCTCCTGCCCCGGCCCTTATCACTGCAACAGGTCCTGGCCCTTATTTTCTATTTCCCGCTCCTGCTGATCATGTCCATGGGTCTCAGTTTTCATAATTCAGTGGCGGTCATCGAGGGCTACCTGGGGATCAAATCCTCCTTTGTCCGCACGCCCAAATACAATATCGTCGGACGCATCCGGCAAAAGACGGATAAGGGGCAGAAAAATCCGATCGGCAACAATTTGATCATCGAGGGGCTGCTGACGCTGCTCTTCTGTGCGGGATTACTCATGAGCATCAATCTCAAAGACTACAGTTTTTTCATCTTTCACCTGATGCTGGCCCTGGGATTCGGTTCGGTGTTTGTCATCTCCTGGCGTGACAGATAGGGAGATGACGATTTTATGTTATGCCAAAGGTTGATATCCAACATCTTGCCGAACTGTTCCGGACATCGGTTCTTGAGATGCTGAAAGATGAAGGACGGCCCTGTCGCCTGACCTGCCGATCTATTTCGGCAGAAAGCCCTGTGTCAGCTGTTATCCGGGTAATGAAGGGAGCGTGCCGTTCGGCTGCTTTCTTGAAGAGCATCACCACTTGGCGGCCACTGGCTTGATCCAGGAGGACGGCATTCTCTCCAATGACGGCTGCACCTCTGCCTTCCCCGGTGAAACACCGGCCTCCCTCCCCTACCCTGCCACTTGAGAAATTCGTAGGTGTCCATAGCAAGACCGGCCGGATGAACAGCATGTTTATCCTCTGGAGTGCCAAAGATCAGGGGCTTGGTAGGCCCGATCACGGATCCAAAAAGCCGTGCTTCGTGCTTATGCCATGCCGACAGAGGCTGAAAGGGAGATGCTTGTCGAGTTTTTGCAAAAGCCCTGACAACACCGAAAACACGAGTTTCTGCTTGCGCTTTGGCAAAAAAAACTTCGGATGGGGATTCGCCCGCCCATGGCGTCCATCTTTAACCTCTTCTTCATATCTATCATTTTTGATATAAAGATGGTGTCAAGAGCTGCTGTTAATTCCAATACGTATTCAAAATGACATTATTTTGTTGACTAACTGCACGTAACACATGGATAAATATTCTTTATAAGTGTCAGCATGAAAGCTAAGTGGAATAAGAAATCAAGATTTTATCAAGGGGGCCTGAAGGCGGCCAGGAGTTGATATTTCGGGGAAGGATTTCGTGTAGAAAAACTACGCGGTTCTGGAATTTTCTACAAAGAGGATTCAGGGTGAGTGTTCGCTATTCAAAAAGATCAGAAATTGGCTGGCAAAGAATTTAAATGGTCATGATATTTCCAATACATTTGACTTCGCTTCAAGATACAAGGTTAAGATTGTTTATGTGTTTTGTTGGTGGAGTTATACCTGCTGTTCGCGCTAGCAGGCTCAAAATTGTTGATGCATTACGTGAAAAGCCCGGTCTTTGTAAAAGTTCTAATATAATCATTTGGGAGACATATGTTGATTCGCTTACTCAAAGAAAACAGGGCAATATTGAGTTTTGCTTTTTTATCGTTTCTGCTTTACCTGCTGGATTATTTTTATCTTGGTAACAGTCGCGAGGTTGTTTCAGGTTTTCTTGGAAATCTGGCTTTCTTGCCGGTCTATGTGATTTTCATAATGCTGATAGTGGAACAGAAGATGCGCGAAAGAGAACTACATACCATCAAGAACAAACTCAATATGGTCATCGGAGTTTTTTTCAGCGAAGTGGGTAATGGTCTGCTCAAGGAACTCTCTGCCTATGTAGTGATGTGTGACAAACTTAAACCGCAACTACAGGTTAACGATCGCTGGAAGGATCAGGATTTTCAGAATGCCTTGAGTTTTCTGAAAGCCAATGAACCACAAATCGATTGTGAAGGTTGTAATAAGGAGGCACTTAAAGCGCTTCTTATCTCAAAACGCGGATTTCTTGTCGGCCTGCTGGAAAATCAGAATCTGCTTGAGCATGACCAGATAACAGAGATGTTATGGGCGATTTTACACCTGCTGGAGGAGTTGGAGGTCAGAGAATCGTTCGATGATTTGCCAAAAAATGACATTGCCCATATTAACAATGATATCAAGCGGGCTTTTGGCTACCTCTCGCGAGAGTGGGTGTTATACATGAAGCACCTTAAACAAGATTATCCATACCTGTTTTCCCTGGCTGTTCGTATGAATCCGATGCTGGATAAACCAGACCCCCATATTTATTGATGCTCAGCTTGCTCTCCTCCCAAAAGCAGTTTTGTTGCGGCATGAAGCTCATTTAACTTCATGCCGCACCCTGTATTCCTCACATATCTATTTCAGAGAACAGGGTTGAGATTGACAGATCTAATCTCAACCAATTTGGCTCGTATCTCAACTTGACATTTCTACTTTCACCCACATACTTTTCTGTCTGCATAAATCGGCTCGGAGTGTAAAATTTCTGAACTGAAAGTACTGGCAGTTCATGATAATCATATAGATGTGTCGGGATTGGATGTTCTCGATGGCACAGTCATTGTTGATCTCAAGAATAAAATGGTCGGGATCTGATCGGCAATGAGTCACTTTGTGAATTATGTATATAAAGTAACTCTAAATAGTGAGTAGGC
>JANOIV010000052.1:0-18853 GCA_031407875.1 Desulfobulbaceae bacterium | reverse complement strand
TGCTCTATGCCCTCAATCCGCTGGTGCTCATCTCCACCAGCGGCCAGGGCCATATCGAATCGGTGGTGGCCACCCTGATTCTGACCGCAGTGGCGTTCAGTACAGGCAGATACAGATACCTGGCCTATACCGCCCTTTCCTGCGCCATTCTCACGAAGATCTATGCCGTTGTTCTGCTGCCTTTCTGCCTCAGGAATATCGGCGTGCGAGGGCTTATCTTGCTGTTTCTCCCCCTGCTGCTCTTTATACCTTACCTCACTGACATATCTGCCTATTTCAACACACCAGCCACCTTTGCCGGAGATTTTTCCTACAATGGCCTGCTCCACACCTTACTCAGAGGGATCTTCGGCCTTGAGCATGGCGTAACGCTCCTGCTACTCGCCGCCTTTCTTGGAGCAACTCTTGCAGCCATTTTTTTTCTCACGCCCTCTCTGCTCAGGGCAAGCAGCAGTGCCCTGGGTATTATGCTGGTCTGCCTGCCGACCGTCCATCCCTGGTACTTTCTCCTCCTTACCCCCTACCTTGTGTTCTTTCGTCAATGGTCGTGGCTGAGCCTGCACATTACTTCACTCTTGCTTATCTTTCGTTTCAACCCATCGATATCCCCGCAATTCTTTCATAATCAATCTCTTCTGATGACATGGGAGTACCTGCCTTTTCTGATTCTTGCGGCCTATGAATTTTTCAGACAAAGGAAGCACTGGCCGACGGACTATCCGCCTCCCGGCACGGTCAGTGTGATCATTCCGGTGCGCAATGAAGAAGATCGGATAGAGGCATGCCTTGATTCGCTACGTACCCAGAATTGGCCCTGCGAGATTATCGTGGTCGATGGGGGATCAACTGACGGTACTCTTGAAAAAGTGGCGGAATATCCAGGTGTAGAACTCTGCCGTGCCGATCGCGGCCGGGGAATACAGATTGCCCATGGCATCGCCCATGCCTCAGGCGATCTCATTGTCATTCTGCATGCGGATTCTCACCTGAGAGCAGGATCGCTGGCGAGGATGGTTGCCGCCCTGCAAAAACATCCCGATGCGGCCGGCGGGGCAATGGGGGCGATGTATGATTCTCCATCACCCCGTTTCAAGTTGATCGCCTTGCTCAACAATTTCCGGGCACGATTTACCGGCATATCCTTTGGCGACCAGGCCCAGTTTTTCCACCGGTTGGCCCTGCCCGAGGGATTTCCGGAGTATCGGCTCATGGAGGATGTCGAGGTCTCGATGCGCATGAAAGAACACGGCAGCCTGGTCTTTCTGCCAGACGGAGTTCTGAGTTCATCCCGTCGCTGGACCTCAACCGGCTATTTCTCGAACTTCATCATGGTGATATTGTTGACCGGAGCGTTTCTCGTCCTGCGGGCCTTCGGTCTCATTCATGATAAAGGTGAATGGTTCTATCAAAGTTATTACCGGAAGGCAAAATGATATGATACCGCTGATCATCTTCGCCAAAGTGCCAATCCCCGGTTTTGCCAAGACCCGCATTGCCGCAATCTGCGGGCCGGACATCGCGGACCGGATCTACCGTGAGCTTCTGGCGGCAACCGCCAAAACGGTCGCGGGATTTCTCTATCACGTGGCGTTTACCGGGGATACGTCTGCCGGCGAACTCGTGCATATATTTCCAGAGGCACAGTCATTTTCCCCGCAAAGTTCCGGCACACTCGGCGAGAGAATGCACTACGCCTTCACCCACATGTTTGAGCAGAATGCCAGCGCCGCAATCGCTATCGGCTGCGATTGCCCCTCTCTTACGGAAAAGCATTTCCAGCAGGCCATCCACCTTCTACAGGAGGATGCCGATGTGGTCATCGCTCCCGCCCTTGATGGCGGCTACACCCTGATCGGCTGCAGACCTCAGGCCCTCCCGGTTTTTCAGGCTCAGAGCTGGGGAAAACCGGAATTATTGCAGGAAACCCTCGAGATCATACACGCTCGCGGTTTTCGCCTTGAGTTTTTACCGGAACTCCCGGATATAGACACCCTTGAAGAGTATATGCGGTGGCATAAATAGGGACACTCCCCCTATTTATCCTTGCCCCTTTCCCCTCTTGCCGGTAGGATGACGACATGCCAAGAATCGCCCGAATCATTGCTCCAGGATACCCTCATCACATCACTCAGCGCGGCAACAATCGCGCCGGGGTATTCTTTGACGATGAGGATCGTCAGACCTATCTGACACTCTTAGCTGGATATGCCGAAAAACATGCCTTGCAGGTCTGGGCTTATTGCCTGATGCCCAATCATGTGCATATTCTCGCCGTGCCGGATACGGAGGCATCTCTGGCGCGTGGTATTGGTCTGACCAATCAGGTCTACACCCAGTATCTCAACCGCAAACATGATCAATCCGGCCGGTTGTGGCAGAACCGTTTTTTTTCCTGCATCGTTGAACTGGACAAACATCTCTGGGCGGCCGCCAGGTATATTGAACGCAACCCCATAAAGGCAGGTCTTGTCAAAAGGCCGGAGGAATATCAATGGTCCAGCGCCAGGGCACATGTCCTCGGCACGAAGGATCCGATCCTGACGCCTGGCTCCTCCTGGCTGACCACGAGAAAGCGCAATGCCTATGCGGAGTTTATCAACATATTCGATCAGAAGTTGGACGACGCCATTCGTAGCTCAACCAGAACAGGACGACCTTTTGGCTCAGAGAGTTTTATAGACAGATTGGAGATCCTGGTTGAGCAGCCCCTTCGTCCCGGCAAACCAGGTCGTCCACCAAATAAACCGGGGAGTGTCCCTCTTTAATGTTTGCCGACGATTTTTTGCACTCCGTGCCCCATTCTCCCGGGGTGTACATGATGCTCGACGGTAAATCCGCCATTCTCTATGTCGGCAAGGCCAAGGATCTGTTCAAGAGACTCTCATCCTATGCCCGCTCGAGCGGAGCGGAGCACAACAAGACCACGGTCATGCTCTCCAAGGTGCAGAAAGTTGACACCCTCCTGACCCGCACGGAAAAAGAAGCCCTGATCCTCGAATCGTCCCTGATCAAAAAACACCACCCCCGTTACAATGTCATCCTGCGCGATGACAAAAGCTATCCCCTGATTAAAGTCACCGTCCAGGAAGAATGGCCCCGTGTCATGATGACCCGACGTCGTAGAAAAGACGGGGCTCGGTATTTCGGTCCGTATTCCTCCCCCACGGCGATGTGGGCCACCCTGAAACTCATCTCGGAGCTCTTTCCCTTGCGCAGATGCACGGGCAGCTCGCTGCGAATGCGCAAACGCCCCTGCCTCAACCGGCAGATGGGCAGATGCCTGGCCCCCTGCGCCGGTCTTGCCGACCGGCAGATCTACGAGGAGCACGTCCGAAAAATCATCATGGTGCTTGAGGGCCGCAATCAGGATCTCCTTGCCGACCTCTCGACCCGGATGCAGCTTGCCTCGGATAATCTGGAATTTGAGCGGGCGGCTGCCCTGAGGGATCAGATACAATCTCTGGCGAAGACCCTGGAAAAACAGGTGATCGAGGCGGGACACACCAAGGACCAGGATGTCTTCGGTTTTGCCAGAAAAGATGCCTCCGTCACCATCACCGTTCTCTTTATCCGCAGCGGTCTGATCAGTGGCAGCCGTAGCTTTTTTCTGGCGGAGCCCTATGGCGAAGATCAGGCTATTCTCGCCCAGGTCCTGCATCAGTTCTACGACCAGGAAACAACCGCCCCTGCGGAAATTCTTTTGCCCTTTCCAGCGGAAGGGCAACTGCTTCTCAGCGAACGATTCAGTGACCTGAGTGGCCGGCATGTGGTCATGACTGTCCCCCGTCGGGGCGATCGGATGCAGCTGATCGGCATGGCCGAAGCCAACGCCCGGCAACTCTTCGAAGAACGGGATAATAAGGAACAATCCTGGCAAAGCCTCTCGCACTCTCTGCAGAAAAAACTGCACCTCAAGCGACCTCCCGACCGGATTGAATGCCTGGATATCTCCAATCTGAGCGGTAAACACGCGGTTGGCTCACTAGTCTGTTTCGTGCATGGGGAGCCAAGCAGCCAAAATTATCGCCACTTCAAAATCCGTACGGTGACAGGTCCCGATGATTACGCCATGATGGAAGAGGTTCTAGAGCGCCGACTCACCAGGGCCATTGCCGAAGACACCTTACCCGATCTCTTCGTGGTGGACGGGGGCAAGGGTCAGCTCGGCATGGCCTTGCGGGTTGCCGGAAATCTTGGGATTACAGAGGACCTCGACTGGATCGGCATCGCCAAGGAAAAAGAAGACGAAGGCGAAAAGCTTTTCAAGCCCGGTCGCAAAAACCCGATCCTGCTGCCTGCCCACAACCCGGTTCTGCTTTTTCTCATGCGGATCAGGGATGAAACGCACCGATATGGTGTGACCTTTCACCGGAAACTACGGCAAAAATCGACACTTGCCTCCCAACTCGATCAGATCCCCGGTATCGGCAGCGATCGAAAAAAACAACTTCTCAAACATCTGGGGAGTCTGAAACGCATCCAGAATGCTTCTCCAGAGGCACTTGCCGAAGTCAAGGGCATCGGCCCTGAACTGGCAAAAGAGATATATAACTATTTCCATTCATCGTGATATGTTATCATTTCTCTGCTGCCGGGTTCGGACTTTTCGTCCTTGACTGAGCTGGCGAGAATGCGTACTAATCAGACCATGATTTTGACCAAGCTGCATACGCTCATGGAGCGCTTCAGGAACCGGCTTTCCGATCCGAACAGTCCCTTTGGCAGATATCACACCCTTGCCGTAGGCCAGCAGGGCATGGGTGCTTTGTTCGCCTACGAACTGATCAACACCTTCATCCTGCCGCTGCCCGGCAGGCTTGGACTATGGTCGAGGAGTCTGCTCATGCCGCTGATCTGCGGCAAGATGGGCAAATCCGTTAAACTCGGAGCTGACTGTACTGTCCGAAATCCCCACAAGATACGAATAGAAGACCATGCTGTTGTCGAGGACGGCGTTACTCTCGACGTCAAACCCATCGCCCATAATCTGCTTATAGGTCGAAATGTGGTGATCGGCCGACGCACCATCTTGAACTGCGCCGGAGACACCCTGGCAATCGGCAGCGGCACACAAATAGGTCCTTTCTGCCGTCTCGGTTCCAAAAAAGGCCTGACGATTGGCAAAAACTGCCGGATCGGTGAACAGGCCTGCTGCTCAGGGGCCGGCCACGCCTACGCTGAACGGGATCGGCCTATCGTGGAACAGGCTGTAACCTGTAAGGGGCCAACCATTCTCGGCGATTTTGTGATCGTCGGAGACCGCGCCACCATCCTAGACGGTGTCACAATCGGCAATAATGTCCAGATTGCCCCGGATTCTCTCGTGACCCGGGATATTCCGGACAACTCCCTGGTGGCAGGCGTTCCTGCCAGAATTCAGCAAACCCATAACTGAAACTCCCATGCCGCATTTTTTGTATCTCTTTCTCAGATGGTGCCCCGGGGTCCTCGGCATCTTTCTTCGTCAGAAACTGTACCGCAGGCTCTTGCGGAGGTGCGGCCGAAATGTCCTCATTGGCCGTTCTGTCGACCTGAAAAACCCTTGGGCCTTAGTCCTGGGAGATAATGTCATTCTCAATGATTACGCCTGCCTTGATGCCAGTCAATATTCAGGGGGCGAGATTGCCATCACCTTGGGTAATAAGGTTTTCATCGGCACTTCCACCACGTTGACCGCCGGTCCGGGAAAAATGACCATTGAAGAAAGCAGCAATATCGGCAGCGGCTGCACGCTCAGCGCCGGATATCATAACATGAGACTCGAACACCACACCCTCCTGGCCGGCTTCTGCACGGTGGGTGCGGAAATACCGTTGATGCAACCTGAGCTGGAAAAAAATGTTCCGTTATCCGAACAAGCGATTGATAGCCACACCCACCTCGGCAGCGGCTGCTGGTTGGGAGTCCGCAGCAGGATATCTTCAGGAGTAGAAATTGGAGAAGGCACAATTGTCGGGGCTCATTCCATCGTCACAGATGCACTGCCCTCTTATGCCATAGCCTTTGGCCAGCCCGCCACGGTCATTCGCAACCGGCCATAAGCGAGAATGTCTTAGAAAACGAACGTGCCTCTGGTGTATATTCCCTCGAACATGCGCAGCATGGAACAGGCCAGGGCCTCCGCGCAAGAACAGCACAGAAGTGGAATGCTACCACAAAAAAGCCAATTACATCGATCTTTTTTATCATTTTCTGAGGTGTATTTAAATGAATTTAATGCCACCTCTCAAAGGTCCAGAACAGCCCAAATAGCTCAGTTCCCTTCTGACGTATGAAGATATCCGACCTTGTACTCTACCCCCTTCTTTCACTCGCCCTTGTCCTTTATATTTATTTCCTGGCAACAAAGGGCAGCACATCTCCGGTTGTCCATAAATCGACAATCAGGATACAGTCCCTGCAGATAAGCGTCACTGCCCGATCCGGCAGTGGCGAAATAAGGGCTCTTCCTATGCCGGCAAATCAGGCTCAAACCCCTTTGCTGCATATAAGCATGTACAACCAAAAGCCCTTCATCGACGAACAATATGCCTTTATTCCGTCTGAGCGAATATATCTTGTCATCGAACTCCAGAATCTGCAGGCAGGAAAGCATTATCTCTCTGCCTCCTGGAAGATCAAAAACGGGAGAACTGTCAGCATCTCAAGCCATGATATTGTCCTACAAGAATTTAGGCCCTTGCATCGCACCTATTTCTGGCTGGAATTGATGAAAAATGGGGTATTCACCGAAATGTTCACAGGTCAAGAATACAAAGATGATGCATTTGGCAAATGGGAAGTACAGGTCACTTTAGATGGAACCACAATAGCCAAACAACACTTTGAAATCAGAGACTTATAACAATGCCTCTGTTCTCAAACAGACCTTGTCCCAAGATGTCTTCTGTTTTTACCGAACAATCCAATAGCCATCACGAGCTAAGAAATTGACCTTGTTGATATAAGTATTGCAAAAGCGCCGAAAGGAGTATTTGAAATTATGGCATTTAAAGTTATTGCTAAGGTAGAATGACTATGTTAAGAGCTTCACTTAAGAATTAAGTGTTCCCCGGGATGGCTATCCATCTCAAACGTTTATCATTTTCTCCTGAGGTGCTCGCATGAAAAGATTCAGTACTGCCCTGCTCATCATTTCCATGGTTATTCTGCTGAATGGTTGCAGTAAGTCTGACAAGGATGTTGAATCGACTAACGGTTCAGGCGATGAGGTAACTACTGCTAAAACGACTGATAATATCTCATATCCCAGCATGGACCGTAAAGGAGTTTTATGGAAACCGGTTTCGGACTCCAATAAGAAGCTTGCCGTCTTGCTGAACCGGTCCTACGGAAGACCTACCGTCAAGGTCTTGGACATGAACAAAAAGGTGATTGATACCGGGAGATTTGTCTACTTTTCAAATCCCAATAGAGCCACCTACCGTTTTGCTCGCCCAGGTCGAAACTTCCCTAACCCTTGCCTCATCCAGATAGGAAGCAAAACCTATAAGGTTGATAATCCCGCAAAAAGGCACGAATAATTGGCTTGACAGGGCATAGTATTTATGGCCGTATGGCAACTCCGCAGGATTGTCATACGGCCTTAAAATGGTCTTGAAGCCTATTGTTTACATGTATCTGTTTTCTGTTGAGGTGCTCCAATGAAAAAATTATGTGCCGCCCTACTTATCGTATTTATGGCTTTTCTGCTTAACGGCTGTGGGGAATGGGATGATCTGGTTGATTCCATTACCGGCTCTGACGATGACGAAGCGACAACCGCCCAAACAGAAGCTCCGCGTAAAGATGTCTCAACAGAGACCAAGACCGATACCAAGGCGGAGACCAAGACCGATACCAAGACGGAGACAACGACGGATACCAAGACGAACACAAAAACAGAGACGAAACCAACGACCGATACCTCCTCGTATCCTGATGTGGCCGGTCATGGAATCCTCTGGAAACCGGTTTCGGATTCAACAGGAACACTTGCTGTCTTACTTGCCCCATCGTATGGAGTTCCTAAGGTAAGTGTCCTGGATGCTGACAAAAATGTCATAGATAACGGGGCGTTTGTGTACAAATCCAACCCTGACAGGGCCACCTATCGCTTTGGTCGTGCAGGGGGGAGTTTCTCCAAACCCTGTCTCCTGCAGGTTGGCAGCGAGATATTCGAGGTTCCGGACGGCTCAAAGAGGTACGAATAAAGATATTTCTAGACAATTCTTTTTACCAGGATCTCGCGGATCGCCGAGATCCTGGAGTGCAAAGCAACAACCGCAGTATCGACCTTGAGAATCCGTTCACCAAGAGAACAGCAGGAAAAACCCTGCCTCTGAAACATCTCAACCTCAAAATCCACCCAACCTCCTTCCGCCCCCACCGCCAGCAGGATACGCCCTGGATTACCAGTGAGGGCCTCGGCAAGAGTAGATTTGCCATAGGGATGGCCCAAAAGACGAAATTGATATCGGCCACTCATTTCCGGCAGGATATCCTCCACGAAAGGTTTAAACCTCCTGTACATCTCCACCTGTGGCATTCTGGTGTCTATTGCCTGCTCCAACCCCTGCCGCAGATATTCCCGATATTGCCCATCTTCCAAAAGGCCTGACTCCCAGAAGCTTTTTTCCACCCTGTTGGCATGAAGGAGGAAGAGCTTACCGATGCCAAGGGTTGCAACCTGGCTCAGAATTCGCTTCAGCATGATGGGGCGGGGCAGCGCCAGGATTAGATCTATTTCCGGCAGGGGGGCAGCGTAATCGCTTATCTGTACGGTAAGCTTTACGAAAGTGGGACGTTTCGTGCGGATCTCCGTCACCATGCCGGTCCCCCTCCCGCCATCGACAATCCCGATCCGAATCCTGTCTCCAACTTCAGACTGGAGTACTTTTATGATATGTACGGCCCGATGATCATCCAGAACAACCTGCCGGTCGATGATTTCTTCTGCCGTTACAAGGATAATGTTCATTCATCTTTTCCTTTCCGGATACGTTTTTGTCAAACTTACCCGACTTTTGATCATCTTCTTGGCCTTTCCAACCCCGCTTCACTGTGGTAGAATCCTGAAATTTTACAAGGATAACCACCTATGATTGCATTCTACAATTTCTGTCAACTGCTCATTCTGTTTCTCACCTGGCCGGTCTTTATCATCCTGATCCTGCTCACCCCTAAATACCGCAAAGGCATCCCGGCCAGACTGGGGATCGGCCTGCGGCAGCAACTGAGTCCAACCCTTCCGGATCAAAAAACCGTCTGGATACACGCCCTTTCAGTCGGTGAGGTTTCTTCAGCGCACCCGCTTGTTGCCGGCCTACGAAAAGAATTTCCCCATCTGAGGATCATTTTTTCAGCATCGACCCGCACGGGTCTGCGTGTGGCAGGCAACCTTCTCGGCCCTCTGGTTGACTCCGTCATCCCCTCACCTCTGGATATCGGGCCCACAGTAAGGAGCTATATCCGTCTGATACAGCCAAATCTCTTCATCCTTGTTGAAACAGACTTCTGGCCCAACCTGTTGCACAGCCTCCAACAGAAAAAGGTGCCAACCATCCTAGTGAACGGCCGGATCTCCCAAAAATCGTTCTCTTCATATACGAGATTTGCCTTTTTTTTCAGGCCTCTCTTTCAATCTTTCGCCCATCTCTGCATGCAGACCGACAAAGATCGTAGAAACATGGCACATTTCGGCGTGAAAGCGGATTCTCTGCATTGTCCGGGAAATCTCAAATATGATTCATTCAGCCATATCTCACAGCCAAACCTGCAAGGGCTTTCTCAATATATCCCCAGAAGCAGCCGGGTTATTCTTGCCGGTTCAACACATAAAGGCGAGGAAGATATCATTCTTGCCGTTTACCGGGAAATGAAAAAGATGCATACTGATCTTTTTCTCATCATCGCCCCTCGCGACCCGCAGAGACGGGCAGAAATAGGCCAACTGGCCTCAGCCCATGGCCTGTCATGGAACTACAGATCAGAACAACAGGCAGGGCATACCGATATTCTGATTCTGGACACCATGGGTGAACTGCCCGGTTTGTATACTCTCGCGCACGTGGCCTTTGTCGGCGGCAGTCTCGTCAGGCAGGGCGGTCATAATCCCATTGAGCCTGCCAGCGCAGGTGTTCCTGTGCTTTTCGGCCGGCATATGGAGGATTTTGCCGAAGTGAGCAGAGATCTTCTCCAGGCCGGCGGTGCTATCGAGGTCAGCGACCGGCCATCCCTCCAGCAGGCCTTGACAGGCCTGCTGGCCTCGGAGGAGCAGAGGAATAAAATCGGCGACCAGGCGCGTGCGTACATCAGTAATCAGTCAGGGGTCGTCAATCGGCATCTGGAGATTATCAGGAAATACCTGTGACAAGAGCCATTTCTCTTCTCTCCGATTTTCTCCTCACAGCTGTGACAATCAGCTTCATTCTAGGTATTGGCCTGTCCTGCCGGATTGAAGCTCCCCTTGGCCTCTTTGCTTCTCTGACTGCCCTCTCCTGTCTTGTTCTCCTCGTCTGTTTTTTCTGTCATCAACGAAAATCAGTCCTCTTCGCGCTTCTGCTCACTTTTATATTGCTCGGTATACTGCACGGCAATCTCGCCAACCGTCCACCTGTGAATCCTTCCCATATTTACAATATTATTAAGGAGAAACGGGAGGCAGTTGTCATCGGCAATCTCGCCTCCATGGTAAACTATGACGGAGAAACCAGCCAAGCCCTCATCACCCTGCAGGCCGTCCGATTCGTCGAAAGCCCCGATTTCCTTACTGCCACCGGCACAATAACCGTCAGGATGAAAGATCAATGGCCGACGGACATCCTTCCCGGGATGAGACTAACCGCACGAGCGGATCTGCAGCGTCCGAGCGGGTTCAGGACACCGGGTAGTTTTGATTATCCGGCCTCTCTCGCCCGGCAAGATATCTGGATCACCGGCTTTATCCGTTCACCCGCCTTTCTCCACAGGATTGAGCATTCTCCCTCGTTTTTCCACTCCCTGCGCTTTTTCCCCGAATACCTGCGACATACAATCGGTGTCGCTATCGATAAGACTGTAACGCTACCCCTGCAGGGGGTGTATCGCGCCCTTTTGATAGGCGATCAAACAAAGGTGGATGACCAAACGCGGGCGTTGTTCAGGGACAGTGGCTGTATGCATATTCTCTCCATTTCCGGTCTGCATTTTGCCATCATCGGCTCGCTGCTCTTTTTCGTTGTGTATTGGCTCCTCAGGAGATCAGAATGGCTTATCCTGCATTACAACGTCAGGAAAATAGCCCTGTTCACCTGTCTGCCTCCTCTGTGTTTCTACGCCATGCTGGCAGGAATGAACATCCCGGTTTTCCGCTCTCTTATCATGAGCTGTACCGCTATTCTGGCCCTGTGCACCGACCGCCGCAAATCGATCGCCGCTCTTCTCTCTTTTGCCGCTCTGTTGATCCTGCTGGTGAATCCTCAGAGTCTTTTCACCATCTCCTTTCAACTTTCTTTTGCGGCAATTGCGGCAATTGCCCTCGCTACACCGGGACTGGCCCTTTTTTTAAAACGCCCTCAAAAGCAGAAAAACAAACTGCCGCACCTTCTCCGACTGCGGATCTGGTTTCTGACAGCGCTGGCAGTCTCGGTAGCAGCTACTCTGGGTACGGCCCCCCTGTTGCTGATGAATTTCAATCAGCTTTCACTGGTCGGACCTCTCGCCAATCTGGTCGTTGAACCTCTGATCTGTCTGTGGAGTCTGCCCCTGGCCCTGCTCTCCTGCCTGACGATGCCCTTTTCTGCCAAAACAACGGCATTGCTCCTGCAGGTGGGGGCCCCGGGGCTTGAACTCTCGCTGAAGAGCATGGAATTGTTCAATGCTTTGCCTCTCTCCAGTCTCTGGCTCGCCACACCTCACCCGTTGCTTGTCACTGCCTATTATATCAGCCTCTTATATCTCGTCTGGTCCATATACCGGAAAAGGGCCGTACCCTACCGGGTGGCCTTGATCTTTTGTCTCATTCTCTTCCTGTTTGTTGCCTCTCCTGCTGAATTGGCCAAGAAACTGAAAAGAGATCTGACCGTCACTTTTTTGGACGTCGGCCAGGGAAGCGCCACTCTCGTTGAATTTCCAGGAGGATATCGCCTCTTGATCGATGGTGGCGGCGCAACCTCTTCGGCCAGAGGGGTTGGCGAAAGCGTTATTGCCCCGTTTCTCTGGCAGAAAGGCATAACCTCGATTGATCAGGTCATTATCACCCATCCCGATGCCGATCATTACAACGGTATCCCTTTCATTATCAAACACTTTTCGCCGTCTCTGCTCTGGACGAACACCATAACAGGGCATGATCGATTCTACAGTGCGTTTATTGAGGAGGCCATACAAGAAGGAGTACTGGTCATTCTTCCGGAAGCTGGAATGAGGCTGCCGATCCAGAATAAAGCTGGCATCAGGTGCTTTGTCAATTGGGGAATAGACACAGGCCGGGAAGGCAAAGCGGGGCCCAAAAAAAGCAATGACAGTGGCTTGATCGTGCAGGCCAGGTTCGATGATTTTTCCGTTTTTTTTCCGGGGGACATCAGCATCGCAGCAGAAGAGGAACTCCTCAAGATGGGCGATAATCCGATATCCCCCATCCTTCTTGCCCCTCACCATGGTTCAAAGACCTCGAATTCTCCCGCTTTCCTCAGGACTGTACAGCCCCGCTATCTTATTGTCTCTGCCGGACGGAGTGGCTCCAGGTATTTTCCGCATCCAGGACTTGAAGATCTGTGCAATCGGCATGGCATAACCTTGTTGACAACTGCCCGTAGCGGCACGATCGAAGTTGTCACCGATGGAAAGCAGTTCAGTCTCTTGAGTTACAGCAGAGCAGCGACAGGACCGCTGCCTTCAGGGCTTGTTGCGGAAGCAGTCTCTGAAAAGGTGCGTGCGGCACCAACGCCTCCTGCCACTCACTGAACTCTCAGACCTCAGTAAAATCTGTTGGAGGTTTACGCAGGAACTTCAAAAATTTAGATTTTTCAACCGCGTTTGAATAGGCATCATCCGGGCTGATCATTTTTTTCTCGAGAAAATCCATGATGGCATCATCGAGTGTCTGCATTCCAAACTTTTTGCCGGTCTGCATGGTCGACAGTATCTGGTAGGTCTTGGCATCACGGATAAGATTTCGCACCGCAGGTGTGGCGATAAGGATTTCCAGGGCGGCACAACGGCCTTTGATATCGATACGCTTGAAGAGGGTCTGAGAGATCACGGCCTTCAGGGCATCCGCCAGGGTCGAGCGGACCTGCCCCTGCTGGGTTGCCGGGAAGATCTCGATTATACGGTCAACGGTCTTCATGGCATTAATAGTATGGAGCGTGCCGAATACCAGATGCCCGGTCATCGCCGCTTCCATGGCCAGGGCAATGGTTTCCAGATCGCGCATCTCACCGATCATGATAATATCCGGATCCTCACGCAGTGCCCCCCGCAGGGCGGCGGCAAACGACTTAGTATGTGAACCGACCTCACGGTGATTGATAATGCACTTCTGGCTCCGATGCACAAATTCGATAGGATCCTCGATCGTGAGGATATGATCTTTTCTGGTCTTGTTGGCCTCATCGACGATTGCGGCCAGGGTCGTCGATTTACCGGAGCCCGTCGGACCGGTGACCAGCACCAATCCTTTAGGCAAATTGGCAAGTCGCGCGATGACCTTGGGCAGACCAAGTTGCTCACAGGTCATTATCTCACTGGGAATTTCGCGAAAAACCGCGCCGATGCCGTATTTCTGCTGAAAGAAATTGCAGCGGTAGCGGGCGAGACCGGGAATCTCGTAACCGAAATCTATATCCCCCGTTTCCTCAAATATTTTGATTTTCTCTTCAGGACATATCTCATAGAGCATAGCCCTTAGTTCCTCATTTCCCATTTTCTTGAACTTGACCCGCTCCATATCACCACGGATACGCAGCAGAGGCTGCTGTTCTGCCACCATGTGCAAGTCAGAAGCCCCTTCGTCGTTCATCAACTTAAAAAATGCATCTATCTGAGCCATAATCTCCCTCTCTGAGTAACAGATTCTGCCGTATCACTCGGTCCTGACAAATAATAAGAATTCAGACCTGCACTTAAAAACCACATTTTATCACGGATAAATAACCGATGTAACGAAATAGTCAGAAATGTAGTGGTTATGTTGTAATTGCTCTTAAACTATTACCGTTTTTTTGATGAAACTGACAACTTCTTCTGCATCATCGAGCACCTTGAATAACAGCATATCTTCTTTGTTGATGTTCCCCTCAGCCAGAAGTTTATCCTTAATCCAGTCGACAAGTCCAGTCCAGAAATCGCTGCCCACCAGAACAATGGGAAAAGGCTTGATCCTCTGGGTTTGAATGAGGGTCATTGATTCAAAGAGTTCATCGAGGGAACCAAAACCTCCGGGCATACAGATAAAACCCATGGAATACTTCATGAACATGACCTTGCGCACAAAAAAGTATTTGAAATGCAGGGGAAAATTCGCATAGGGGTTCGGGGCCTGTTCGTGAGGCAGGCTGATGTTCAAACCTATAGACACTCCTCCGGCCTCCGTTGCCCCTTTATTGGCGGCTTCCATAAGCCCTGGCCCTCCACCGGTAATAACCGCATAACCGGACTGTGCCAGACCTGCAGCAATTTCTTCGGTCAATTTGTAGTATTTATGCTCAGTCGGGGTACGGGCGGAACCGTAGATAGTGACGGCCGGGATATCCACTGCCGACATGGCATCAAAACCATCAACAAACTCAGCCATTATCCTGAACATTCTCCAGGAATCACCTATTACTGAATTATCAAGACAGTGTTTGGGTTCTCGCTTTACCTTTCTTCGTTCCTCAAACTGCATGCCATTATCCTTCTCAGTCCTCAATTCTCAATTACTGTACGGACTTCTCTGATAATTTCAGGAGCAAGATGCTCCTGCTGTAAAACCTTACCAAACCAATATTTGGTCTGCTTTTTTCTCCCCAGCTTTTGAAAAATCTGGCCCAGGCAAAGTTGAGTTTCTGCCTGGATTTTCTTGTTGCCAAGACATTTTACCAGATTCTGCCGCGCATCTGTAAGCAGCCCGCACTCAACCTGTACCTTGGCCAGCCGCCACCTGACAACCGTATCAGATGGGTTCAGCTCAACGCTCTTTTCACAAAGGGCAAGAGCAATTTCATTCCCTTCACCCTCTTGGAGATATATCAGGCCAAGGAGACTGAGCGCTTCATGATCGAATTCGTTAAATCGCAAGGCCTTCTGCAACCAGCTCATCGCCTCGCTCTTTCTCCCCAGACCGAAACAGGATTCACCTAAATACCGCAGGGCACATCCGCCTGATTGCGGTAATTCACAAGAGCCATACCACGGCAGCAGGAGGGTTAGTGCCTTATCGTAAATCTCCAAACGGCAGTACAGCTTTGCCAGCTGAAACTGCAGATCTCTTTTGACTTCCGGCCCGTCTTCCTCTGAATGGGCTCCAGCAGCCTTCTCAAAGCACTGCAGACCGCCGCTGGCATTACCTCTGAGGACTTCTCCGAGTCCCAGATTATAGAGAGACATGAAATTTTCCGGTTCTACGGCAAGGGCCTTTTTGAAGCTTTCCCGGGCAAAGGCATGCTTATCCATCAAGGCGTAGGCCACACCCAGACTGTTGAGCAGATTGACATTTCCCGGCTCACAGACAAGTCCTCGCCGGTATTCTTTTACGGCACTCGGCAGATCACCCTCGGCGTAATAAATATCACCACTGATATTCAGACTGAGTGCATCAAAAGGAGTGACACCTGACGGGCCAAAAAACGCGGCATGAAGCAGGGCCTTACGGCAATTGGCCAGGATCTCGGATTTCTTAAAATCGGCATAGGGATAACAGCCGATTCCGGCAGATATCTGCAGTGCCATCCCTGCATCTCGTTCAAGCATCTGCAGAATATTGCCAATCCAAACACGGGCTTTTTCCTCGACAACGTTCTCGGAAAAGATCACGACCGTGTCATCTCCTGCAAAAATCCTGTCCGGTTCGATATATTTTTCAATGAGTTGAAAAAGAGGAAAGCCAGTCTGGTCTTTCTTTTTCAGTTCAATCAAACTAAAAGATTGTGATCCTTGATAGCGCCTGCGAATTTTTCTAATCAGGGCATCTTTGTGCGGGTTGAGAGGATGTTTTTCCGGGTGGGCCAGCACACTGTAATCACAAAAACTGAAGTGCCCGCGCCGATTGGCTGTTTGCAGGGCTGCCCAGGCTTCTGTCAGTAACCTGTCTCGAAACTTCTTTTTTTCGTTTTCAGATTCAGCTTTTCCCTGTCCTGCACTGGATCCGATATGCACCCGATGAAAGCCCTCTCTTTTAAGAGAGGCTACAAGCGAAGAACCAAATCTTACTGTTACGATATCAGGGTCCTGTTGCAATAAAAGAATGGCAAATACACACTGGCCGATATGATGCACTAAGCCACTGCCGGCATACTCATGGAGGGCAATGGCTCCCTTTCTGGCGTTTTGGAAGGCATCGCGTGGCGTTCTACCCCGGGGAGGAATCTCGATGAGCACAAGATGTACCAAATGATAGTCAGACAGGGCATCGAGAAGGCCATAGAGATTTGCACTGTTGAGCAGACCCGTTTCAGTATCGATCCTCGCCTGTTTGAGATAGAGAAAATCCCGCAGAACAGCAGAATGGATCTCTGCCAGCCAATCCTCGCCTGCCCTTTTGATGACAAGAGGATCGACACCTGAAACATAGGCAACAGCAGTCTTGCCCGTATCCAGGGGAAAGGGCAGCAGGAGACTGTCCACAGCACCCTTGACAGCCACTCTTTGCGCAATCGCCTGCTCATACCGTAAAAGGAGTGTTTTCCTCATTTGAAGATCGGGAAATGCAGCTTCGAACTGTCCTGGCGTTGTTATAAAGCTGACACCAGTTGCCGTTGGAATTCTTTCCAGAATGATCTTGGAAAATGATTGGGAAAAGCGGAGAAAATCTTCATCTCCCAGCATCTGGTCAAAAGAAAAAAAAGGAAATCTCTCCATTACAGATCTCGCTCGGCATGGAAGAAGTTGATAAGCAAGGCAGAGAGCTCGAACAGTTCACGGTCCTGGACGGTACGCAAATCGATGAGAAATCTCTCATTTTCAATTCTGCCGATAAGGGGCAAGGGCAATCGGCGAAGCTCATGTTCAAAATGATTCAAACTCATTTCAAGAGGTTGCAAGGCAAGAGCCCAGCTGTCAAGACTGTATTCAGGCATAGCCCCCCCGCCAACCCTTGAGACTGTTGGAATCAGGGAAGAGCGGCATTTCGCCTCAATCGCTTTTCTGATCTTCCGGAAGACCTTTGACCCACGTTTTTTTATGATCTCGGGGGAGCACGTCAGCATGGCCAGTGTTGGGATATTTTTCAGAGCACGCTCGGTATCATAATAGTCACGCAAGATCATCTCCAGAGAAGAAAGAGTGAACTTGTCGATTCTGAGTGCCCGATTAAGCGGGTTCTTCTTCACCCGCTCAATAACCTCCCGCTTACCGACGATAATGCCGGCCTGAGGTCCGCCGAGCAGCTTGTCGCCACTGAATGTCACAACATCGACGCCAGCCTTGACAATCTCCTGCACCGTCGGTTCCCGCGGCAGACCGTATTTGGAAAGATCAAGCAGACAGCCACTGCCGAGATCTTCCATGACAATCAAGCCATGCTTTTTAGCAAGAGAAACCATCTCTTCAGCCGAAACTTCCGAGGTAAAACCGATAATCCGAAAATTTGAGGTATGGACCCTGAGGAGAAGAGATGTCTCTTGACTAATGGCATTTTCATAATCAAAAAGATGTGTCCTATTGGTCGCACCGACCTCAACGAGAATTGCCCCACTCTTAGCCATGACATCGGGAATCCTGAATGATCCGCCGATTTCCACCAACTGCCCACGCGAGACAATGACCTCTGTGCCACGGGCCAACGATTCGAGAACAAGGAACACCGCCGCGGCATTATTGTTCACCACCATTGCCGCCTCAGCACCTGTGATATCGCAGACGAGCTTTTCAACCAGACTGTATCGACTCCCGCGCTTTCCCGTTTCAAGATTGAATTCAAGATTGGCATAGTATCCCCCAGCCTGCGCCAGGGCGTTCACAGCTTTCTCGGATAGCAGGGATCGACCGAGATTTGTATGAATTACCACCCCCGTGCCATTCATAACCCTGCGAAAATTGGTTCTGTTCCGGTGCTCGACTGTCGTCAGAAAGAGTTTTGTCCATTCAACACTACTTAACTCATTATAGTGTTGGCCGGATAGAATCTTTTGTCTTTCACCTTCTATACATTCCTGCACGACCCGCTTAATAATTGCATTGGCCATGTCGGGATCGACAAGTTCCTCAAGTTGGCAGATACATTCATCTACTTTGGGAAGATTACGCAGTAGTTTTTTCTGATTATCCATAAAGTCCGGCACATGCACGTATGTTGGAAGGAAGAGCAGATGCTCAATCTGAAATTGATTTGTAAATCCTGCCGTTACGGGCGGCATTGAGTAAAAAATCAATCACTTTTGATTATCACGGACTACATACTCATATACCTTCTTTCCGAGCAAGCAGTTTTTTCACAATGGCCGATAAAATGAAATTAGCAGTTGACAGTGTCAAGCTGATACAGTAGTTTGCCGCGGTCCTTGGGTGAGGTTGAGTTGAGGTCAGCGAGAGCTGAATTTGGCGGGAAGTAGCTGAAGGCAAGAAGGGTCCGGGAGAAGAAAAAAGTCATTGACAACATTTTGCATCCGGATTAGATTATGCAGCTCGTCGCGGTTTTGTACCGCGGGGTTCGGGAGTGATTTCGAACCGGGACGATCCTTGAAAACTGAATAAC
>JANOIV010000262.1:0-72964 GCA_031407875.1 Desulfobulbaceae bacterium | reverse complement strand
CGGATCAAGGTCACCGAACGGGTCACGGGATACCAGAAACTCAACAATGCAACCCAGAAACTGATCTCGATCGTTCCCCTCGATCTCTCCGAGCAGACCATCGAAACCGAGGGCCTCTGGCTGGAAATCCCTAAAGAAATTCAGCAGATTCTTGAGGATTCACACCGGCATTTCATGGGGGCGATTCATGCCCTTGAGCATGTGATGATTTCACTTTTCCCTCTTTTGGTGCTCTGCGACAGAAATGATATCGGCGGCATATCCTGTCCCTGGCATGTCCAAACCGAAGAAGCCGCAATCTTTGTCTATGACGGACATGCCGGCGGAGTCGGATTGTCTGCTGAGGCCTATCGCAAAATTGATGACCTGCTCGTCGAGGCGGAGAAGACCATTCAACTCTGCCGGTGTGAGAACGGCTGTCCGTCCTGTGTGCATTCTCCGAAGTGCGGTTCAGGAAACAGGCCTATCGACAAAGAGGCCTGTCTGGCTCTTTTGAGGGAGATTATCCATATACAACCAAAAACCATGAATGCAGTGAGATTGCGTCGGGTTCAGCCGGAAAAGGTCAGGAGAGCGGAGCTCAGCTCCACCCCGAAGCCCGGACCAGCCCCTGTCTGTCAGGAGACACATCGTCAGGGCAGAAAGCTGCTTCCTGCCCATTATGGGGTATTTGATCTGGAAACCATCCGGTCCGCCGCGGAGGTCGGGGGCTGGCATCGCTGTGAGCACATGGGCATATCGGTTGCAGTGCTCTATGACTCGCAACTGGAGGGCTGCGTCACCTATCTCGAGCATGAGGTCGATCGGTTGATCGAACATCTGCAAGGGCTAGATCTGGTGGTGGGATTCAACAATCGAAGATTTGATTATCGGGTGCTAAGCGGCTACAGTTCCTGGGACTTCAACGGATTGCCCACCCTCGATCTCCTTGAGGAGGTCTCGAACCATCTCGGGTATCGTCTCAGTCTCGACAGACTTGCCCGGCATACCCTGGGAATCGGCAAGAGCGCCGATGGGCTGCAGGCCCTGCAGTGGTACAAGGAGGGGAGAATCGATCTTATTGCAAAATATTGTCGGCAGGATGTGGAGATTACCCGGGATCTCCTGTACTTTGCTCTGGATGAGGGCTTTGTTCTTTTCCAGAACAAGGCCGACAAAATCGTCAGACTGCCCCTTGCTCTGGAAAAGGTGTTTGCATCGCTTCCGTGTCGGTGAGGTGAAGAAGTATCAGGGCCAGATCAACGGCTGAAAGACCCAGCCTACGGTACCGCCGCTGTGTTTGACTTTTACCCACTTGTCCTGCACGGAGATCTTGGTCAGGATAACACCACGCTCAATATCGGCGACAACCGGGGCGGTCGCATTGGGCTCCGTGCGCATATTAGCGCTTTTCTTGGCACTGACAATGACGGTATTGCCTTTCACGACCAGAGTAGAGTGGACATAACCTGTATCGTTCTCATAGTCGGAGACCTTCAGCCAATCGCCCTCTTTGCCCTTCACCATGAGCGGATAGCCCTGAAAAAGCTCCATACTGACGGGGGCCTTAGTGTTTGGCGCTGTTCTGACGTTAACGCCATCTTTCACCACGCTGACATATTCAGCCGAGAGGGCTGGACCGGCAAGAAGGGTGCAGAGTGATCCGGTGATGCATACCTTTGTCGTAATTCTTTTGAGATGGAATATAAAAGCCATAGTAATTCTCAGGTTAGGGTTGAAATGGTGAGATGTTGTGCGATCTGTTCATGTACGCTGCTGTTCGTACTCACATCTATAGCATTATTGTTTTTTGAAGTCAAACATCATATCCGGGCATTTTTCACGTAAAGATCATATTTACTATGCGGTAAAACAGGATATTTCAGGAAAAGTGCAAGGCGGCGCTGCCGTTGTGCATGACAGCTGCAGCGCCGATTGGCAATGTCAGGTTTTCCGCACAGTGTCCCGAGGGGAGACCGGCCCAGACCGGGATCTGGGTCCGGGTAGTGAGATCTAGGACCCTGGCCCATATATATTCCGTATACCGCAACTTTTCAACCTCATGAGACTGGTCCGAGAGTGAAAAATCCCCGAGAAGAATACCTGTCACCTGGTCCAATTTACCGGCGTGGAAGAGCTGGGTCAGCATGCGATCAAGGCGGTAGGCCGGTTCGTTGGTGTCTTCGAGCAGGACAATGCAGCCCTCCCAGGAGAAATCAAAAGGCGTCCCAAGAAGGCTGGTGAGGCTGGTGAGGTTGCCGCCGATGAGAGGTCCTTCTGCATTCCTTTTGCCACGGAGGATCTCGACGCGGGGGTAGGTCAGAGCACCCTGCCAGGCCCCGTTGAGGCAATGAAAGAATCTCTCCAAGGCGGCGGGGGTGCTGGTGTGGAGCGTGGTGAGGACCGGGCCATGCAGACTGAGGAGCCCGGCAACATGGAAAAGGTAGTTTTGCAGGATCGTAATATCTGAAAACCCGACAAGCATTTTTGGCCTTTCGCGCACCAGTTCGACAGTAATTTTGTCGAGCATCCGCAGGCAACCATAACCACCTCGCAAAGCCAAGATAGCCTGGGAATCCTCATCGATCAGCGCCCGGTTGAACTCGTCCGCCCGTCGGACATCATCATCTGCCAGAAAACCGTGGCCCGGCCAAAGACCGGCAGGGAATTTCAAGATAAAGCCGAAATCCTGAAGAATGGTAAGGCCCTCTCGAAAATGCTCGATCGAGGCAAGCTGGCCGGCGGGGGCGATGACGCTGATACAGTCACCCTTTTTCAGTGGCGGAGGAATGATTCGTGCTTTCATTGCCGATATTTTTTGGCGAAGATGATACGTAAGCCACTGAGAGTGAGTATAGGGTCGATATGTTTGATCGTCGATGTGTAGGGGGCAATCAGTGCGGCCATTCCGCCGGTAGCGATGACTTGAACGGCCTCAGGACTATCCGACATCTCCCCGCTGATGCCCAGCACCAGCCCGTCGATCATGGCCCCGTAGCCGTGGAGAATACCGTTCTTCATGGCCTGGATCGTATTCGTGCCGATGAATTTTTCCGCCGGTTCGGAGACATCGATATGGGGAAGCTTGGCGGTCTTGGTAGCGAGGGCTTCAAGGGAGATGCGGATGCCGGGGAAGATGATGCCACCGATATATTCGCAGCGGGCGGTGACACAGTCAAAGGTTATGGCGGTGCCGAAGTCGATGACGATGAGATTGCTCTTATACTCCTCCCAGGCGGCGATACCGTTGACGAGCCTGTCGGCCCCGACTTCATTCGGGTTATCCGTCTGTATGGATATCAGGTCGGCCACGGTTTTAGCCGAAACGATGACCAGCGGTTGTTGCAAATTCTCAGAAAAATGATCTTTACTGCAGGCTATCCAGGCATTTTCCAGGGTGGGTACGACGCTTGCCAGCACAATGCCGGTGATTTTTCTCTTAGCAATTCCGGCCATGGTAAAGAGTGCATTGTAGTCAATCGCCAGTTCGTCAGCCGTCTTTTCCTTATCGGTTTTGAGGCGCCACTGCCCGATGAGCGTGTTGTTTTCGTAGAGTCCGGTGACGGTATGAGAGTTGCCGATGTCGATGACAAAAAGCATAGAGATCCTGTGGGGGTCGATTTGAAATTGCCTTGTTTTTTTCTTTTCAACGCTGCTAGAATAGACCAATAGGTGAAAAAATGAAAGATATGGCGTGCATCGATTATATAATTAGCCTGATTTTATGGATGAGGCCGAAAATGCCAGTTGAGGAATAGCCGATGAATGAGCCGATTATCGTCAGCACGACCCTGGAAAAACGAGGGGATGCCGAGCGCCTGGCCCGTCTCCTCCTCGAGAAAAGGCTTATCGCCTGCGCCCAGATATTCGGGCCCGGACAGAGTCTCTATTGGTGGCAAGGGGAGATAACCGAGGCCCCCGAGATCCTCCTTGCCATGAAGACGGACCGTTCTTTATTCCCAAGGATTGAACAGCTCATCAAGGCTGAACATCCCTATCAGGTCCCTGAGATTGTTGCGACGGCAATTATCTGCGGTAGCAGGGACTATCTCGGCTGGCTGGTTGGAGAACTGGTATCATGACAGAGCAGAAACCCATACGCCCCGGCGGCTATCGCAAGAGAAAAATCGGCGAATACCAGTGTCATTGTTGCAAAGAAAAAAAGGCCTTCTGCTGGAGTTGTCCCTGTGGTTTCCAGATATGTGATGCCTGTTTTCAGGAAAACAAATGGGGAATGAGCAACGGTCCCACCTGGATCTGTCCCGATTGCGAGCGGATCCGCATGATGTAGGACGTTCCCACCCTATTTTTCCTTCCCTCCCGAGCCTCTTTTGTCCCGATTCAGAATCAATCCACCGCCACTTTTCTCCTGCCGGCTTGCCGACAGTAAGAGGAAAAGGCTGGACTGCAGCACCTCTTTTTTGCGAGATTTATCGCTGTTGCCAAATAGTATGAAATACAATAGTATGGCTGACAAATCTCTCTCAAAACTCCTTTTTGGCAGCACAATTATGAATGTATCTACCCATAATTACGACGAAAGCAAGATAAAGACCCTCAGTTCGCTTGAGCATATCCGCAAACGTCCGGGGATGTATATAGGCAGGCTTGGTGATGGCTCAAACCAGGATGACGGTGTCTACATACTCTTAAAAGAGGTGGTCGACAACGCCGTCGATGAGTTCATCATGGGAGCGGGAAAACGGATCAATATCATCATCGATGACAACGGTCTGGTACGCGTAAGGGATTTTGGCCGGGGTATCCCCCTGGGCAAGGTTATCGACTGTGTCTCGGTGATCAATACCGGGGCGAAATACAACACCGATGTCTTCCAGTTTTCAGTCGGTCTCAACGGCGTCGGGACGAAGGCGGTCAATGCCTTGTCCGAACATTTTCAGGTGACGGCCTACAGAGATGGTCAGTATGCCAGTGCCTGCTTTTCCAGAGGAGATCTGATTGAGCATCATGAGGGAAATTCAGAGGAAAAAAATGGCACGCTCATCGAATTCCTGCCCGACAGAGAGATGTTTCCCAATTTTTCTTTTGACCATATCTATATAGACAAACGCCTGTGGCGCTACGCCTATCTCAATGCAGGTCTCAAACTCTATATTGACAAGAGACTCTACTATTCTGCCAACGGTCTGTTGGATCTTCTCGCTAAAGAACTCGCCGAGGAAAATCTCTATACCCCGATCTACTATAAGGACGAGACCCTGGAGTTTGCTTTTTCCCATATTGATTCCTACGGGGATAACTACTTCACCTTCGTCAACGGCACCTATACCAGCGAGGGTGGCACCCATCTTTCTGCCTTTCGGGAGGGTATTCTCAAAGGAATCAATGAATATTCGAAGAAGACCTTTGTCAACACCGACGTCCGTGACGGCATAGTTGGGACTCTGGCCATCAAGGTCAAGGACCCCGTTTTTGAGTCCCAGACCAAGAACAAACTGGGAAACACCGAGGTCCGTTCCTGGATTGTCAATAAAGTTAAAGATTCGGTGTGCAGCTCACTCTATAAGGATAGAATGGCGGCGGAAATCCTGATAGACAAGATTCTACGCAATGAAAAGGTCCGCAAGGAACTGCAGAGCGTGCGTCAAGAGGCCAAGGCCAAGGCCAAGAAAGTGGCCTTCAAGATTCCGCAACTCAAAGATTGTAAATACCATCCGGCAAAAAACAAACCATCGCCCACCACGCAGAAGAATATGCTGTTCATTACCGAGGGCCAGTCGGCGGCGGGCTCAATCGTCTCTTCGCGTGACCCTTTCACCCAGGCAGTTTTTTCTCTCAAGGGAAAACCGATGAATGTCCTCGGGCAGAAGATGGTAATTCTCTATAAAAACGAGGAAATGTATTCCCTGATGCGAACTCTCGATATCGAGGATTCCATCGCCAATCTCCGATATGATCAGGTTATCCTGGCAACCGATGCCGACGTCGACGGTCTGCATATCCGTAATCTGCTGCTGACTTTTTTCCTCCACTACTTTGAACCTATTGTGAAACTGGGCTACGTCTATATCCTTGAGACCCCACTTTTTCGAGTTCGCAATCAGAGTCAGACGATTTACTGTTATTCCGAGCAGGAAAAAGTAACGGCCACGAAACTGCTCAAAGGGCAGGGAAGCCGGCAATATAACGTAGAAACCACCCGTTTTAAGGGGTTGGGAGAGATTTCTCCAAAGGAATTCAAGCAGTTTATCGGGCCTGATATTCGTCTGAAGAGCGTCACCCTCGACTCGATCAGTGAGGTGAATAAGGTCCTGTCCTTTTACATGGGCAAAAACACCCCGGATAGAAGGCAATATATAATGGACAACCTCGTATAACTTAATCACCCGAATGGCGATTATAACAATCTCGTGTCCAGGTGATTGAAACGCATTTTTCTCTATCAACACGCAACTTTTCCCGAATTGTCACTCATGGATTCTATCCCAGGCAAACTGCACCAGCTTTTTGATCGTAACTTCCTCGAGTATACTTCATACGTTATCCGGGAACGGGCAATTCCGTCCATCGAAGATGGCCTGAAGCCGGTGCAACGGCGTATCCTGCAGACCCTGATGAACATGGAGGATGGCCGGTTTCACAAGGTGGCCAATGTGGTGGGCGAGTCCATGAAGCTGCACCCACACGGTGACGCCTCCATCTTCGCCGCCTTGGTCAATCTGGCCAACAAGAGCTATCTCATTGATCGACAAGGAAATTTCGGCAATATATTTACAGGGGATCAGGCCTCTGCCGCCCGGTATATCGAGTGCCGACTGTCACCTCTGGCAAAAGAGGTCCTTTTCAACAAGGATCTCACCGAATATGAGGATTCCTATGATGGCCGGATGGTCGAACCGGTTAACCTGCCGGCCAAGATACCGCTGCTCCTCCTGCAGGGTGTCGAGGGGATAGCGGTGGGTATGGCCACGAAAATCCTCCCCCATAATTTTTGTGAACTGCTTGAAGCACAGATAAAAATTCTGCGAAATGAAGACTTTATCCTCTACCCGGATTTTCAGCAGAAGGGCTATATCGATGTTTCCGACTATGAAGACGGTAACGGCCGGATCCGTTGCCGCGCCCGCATTGAAGAATCCAACGATAAGACCATAATTATCAAGGATATCCCTTTCACTACGAACACCCAGTCGCTGACCGATTCCATTGAAAGGGCCGCAAAATTGGGGAAGATTAAGATTGTCTCAATAAATGACTATACCGCCGAAGAAGTAGAAATCGAAATCAAACTCGCCAGAGGGGTCTACGCCAAGGATACGATCAAGGCCCTCTATGCCTTCACCGATTGTGAGGTCTCTATTTCGCCAAATCTTACCCTTATTCGGGGTAATACGCCTGAAACCTCGACGGTGAGTGATGTTTTGCGCTATAATACGGAAAAACTGCAGATTGACCTGACCCGAGAGCTGGAAATTTCCCTCGCTCGACTCCGGGAAAAACTGCATGCGCGACAGCTCGAGCAGATCTTTATCGAAGAGCGGCTCTATAAAAACATCGAGGAAGAGACGAGTTACTCAGCGGTTGTCAAATCCGTGGAAAAATCGTTGCTTCCCTTTGCCGGTGAACTGGTGCGTGCGGTCACCAAGGAAGATATCGAGAAATTGCTGGAGATCAGGATCAAGCGGATTTCCCGTTATGACTTGAATAAACAACAGAAAGAGATCCGGGATATCCGCAAGGAGATTGCCTCCACCCAGAAGAGCCTGCAGGATATGGTGGCGTTCACCATAGACTATCTTGAGAATCTTTTGAAGAAATACGGAGAACTCTACCCGCGGCAGACCGAGATTCGTGAATTCACCGAGGTGAGTGTTCGCAAGGTTGCTCCAGCGAATCTCATGGTGAGTTACAATCGGGAAACCGGCTTTTTAGGGCATCAGATCAAGGATGAGACTGATAGCCACGAGCAATCGATTGCCTGCTCTGAATACGATCGTCTGATGCTCCTGCATGCCAATGGATTGTATAAAATCGTCCCGGTAACAGATAAACTGTTTGTCGGCCATGATCTCGAGTGGTTCGGCAAGATAGAGAAAGATCTAGTGTTTAATGTGGTCTATAGAGATGGGCAGGAAAACATTGTTTATGTGAAGAGATTTAAAAGCCCGAGTTTTATCCTTGAAAAGGAATACCGGCTCTTCCCCGAACATAAGCGATCAAAAATCCTCCTCCTGTTGTTTGGCGAAGGAAAGAGCGCCCGGGTCAACCTGATGCCTTCACCCCGAGCCAAGAGCAATATACTGGATGTCTTCTTTAATGAATATCTGGTTAAAAACCCCTTGGCCAAAGGAAAAAGAATCTCCAGCAGAATTGTCAGAAAGGTCGTTGAGTTCCAATCAGGCATGAAGAAAGGTGAGGTGAAACAGAATTTTCCGCTCCCATGTTTTAGCCCCGAAGGACATCGGTATTCATCGGAGGAGGGGAGTGATACTGAAGAGGATGTGGAAAATGAAGACCCCAAAGAGGATATCTGATTCCTGAGGTGTGTCAGAGCCTTGGAAGGGCCGCAATAATGGCCTTCATATTCGAGCGCAGCGCGAGGTATTCCTCGGAACTGAGCCCGGCTCCCCTGCCAATCATTTCCGCCATTTCAGCGGTCAGGAAATCTCCTGGACCATGGGCATCGGCATTGAGGATAAGTTTCGCCCCGGTCTTCTGCGCAATCTTCACCACATGGCCGTTGGTGAGTGAGTGACCTTTACGGCCGGATATCTCAAGGAATATTCCTTTTGTTGCCGCCATCCTCGCTTCTTCTTCTGTTATAAAGCCAGGATGGGCCAGAATATCGACCCCGGCATCGATGGCTGCCCTGTTTGTGCCTTGGGCCACCGGTTCGACAATAGTCTCGCCGTGCACAAGGACGAGTTGGGCGCCCAGCATTCGCGCACGCTCCGTCAATTCCTTTATCTGCCCAGGTGGGACGTGCGTCAGTTCCAGGCCGGGGATAAGGCGGGTTGCCAGGTATCCGTTCAGGTCCTTTGCTACGGCAATAAGCCTTGGCAGAATAAAGTCAATATTGGAGGAATCGGCATGGTCCGTTATAGCGATTGCCTCATACCCCATTGCCTCGACCCGGCGGACATGTTCTGCCGGAATGAGAACGCCATCACTGAAAAGGGAATGTGAATGCAGGTCTATCATGAACGATCACCTAAATAAAATTATAACCTATTAATGATATGATATAAAGAAAACATTATTCAGTTTCTTGTTTCTCCTTTAAGGGAATGCTGGCCCGCGTGAACAATGAAGACATCAAGTAGATTACCTGGCATTAAGGCGGCATCCTCTTCGATATGGACAATATGATTCGTCCCCGTTCTGCCCTGAAACGCTCCTGGCCTAATGGCCTCAATCATCACTGACCGGGCTGTTCCCACGTACTCACGATTTCTTTCAAGACTTATCTGATCCTGACGACTTTGAAAAATTGCCAACCGTTTTGATTTCACTCCTTCGTCAACCTTGTCAGGCAAAACATTGGAACTCGTTCCGGGGCGATCGGAGTATTTAAAGGAAAAAGATCCGTGAAACCGGATTTTCTCGAGAAGATCCATTGTTGCTTGAAAATCCGCATCGGTTTCCCCGGGAAAACCAACAATTATGTCCGTTGTCAAGGCGAGATCAGGCCTGCTGTGCAGTAAACTTTCTACCTTTTCAAGATAGTTCTGGACTGTATATTTTCTGTTCATCCGCCTGAGGATTGGATCCGAACCTGACTGTACAGGCAGGTGAAACTGCGGACAAAGTATTGAAATATCTTTGAAACAGCGAATGAGTTCATCTGAGAGGTCTTTGGGATTGGAGGTAGTAAATCGTAAACGCTGAAGACCGGGAATCTCTGCAATCCTATAAAGAAGATCGGGGAAAGAGCAGGGGAGGCCTGATTCGGTTACCTGATTGGTGCGACCATAGGAATTGACATTCTGGCCAAGGAGGGTGATTTCCTTGATTCCAGACTCAAGTAGAACCTTAACTTCATCTATTATATCTTTAATTTTACGCGATATTTCCCTTCCTCTTGTGTAGGGGACAACGCAATACGAACAGTAGTTGTTACAACCCTGCATAATTGTGACGAATTTACGGAAAGCAGGGGTGCTCAAATCACCGAGGGCGAGCTTTTTCGATTCAGAAATAAATTTTGGAATAGCAAATGTTTCGTCCATACCCGTTTTGATGATGGCCTTATCAGAGCTTTCCAGGGATTCTAGCAAGTGTCCTATTGTATATATGTGTTGAGTACCGATTATCAGATCTATATGCGGCATCCGCTGCAGTAACTGCTCCCCCTCCTGTTGAGCGACACAACCGGCAACGCATATTTTTATCTCCGGTCTCTGTATCTTGAGCTTTCGCAGGGCTCCCAGAAGGCTCATGACCTTCTGTTCAGCCTTAGCTCGAATCGAACAGGTGTTAAGAATAACCAGATCTGCGTTTTCCAACTCCAACCCTTCGACGTAACCATAGGCCGAAAGAGACTGGCTCATTATCTCCGAGTCCCGCTCATTCATTTGACAGCCAAAGGTTTTTATAAAAACCAATTTTTGCATATATAATATATTCTTATAGATTTATCTTAATGTATATTCTAGAAATAAAACGCCTTCAAATTAGGGGCTAGAGAACTGAGAAGTTCCATCAGTTCATATGTACAACCCTTACTGTAGCGCAACAGTACGATCCCTTTCTCGCTTTGGTGGCTTGATAGTATACCGATATTGTCGTAGGCTTCGAGAATAAATTTCAAAATATGGAATTTTTCTGGGGATATAATGAGATAGACTTGTTCAAGGCTTTCCATGTTAATACAGCTATACTGTAAGCGTTGCATCGTAATAATCAATTTCCCCTTTATATCTGTCTAATAGTGGCTGTACTGTTTCAGCAAGATATTCCTCGGTCTGCTCCGGTGCCCGTCCAATAAAGCTCTGCTGATCGCCCAGCATATTCTGCAGTTCCTCAAAAGAGAAGGGGAGTCGTCTCTCGCCGGCAAGTCGCTGAAGCAGATCATTATCTTTTCCTTCTTCTTTTATCACCCGGCCTGCCGCGATTGAATGCTCCTTGATGATCTCGTGCGCTTCTTGACGGCTTATTCCTCTTTTTACTGCCTCCATGAGGATTTTCTCGGTGGCCATAAAGGGAAGTTCGGCAAGAAGGTGCTTTGCTGATTGATTCGGAAAGACAATCATATCTGACGTGATATTAACAAAAAGCTTCAAGATGGCATCGGTGAGCAGAAAGCACTGGGGGATGTCCATGCGTCGGATGGCAGAATCATCCAGGGTTCTTTCAAACCATTGATTACTGTAGGTTGCTGAAAAATCTGCAGGTAATCCCATCAGCTTGCGGGCCAGTCCGGTCATCCTTTCAGCCCGCATCGGGTTTCTTTTGTATGCCATGGCAGAGGACCCGGTCTGATTCTTTTCAAAAGGCTCTTCCTGTACTTTGAGATTTGAAAGGAGTCGGAGGTCCACGGCAAATTTGTGGGCGGAAGCGCCAATCCCCGCCAATGTTTCTGCAAGTTTCATATCAAGCTTACGAGTATATGTCTGACCTGTAACTTGAAAAACAGCATCAAATCCAAGTTTACTAGCAACGAGTTCATCCAAAGCACGAACTTTATTGTGGTCTCCCTTGAAAAGTTCCAGAAATGTTGCCTGAGTCCCAACAGTTCCTTTAACTCCACGAGCCTTAATCTGAGAAAAAAACATCTCCACGTATTCTAAATCCATAATAAGATCTTGAATGTAAAGAGTATTTCGTTTACCTACAGTAACCGGTTGAGCGGGTTGATAGTGCGTATAGCCAAGTGTTGGTAAATGCCTGTGCTTATACGAAAATTCCGCAAGATTTTTGATAACCCGAAGAAGAGCTTTTCTTATAAGAGAAAAAGCTTCGCGTTGTACGAGGAGATCCGTATTGCAGACAACGAACTGCGATGTGGCCCCCAGATGTATGATACCCGCAGCTTTCGGGCATCGCAGACCGAACTCATGAACATGGGCCATGACATCATGACGTATCTCCCGTTCTTTTGCTTCCGCCTCCGAATAATCGATGTTATTCCAGTTGGCTCGCATTTCCTCGAGCATTTCCCCAGTAACAATATCCGTGAGGCCAAGCTCGTGTTGCGCCTCGGCTAGGGCTATCCAACATTTACGCCAGGTGGTGAACTTCTTCGATTCTGAGAAGAGTTGTTGCATTTCCTTGCTTGTGTATCTGCTGACCAGGGGCTCCTGATATACATCTCTCGTCATGTAAGCACTCCAGATAGAGCTTGTTATATCGAATGAATTATTAATTTTATATGACTGTTTTTTGGTCATTTATGCGATTAGCACAGAAAGATGTTTCGCCGAAAATCGGCGTCTCTTTCTCGTTGCGACCTAGTCTATACCATTTTTAGCAGGAAAGAGAAAGCTTCCTAGGTTTCATGGTTGATAATATCAAATGTCGCATAATGTATATTATGTATAGTTGCATAATGTTAAATAATATCAACAGTATGTAATGATAACAGTCTGGCTTATTTGGAATTTTGCAAAGTGCCCTTTCGGGATGATCGCCTTCCCTGATTTTCAAGCCAGAAAGCAACTCTTCAGATTTTGCTCAAGGCGAGCTCGATTCACCAGATATCCAGAACCTGGATCTGCCAATCCAACTTCTCCCTATATCTGTTACTGCTGAGTGTATAGATGATCTCGCACACCCCTTTCTCTCTGACAAGATCAAATTTTTCACCAAGAGAAAAGCCAATCCCTCTGCAATTCCTATCAGTGCCACGAAAGGTCAACAGCAGATGATCCTTTTTCTGCCCTAAAACCCGTGCCTCGCTTACAACTGCTTTTCCGTCATACAGAACAGGCTTTTCATTTCCTTGACCAAAAGGATCAAGAAGAGAAAATATCTCGATATTGTTCCTTCTCAGGGCAAGATGAACTGGAAGCTCTATATCGTATTTTACTTTAACTGGCTTCTTGAAGAGTTCCTGCTCTAATCGGATATATTCTGCAACTTTCAGTTTGAATTGACTTAAATTATCAATGGTTAGGCTTAGCCCGGCAGCCAGAGAATGTCCACCATATGCTGCAAGGTACTCCTTGCAATGATCTAATGCCTTGAAGATATCTACTCCTTCAACAGAGCGACAGGAACCTTTAAGTAGCTGACTCCCTTTGAGTTCTCGTGTATTTTCATCAAAGGCACAAACGATGGCGGGAACTCGTAATTGTTCAACTAATCTTGAAGCTGTAATACCGATGACCCCATGGAAAAACTCGCCCACGATGATACAGCAGCGGTCCCGGGCAACTTGAACAGGATCGATAAATGTTAATGCTTTTTCGAGATCATGAGCGCATCTATCTTTTCTTATTGTGTTTAATTGCGTCAAATCTTGAGCTAATTTTTCTGCCTCCCTCCTGTCAGTACAGGTAAGCATCTTGACTGCCAGGTCTGCCTGCCCCATCCTGCCTGCGGCATTGAGTTTTGGTCCAACCGAAAAGCCGATATCCTCGGAAAAAATTTGTCCATCAGAAATACCCGAGGATCTGAATAAGGCGGAGAGTCCAGGATGTAGACCGTTTTCCAGGGCCTCCAGGCCAGCTCGTATCAGTATTCTGTTTACCTGCCTCAAGGGCACCATATCGGCAATAGAACCAAGTGCCACAAAGGCCAGAAGATTTTTCAAATTGGGCATAATCCGATTTTTAAAAAATCCCGTCGAGTTCAAACGCCCACGAATACCTGCCACAAGATAAAAAACCACCCCGACCCCGGCCAGATGGGTTTGAGAAAAACCGCACAATTTCTGTTGTGGGTTGACTACTATGCAAGATGGCACGTTGTCTTCCTGGATTTGATGGTGATCTGTAACGATAACATCAATTCCCCATCTTTGGGCTTCCTCTATTTCACCGGCATTGGCCACGCCGCAGTCAACCGTCAGGAGCAGGTAGCGGGAATCCCGGAGTTTTTCCCCAATTTTTTGTAAATAATCAAGATTCAGACCATAACCTTCCGACAGCCTGTCTGGAATATGCCAAGACACCTCTTGACCGATTTCCCTGAAAAAGGTGAGGAGCAAGGCCGTGCTCGTGGTTCCGTCGACGTCATAATCACCCCAGATTACGATTTTCCGAGAATCTGTAAGTGCCTGAACAATAAGATCGACCGCCTCCTCCAGACCCTTCATACCCTGAGGTGCAGGAAGATCGTCGAGACGAGGATAGAGAAATGACAGAATCGCCTCTCTTCCGACAATCCCCCGTTGCGCGAGAAGTGTGATGAACTGAGGTGCAATATCCTCGTATTTCAAAGGCCTGTTTTTCAATATCACTCCATATTTATTAAATATATGACAAGATGTTCAAAGATTGCCGGCGAGAACGGGTCAGCCGAGCCATCGGTTAACCCGTTCAAAAATCTGGGACATTGCAGTAGATTCATACCACTCAATATCTTTCATCTTATTGAACCAGGTGAACTGTCGTTTGGCATATCTCCGGGTATCTCTTGCGAGCATTTCAGCTGTTTCTTCAAGAGACCAAACCCCCTCTATATAATTGATCATATGCCTGTAGCCGATGGCGTTCAGCGTATTGAGCTCTTTGCCGTAACCTTTGGCGAAAAGTGCATGGACTTCCTGTTCGAGTCCCTCGTCAATCATCTTTCGGCAACGTGCGTTTATACGGTCATAAAGCATTTCCCGGTCACAAGTCAGACCGATCTGCAACATATTCTGCAGAATCCCCTTCCCTTTCACCTCTGTTTGCAGTTGCAGATGACGGGACCAGGGAATACCAGTTGCATACAGGATCTCCAGCGCCCTCAGAATCCGTTGTTCATCATTAATATGGATTCTCTGCGCGGAAAGAGGGTCGTAAAGAGTGAGCTCCCGGTGTAAGACCCAAGTCTCTTCAAGTTCCATCCTTTTCTTCAGTGTATCGCGAATTTCGGAATTGATCGACAGTGCGGGAAAAAGCCCGCTGGTAAGGGCCTTCAGGTACAGACCTGTACCCCCGGTCAAAAGAGGGAGTTTCTTTTTATTATGAATGAGCGCAATGGCAGCACGTGCATCCTGAACAAAACGGGCGGCGTCATACTGTTCGTCCGGATTGATGATATCAATGAGGTGATGCGGAACTTCAGAGCGCTCAGTATGACTTGCCTTCGCCGTGCCGATATCCATATACCTGTAGACCTGCATGGAATCAACACTGACAATTTCACAGTTGTATTTCCCCGCAAGTTCAAGCGAGAGCTCCGTCTTACCAATTGCCGTAGGCCCGATTAGGACGAGGACTGGAAGTTCTACGGGAGGGGTTTGTCGAGAATTCACAGGTTGGTTTGAAAGGATAACTGATTCTTCAGTTGTCTGATGCGCTTTGGGCCAATGCCCGGTACGTTCATAAGATCATCTGCCTTACTGAAAAAACCGCGGGTATTTCGTGTCCTTACGATTTCTTTGGCCAAGCGAGGTCCTATGCCGTTGATTGTTTCGATAAGTTCGGCATCCGCAAAGTTGACAGGGATTGGTTGAAAGAAAAACGGTGTCAGATCGGGGGGCAATTCCTTGAAACCATCTTTCGTCTCTCCTCGTGGCACTCCAGCTCTCTCAAAAAAGAGCTTCCCTTCTTGAGAAGCGAGTTGCAAAGCAGGCCCAGATGCAACTGAAATCGAACCGTTTTCAGGGATTCTGTAAGCCAATACACTATAGAGAACGAGGGCGCAGAGGATCAGAACACCGACACGCGTATCACGGGATCGCAACTGCTCTTCATCGGAGGATATGTATGGAGGTCTTGGCATGAAAACTGTGTGTAACGCCTCTATCTAGCAAAAAAGATGAATATTTTTAATTATTCAAAAGTGTTAAGTAAAACGATTCGGTAATCAGCAGGAGTTTGCCAATAAAAAATGGATGGTTTTTTTTGAATGTATCCTCTGCTTGAGAAATTGCAATCTCAATTCAGACAGACCCTGGTTTTTCAGATTTCACTTGTTTTCAGAGCAGACAGTCAGTATAAACCTGTGCTTCACAGTCTGTCACAGCCGGAAAAACAAGAGAGAAAATGACCTATCAACAGCGGTTCAACATTGTTCTCGTTGAACCAGAAATTCCACCGAATACCGGTTCTATCGCTCGCCTTTGCGGGGCGACACAATCGACGCTCCATCTCATCCACCCTCTTGGGTTTTCCACTGAGGACAAGCACTTAAAGCGAGCTGGGCTTGATTATTGGCAGTTTGTCGATATTGTCTACTGGGATAATCTTGATACTTTCCTTGCCGCCCAAGATGAACGCAGGCTCTTTTTCTTTACCACAAAGGTCAAAAAATCCTATACTGAAGCGGCTTTTTTTCCAGGGGATTATTTGATATTCGGCAAGGAATCGAAGGGGCTGCCTGCTGATATCCTGTCGCTTTATGAAGACAGATGCTATACACTTCCCATGGCAAGCAGAAATATCAGAAGTCTCAATCTTGCCATGACCGCCGGCATCGTCTTATATGAGGCGCTCAGACAGAGCTGCAAACATTAACGCTGCGTTGCTCCGGGAGCAACAAGACCTTCTTCTCGTCGAATGTGTGCGGTTGTAATGGGCTACACTTGTTTTTAATTACAAATACTTTTCAATAGGAGATATGATTCATGGTTGAGCGCGTTTATAATTTTAGTCCCGGCCCCGCTGTCCTGCCCTATGAAGTGCTGGAGCAGGCATCTCGTGATATGCTCAATTTTCAGGGAACGGGCATGGGTCTTATTGAAATAAGTCACCGATCCAAACAATTCATGGCGGTCACCGATCAGGCCGAGGCCCTTCTGCGGGAACTGATGAGAATCCCCAACAACTACAAGGTATTGTTCCTGCAGGGCGGGGCATCAAGCCAGTTTTTCATGGTGCCGATGAACCTGCTGGGACCAGGCAAGAAGGCCTGCTATCTCAACACCGGAACATGGGCCCAAAAGGCCATCAAAGAGGCAAAGCTCTTTGGTGAAGTTGAGGTTGCCTATTCCAGTGAAGAACAGAAGTTTGTCAGAGTGCCAAAACCCTCCGAATATACGGTCAGTGACGATGTCGAATATCTCTATCTGGTCAGCAACAACACCATCTACGGCACGCAGTTTCCCGAGTTTCCTGAGACCGACAAGATGCTGGTCTGCGATATGTCCTCAGATATCCTGTCACGCACATTCGATGTCAGCAAGTTTGGCCTCATCTTTGCGGGAGCCCAGAAGAATCTTGGGCCAGCCGGTGTGACCATCGTTATCATCCGGGAAGATCTGCTTGACAGGACTCCTGCCAAGACCCCGACTATGCTTTCGTATAAGACCCACGCTGACAAGGGCTCGATGTTCAATACACCACCCTGCTTTGCTATCTATATTGTCGGCGAAGTATTGAAATGGTTGAAGAAAATCGGTGGCGTTGAGGCTATTGAGAAAATCAACCGGAAAAAAGCGGCACTGGTCTACGCCAAAATCGATGAAAGCGGCTATTACCGTGGCCATGCTGAAGCGGCGTCCCGCTCGCTGATGAATGTCACTTTCAATCTGCCGACCGCTGAACTTGAGGCCAAATTTATTACCGAGGCCACGGCAATAGACCTAAACGGCTTGAAGGGACACCGCTCGGTCGGCGGTTGCCGGGCTTCAATCTATAATGCCTTCCCGCGCGAGGGTGTTGAAAAACTTGTGGCCTTCATGCAGGAATTCGAGGCCAACAATCCTGCCTGAGACCAGCAGACAAACATGCACTATGAAGGAACCATCATCCGACCTCCCAGTGAGGCTTTCTCGCTCATCCTCCAGGTGACGGTCGGATGCTCCTATAATAAGTGCACCTTCTGCGGGGCCTATAAGGACAAACGTTTCAGAGTAAAAAGTGCCGAGGAAATCGAGCAAGATCTCCACTTTGCCGCACAATACTGTACCCGTCAGACACGGATCTTCCTCGCTGACGGCGATGTTCTTATCCTTCCCCAGAAAAAAATTACAGATGTGCTGACAAGAATCAGGGCTCGCCTGCCAAAGGCAAGACGGGTATCCCTGTATGCCAATGCCCGGTCAATCCGCTCAAAAACCGTAAGCCAGCTATTCGACCTGAAAAAACTCGGCCTCGACAGGGTGTATATGGGCCTTGAGAGTGGCAGCAATGAGGTGTTGAAACGGGTTGCCAAGGGAGAGACCACTGAGAGCATGATAGAGGCTGCCAATAAAATCAATGAAAGCGGGCTCTTTCTCTCCGTCACTACCCTGCTGGGACTCGGAGGCCGTGAACTTTCCGAGGTCCATGCCAGAGAATCAGGCGAAACCCTAAATCGGATGGCCCCTAAACAGGTTGCCGCCCTGACCCTCATGCCTTTGCCGAATACAGAACTTGGCCGGCAACATGCCGACGGCATTTTCCGTCTGCCTGATCAGCGGGGAATTCTTTCTGAACTACGGATTCTGGTAGCTTCGCTCACCCTTGACCATACGATGTTTCATGCCAATCATGCCTCCAATTATCTGCCGATCGAAGGTGTCCTGCAAAAGGATAAACAGAAGATCCTCGATGCCGTTGATTCCGCCCTGGCCGGGACCGCCACTCTGGTACCCGAGCACATGAGGGCCTTGTGATGCAGACAAAAACCGATCTCCGCAATCTCGACCAGAAAGGTCTGGTGCAATTTGTTGAAAGCCTCGGCCAACCGGCATTCCGCGGCAAGCAGATGATGCCGTGGCTGTATCGCCTGGGTATCCGGGAAATCTGCCAGATGACCGACCTGGCGAAATCGTTTCGAGCCGTCCTCGAGCAGCACGCCTACATCTCCCAATTCTCCGATCCGATACTAGAAAAGTCCACAGACAGCACGGTCAAGTTCGGTTTTCGCCTGCACGACGGGCATATTATCGAGTCCGTGCTCATCCCGGAACCCGACCGGAATACCCTCTGTATTTCCTCCCAGGTCGGTTGTGCGATGCACTGCACATTCTGCCTCACGGGTACCATGGGCTTCATCCGCAATCTGTCTGCGGCCGAGATCGTCAATCAAGTGATTGCCGCTCGGGACTACCTGGCCGACGAAGCGAAAGAAGACCTTATCGGCCCGCGAGCAGTGACCAATCTGGTCTATATGGGAATGGGGGAACCTCTGAATAATCTGGAAAATGTCCTTACGTCCCTCTCTATTCTCACCGAGCAGAAAGGCCTTGATCTGACTGGTCGACGAATCACCATTTCAACCTGCGGTATTGTCCCCAAAATGCATGAGCTTGGCGATCGATCTACCTGTAATATCGCCATTTCTCTGCACGCAGTCGACAATGAAACCAGAAACAGCCTTATGCCGGTGAACAAGGTCTATCCCCTGGCAGAACTGCTTGAGGCCTGCCGCACCTTTCCGATGCCGAAACGCCGGCGGATCATGTTTGAATATCTGCTTCTCGACGGCATCAACGATTCCGACGCCGAGGCTCGGGAACTTGCCCGGATGTTGAGAGACATCCCCTGCAAAATAAATCTCTTGCCATACAATCAGTGTCCGCAATTGCCCTACAGGAGTCCCTCCATGGCCAGGATCCTGGCATTTCAGAAGATCCTGCGGGATGCCCATTATTCGGTCTTCATCAGGAGCAGCAGGGGGGCCGACATCCTGGCCGCTTGCGGCCAGCTCGCCGGCGAAAAAAAGGCCAATCAGGAAGCGAACAGCCATCACGGGATGGATGGAAAAAAAGAGACCGTAATTTAGGTTGCAAGTATCAACAGGAAATAGACAATTTTTTTATCTTACCAAACTGTTTCCTATAGCTCACTCTCCCAATCGGAGATGATTGAGCGCGGCAGCGAGGACAGATCGATCTTTGCGGCCGCATCAATCCCAGCCTGCAGGGCCTTTCTGTTCATCTCCTCGGTTCCTTTCGGAACCCTGACAAGCAGAGCAGAGTGCAGACTCTCCATGGAAACCTGACCGGACAGATAGCCGACCGCCCCCAGAGCTACCATATTGGCCACCAGTTCCCGACCAATTTGCTGTCTGGCAATCTGGGTAAAGGGCAGGGATACCGCCCTGCTGGTAGGAACCTGCTCGACCAGACCCGAGTCAACAATCAAAAGGCCATCGGCTTTCAGATCAAAAAAGTAGGCGTCACAGGCCGCCTGGGTCATGGCCAGCAACAGATCGACTTGCAGAGCCTTGGGATAATCGATTGGGCCATCAGAGATAACCAGTTCCGCTTTGCTTTTGCCACCCCTGGCCTCCGGTCCGTAACTCTGGGTCTGGCAGACATTTTTGCCGTCAAAAGCCCCTATTGCATCGGCCATCACCACTGCCGCCGTAATAATCCCCTGCCCGCCTGATCCGCTGAAGCGTATTTCATATCGTGTACTACTCTTCATAGCATTTCACTCCGGTTTTGGCTTTTTCCTCTGCAATTCTGCTGGCCTCGGTCTGGGCAGCCTGCCGAACCCGGTCATATTCTTCAGTCGAAACCGGCTTTACCACGTCACAGAGCACACCGATGGTGAATTTGCCCTGCATCTCGGCCACCGTCATCTTTTCGGCCTTGCTGACCGGCACGGCATTCTCCTTAAAACTGTTGATCATCTGTACGGCATTACCGAGTTTATTTCTCCTGCCATGCTGAACATGACAGTTGGATATCACCTCCACCACGGAAAAACCCCTCTTGCCAATCGCCTGCTGAATCATGGTGTTGAGGTGATTGGCGTGATATACCGTGCCTCTGGCAACAAATGAGGCCCCTGCCACCACTGCCAGTTCGGCGATATTGAAGGCATGTTCAACGTGGCCATAGACGGAGGTAGTTGATTTGCTGCCGTAAGGTGTCGTTGGCGAATATTGGCCGCCGGTCATGCCGTAGGTATTGTTGTTGATAATGATGGCCGTGATGTTCAGGTTTCTTCTGGCCGCATGGATGAAGTGATTACCGCCGATGGCGGTGGCGTCGCCATCTCCCATGACAGCGATGACTGTGAGTTGCGGTTTGGCCAGTTTGACACCCGTCGCAAAGGTCAACGCCCGACCGTGGGTGGTATGGATCGTGTTGAAATCGACATAGGTGGGCAACCTGCCCGAGCAACCGATCCCCGAGGCCAACACCACATTATCTTTTGGCAGCTCAAGATGGTGGATGGCCCTCAGCAGGGCATTCATCACAATTCCATTTCCGCAGCCCGGGCACCAGACATGCGGAAATTTTTTGTCATGGCGAAGATATTCCTGGCGAATTATTTCAGCGCGTTCCAACATGCTTTTCCCCTTGCTCCTTGTTGAGAAAGAATGACAGAATGGACGGCATTCGGGCCTTTAGGCCGCCGTAACGACATAAGGAGTTATAACGAAACAATCAAAAATATAAAAATATAATGGTTATTTCGTAACGGCTCCTAAATGTTTATGAGATGCTTGAGGATCTCACTGGGCGTGATCAGGTGGCCGTCGATTCTGTTGTGCTTGATGATTCTCGTGCCGGCCTGATTGACACGATGGATCTCCCGGCTGATCTGGCCCATATTCATCTCCGGGATGATCACCGCCTTGCACTGGCGGAGGGCGGAGTCAACGGCCTTGCGGGGGAACGGAAAGAGCGTCACCAGTTGCACCAGGCCAGCCTTGATGCCCTGCATTCTGGCATCCTTTATCGCCCGCATGGCTGATCTGGCGACGGAACCATAGGCAATGACGCAGATTTCCGCATCCTCCATCTCAAAAGACTTGGTCATGATGATCTCGGAAAAACCTTTGGTGATCTTACTGTGCAGACGGTTGAGAAACTGTTCGACCTCTTTGGGTTGCTGGGTGGGAAAGCCGCGCTCATCGTGGACAAGACCGGTAACGTGATGCCTGTAGCCATCGCCGACGGCCGCCATATCGGGTACGCCCCTGTTGTTGTCGGCATAGGGTTTATACCACTCTGGTGGGACGCTTGGGGTTATCCGATCAAAGACCTGGATCTCATTCTGGTTCGGCAAGATGACGGATTCCCGGGTATGGGCCACGACCTCGTCTGAGAGAATGATGACCGGCACCCTGAATTTTTCGGAGAGATTGAAGGCCTTGATGGTAACGCTGAAACATTCGCTGACTGAGGATACCGAAAGGACAATAATAGGGTGATCACCGTGAGTGCCCCAGCGGGCCATAAGGACATCACCTTGGGCGACATTGGTCGGCAGGCCGGTACTTGGGCCACCGCGCATAACGTTGACGATAACGCAGGGAACTTCGGTGATACAGGCATATCCGAGATTTTCCTGGATCAGGGAGAAGCCCGGTCCGCTGGTTGCCGTCATGGACTTGACGCCAGCCAGAGAGGCGCCGATTATTGCGCCCATGGAGGCGATTTCGTCTTCCATCTGGATGAAGGTTCCACCCACCAGAGGCAACTTTACTGAAAGGATTTCACTGATTTCCGAGGCAGGGGTTATGGGATATCCGGCGAAAAAACGGCAACCGGCCGCCAGTGCCCCATGCACTATCGCCTCATTGCCCTGAAGAAGAATTTTTTTCTGCCCTTCACTTGCCCCCATCATCTTTCCTCCTGTCTGGGTAACGCTCCTTTACGGTGATGGCGAAATCAGGACAATGCACTTCACAGAAACGGCAACCGATGCAGTCATCCATCGCTTTGATATATGGTTTGCCTGTTTCATCCTGAAGAATGATTTTCTGTGGGCACAGAGCGCTGCAGATCCCGCAGGATTTACACCATTCATAGAAGAAAATAACGGTATAGAGCGGTTTTTTCTGATGTTTTATTCTGTCCCAATAACCGTCGACCAGTTCATCCGGAGAATCCGGGTGCGAAGTATCTCCGGCCTGGGATGGCAGATCCTCTTTGATATGTTCTTCCTGAATTTGATCGTTTTTTTCGACACGGGCCTTTCTTTTCTGCATATCTCCCTCTACCTTAAGATGTAGTTTGTTCCGGTGAGACATTGTCGTAGAGCAGTACGAGAACCTGAGGCCTAGTTTCTATATATATCTTTGGGACAAGTCAAGAAAATCATGAAATATAATGCACAACTTACACTTAAATATAACAAAAATGTAACACCGGAGGACCACCATTTAAAAAACGTAACGGTGGCGTCAGAAAGAGAGCCGTCCCGTCCCCTCTTTATGCATAGACACGCTCTTTGGAATTGGTATCAATTGGCGAAGAGCAGATTCAGGCAACCGATCATAAAGCCAAGAATCCCCCCGAACAGGTTGATATATTTAAACTGTTCTTCCATGATAGACAGAAGCAGTCTTTCCAATCGCATGAGATCAAGAGAGTTTACCTTCTCTGCCACAATCCGTTTGATATTGAGCGTATCAACAAGACCCGGAACCTCCATTGCCAGCATTTCAGAAGCCATAGTCTGAATGGAACGGTAAATTTCCTCGCGCACATCGGCTGGCAAGAGATTTGACAGTTTACCGATTGGTCTGTTGAGGAGGGCGGTAATCATGGTCTCAATCATTGTATCCAGGGTACCGAGTGTCTCCCTGGTACGCAGAAGCGCGATCCCCTCTGACTTGATCCAGGATTTGCCGGTAGCAATTCCAGTATGCCCGATGAACTCCGAAAGAGCTTTTTCAAGAGAAAGGCTGCCCGAATCTATAGCGGTTTCCAGATTGACCTTGAGCATTGATGACAGGGCCAAAGAAACATCCCTGCCCTGCAACAGGATGACGAGACGACCGGCGAGTTGATTACAGAAATTCTCGATCTTTGTTTCATTATCGATATGAATAAGGGTGTTTATCGGTCTGGCCAGGAATTTACGGCACCGTTCAGTCAGGGCCTCGGCTACCCGCTCCCGGATTTCGTCGGTCTGGAGCCATTTGGTGATATCCTCTTCCTTTTCAAGTAGATAATCGCGTATCTTCTGTTCGAAGGTCTCCATTTTGAGAAAACCACTGGCAATGGCCGCCATTGGTCCCAGGGAGCTGATGAAATTTTCTACTCCGCCACGGGCACCATGAACGATCCTGTCGCGTATCTCCGGCTCTTTCAACATTGCGGCAAGACGTAAGAGTAGACTGGGGGTTTCCTTCGCAATCGTCTGAAGGAGGAGCTGCTGCAAGGACTGAGGCAGAACATCGGCCAGGGAATGTTCCTGCCTCAGGGTCTCATAGACCTTCTGCTGAATGAAATCCTCGAGCCACTGCTGCATTGCTGTACCGGAGAGCATTTTCGCCAGATTGTTCTCCATAAATCTGTAGACATTTTCCCGTTCATGACCAGTCAAGATCGAGCCGACCTCTCTCTTCAAAAAATGTTCAAAACGCTTTTCCAGGGTCTCTTCAATCTTTTGGGCAAATTCAGGAGATTGAATAAAGTTGTGAATATTCTCCTTGACCTGGAATTTGACGGTCTTAATGGCAATATCGAAATAGATGTTGAATTTCTGGGGGATGACTGAGGCGATAGGGCCAATGTCCCGGTGCAGGAAATTCCCCACCCTTTCCTCAATAAGGGTATACAAATGCTGCTGAAAGTCTCCCTGGGTCAAGGCATGACCTATCTCTTTACTGGTAAGAAGCTGATCACCAACCATTTCTCCCATATTCTCGGCCAGTTCATATCTCTTGGCAGGAATGACGCCGGGAGTCATGGGTATTTTGACACCCATAACACGCCAGGCCTTCAGGGGCCTGAACAGCATTTTGATGGCAACTTTGTTGGTGATATAGCCGATAAAGGCGCCGACAACTGGTGGCGTGGCGTAATGAAAAAACGGGGCAAACTCAGAGGGAATCAACGGCATGCTGTACAATCTCCATAGGGTGTTGAACGATCATGTTGGCCTGGTGGTTTTCCAACTCTTGTCTGTTGCGAAAGCCCCAGAGGACGCCGATAGTGAACATCCCGGCCGCCCGCCCGGTCCGCATGTCTACGGCCGTATCGCCAATGTAGACACAGCCCGATGGAGGGATAGCCAATATCGAGGCGATCTCCAGAAGGCCTACAGGACTCGGCTTTTTTTCAACTCCAGATCGTTGCCCATAGACAATTTCAAAAAGGTCGCCGGGGAAAAAATGCTGTATATGTTCAATGGTGGAGCTGTGCGGTTTATTGGAAAGTACCGCCAGGCGTATACCGGCTTGCTGCAAGCGAGCCAACATAGCATTAATGCCAGGATAAGGGCAACTGTTTCTCCGCCAAAGCCTGGCGTAGATCTCGATAAATATGCGGGAACAGTGCTCCTTCGCATTTTTCGTTGTCCCAGGCGGCACAATTCGCTCAATAAGAACGCTGAGGCCATCGCCGACGAAGTATCGATACATCTGGGCGGGATGCTGAGGGTAACCTGATTCCGCCAGTACCTGATTGGCTGCATCTGCCAGATCCTGCAGGGTGTCGACAAGTGTGCCGTCCAGATCAAATATCGCTGCACCGTAGCGCATGGTTCACGTCCTCATGTAGCTGAAAACATATCGTAATTCAGAATATATCAGTTGTATCACTTCCAATGAAGCAAAAGGTCATTAATATAACTGAATATAATAGAAATAGTCCTTTCTTTTTTAGCGTATTCATATAAAATCTATTCCATCACAATTGCAATTCAACTCTCCATCTTTCCTCACAGGGTGCGCGTATGTGGTTTATCAGGGTTATATCGTCTTCCATCGGCAAGAAACTGATAATGGGAATAACAGGATTGCTGCTCTTTCTCTTCCTCTGCACCCATGCTGCCGGAAATGCAACCATTTATATGAGCAGCAAGGTCTTCCAGAGCTATGCTGATGAATTACACAGTCACCCCCTGATTGTCATTGTCTTCAGCCTGGTGATTTTCTTCCTTTTTGTCGTCCATGCCGGTCTCGGGATCTATCTTTTCCTCGAAAACCGGCGTGATACAGGCTCTCGCTATGCAGTTACCACGAGGGTGGTGAAAAACTCCTTTGCCTCAAGAACCATGCCCTACACGGGCCTCTTTATCCTACTCTTTGTCCTGGTCCATGTCTCTGGCTTTACCTTCGGTCGTCCTGCTGGTGTTCTCGTCAGCGAGACCGTCAAGACCATGCTCAGCGGCTTTTTTTACGGTCTCTTCTATATTGTCTCCTTCATCGTTCTGGCCATTCATCTGAGCCACGGTTTCTGGAGCATGCTGCAGACATTCGGGGTCAATCATCCTCGCTACAATGTACTGATTGCCCGACTGACCTATATCATTCCGGCTTTTTTTCTCCTGCTTTTCGGAGGTATTCCTCTCTACTTCATGAGTGGCGCAGGGGCTTCGTTCTAGAACGGACGGGCGCCTGAATTATGTTTTTCCTGATGCGCAGCGCCAGAAGGCTGCAACAGCGATAAAAAAGGGTCGTTATAATGGAACTCAATTCACGTGTACCTTCGGGATCTCTTGCCGATAAATGGGATACTCACCAATTTGCCAGCAAGCTGGTCAATCCGGCGAACCGCCGGAAATTCACCGTCATTGTGGTCGGAACCGGTCTGGCCGGGGCCTCTGCTTCAGCGACCCTTGCCGAACAGGGCTACAATGTCAAGACCTTCTGTATCCAAGACAGCCCCCGCCGGGCCCACTCCATTGCGGCCCAGGGCGGTATCAACGCCGCCAAGAATTATCAAAACGACGGTGACTCTGTGCACCGGCTGTTCTATGACACCATCAAGGGCGGCGATTTCCGCTCACGGGAGGCCAACGTCTACCGTCTGGCCCAGGTGAGCAACAGTATCATCGATCAATGTGTAGCCCAGGGGGTCCCCTTTGCCCGTGAGTATGGCGGCACACTTGCCAACCGATCTTTTGGCGGCGCCCAGGTCTCCAGGACCTTCTATGCCAGAGGGCAAACCGGGCAGCAGCTGCTTCTCGGGGCCTACAGTGCGCTTTCCCGGCAGATCCATGCCGGCAAAGTCACCATGTTTTCCCGTCGTGAAATGATGGATCTGGTGGTCATTGACGGCAAGGCACGTGGGATCACCACCAGGAACCTCATCACCGGCGAATTGGAGAGTCATGCCGCAGACGCGGTGATTCTCGCCACAGGCGGTTACGGCAACGTCTATTTTCTCTCGACCAATGCCATGGCTTCGAATGTGACGGCAGCCTGGCGGGCCTGTAAACACGGGGCTGGTCTTGCAAACCCCTGTTTTGTTCAAATCCATCCGACCTGTATCCCTGTGCACGGTGATTACCAATCCAAACTCACCCTGATGAGCGAGAGCCTGCGCAACGACGGTCGGGTCTGGGTACCGACAAAAGAGGGAGATCAGCGTCCGCCGTCCCAGCTCCCGGAAGCGGAGCGCGATTATTATCTGGAAAAGAAATATCCGAGTTTTGGCAATCTGGTGCCGCGGGATGTCGCTTCCCGCAATGCCAAAGAACAGTGCGATGCTGGCAAGGGTGTCGGCAATACCGGACTGGCCGTCTATCTCGATTTTGCCGAGGCGATCAAACGAGATGGCCGGGAGACAATTCTGAAGAAATACGGCAATCTCTTTCAAATGTATGAGAAAATCACCGACAAGAATCCCCTCAATGAGCCGATGATGATCTATCCGGCGGTGCATTATGCCATGGGGGGGCTCTGGGTGGATTATGACCTCATGACCACGATCCCCGGACTCTTTGCCCTCGGTGAGTGCAATTTCTCCGACCATGGCGCCAACCGATTGGGGGCCAGCGCCCTGATGCAGGGCCTGGCCGATGGCTACTTCGTCATTGCCACCTCCATTGCCCGCTACATCGGCTCAACCCCGATGGACAGGGTGAACGGCACCGACCCGGCCTTTGATGAATCCCGTAAGAATGTCGCGGATCGGGTGCACCGGCTCCTGCGCAACAGCATGCGGGGGCCTGCCGGCAAAGTGACAGTCGATCAGATCCACAAGGAACTCGGTCGACTGCTCTGGGACAACTGCGGTATGGCAAGAAATAAGGCAGGACTTGAGGCAGCATTGGTACAACTCCCCGATCTCAAAGAAAAATTCTGGAATGAGGTCTATGTCCCCGGTACCGGTACTGATATTAACCAGTCCTTGGAGCGGGCCGGCAGGGTTGCCGATTTTCTCGAATTTGCCGATGTCATGGTCCGTGATGCCCTGGCCCGTGAAGAGTCATGCGGCTGTCATCTCCGTGAGGAAAGCCAGACCGCCGAGAACGAAGCAAAACGCGATGACGCCAACTACTCCCACGTCTCGGTCTGGCAGTACCAAGGAGACAACGAGGCCCCCGTCATGCACAAGGAACAGCTGGTCTTTGAGAATGTCACCCCCAGCCAGAGAAGCTATAAATAGGCAGATGCTTTTTGGTCGCTCTCTTACCCGAAAATCTCAACGGTATACATACAATGAGCAGCATTGATCTTAATTTGCAAATATGGCGCCAGAAAAACAATGATTCTTTGGGACATCTGGAGACCTATAGCCTTCAGGGAATCCATACGGACATGTCCTTTCTCGAGATGCTCGATGTCCTCAACGAAAAACTGACCAAGGAAGGAAAAGACCCGGTGACCTTTGACCATGACTGCCGGGAGGGTATCTGCGGCATGTGTGGTGCGGTGGTCAATGGCGTGGCCCATGGCCCGGAAAAGGAGATCACCCTCTGTCAGCTGCACATGCGTAATTTCAGAAGCGGCGACACCCTGGTGATCGAGCCCTTCCGCTCAAAGGCCTTCCCGATCCGCAAGGATCTGATGGTTGACCGTTCGGCCTTTGACCGTATCATCCAGTCCGGCGGTTATGTCTCAGTCAATACCGGAGGAACTCCCGATGGCAACTCCGTCCCGATCCCCTCCCAGACAGCCGAGCTGGCCATGGACGCCGCGGCCTGTATAGGTTGTGGCGCCTGTGTTGCCAGCTGCCCCAATGGCGCAGCTATGCTTTTTACAAGTGCCAAAATCTCCCAACTCTGTCTCCTGCCCCAGGGGCAGCCGGAACGAAAACGCCGGACTCTTGCCATGGTCGAAACCATGGACCGCGAAGGATTCGGCAACTGCACAAACGCCAGAGAATGTGAGGCTGTCTGCCCCAAGAGTATTTCGATCCGCAACATCGCCCGACTCAACAGGGAATTTCTTGCGGCAAGCTTGCTGGAAGGATAAAGAGTTTTAAGCTGTAGCCTCTTCCCGACCTGTTCATCCTCTCTTTGGCTGAACAGGTTTTTTTATGCATCACGCCCATTGCGAAAATTGATTTATTATATCTATGCATTATGACGTCGTTATCGTCGGTGCAGGTCCAGCCGGACTCAGTTGCGCCGGCATACTGGCCCAAAATAACCTGAGGGTCCTTGTCCTTGAGCGCAAGGATCGACCGGGTCCCAAGGTCTGCGCCGGTGGTGTCACCTGGAACGGACTGATCAAGCGGATTCCCGGTTCCCTGGCGGAACGGAGTTTTTCACGGCAGTATATCTCTACCCGACTGCAGAAGATCTCCATCTCCGCCCCCGATCCGATCATTGCCACCGTCAACAGGGAAAAACTCGGGCAGTACATGGCGCAAAAGGCCGAATCCGCCGGGACCGAGATCCGCACCTCAACGCAGGTCAAGGAAATTTCAGAAGATTCGGTAATCTTCTTCGATAAGTTGGCCGGTAAAGAAGAGAAGGTTTTTTTTGACTATCTGGTGGGGGCCGATGGCTCAACCTCGCTCGTGCGCAGATATCTGATGATCCCTGTGGAGCATTTCGGGATAGGGATCAACTATCAGATTCCCGGAGATATGGACAAGATGGAATGGCATCTCGATGCCTCCCGCTTTTATAATGGCTACAGCTGGATTTTCCCCCACAGCGACACCGTCTCGATCGGGGCTTACGCCGATGCGAGAGTCATGAAAGCTCTGGATCTCAAGCTGGCCCTTCTTAAATGGGCCGCCCGGCGTGGCGTATCACTTTCGGATTTTAAACCCAGGGCCGAAACTATCAGTTTTGACTATCGGGGCTGGCGATTTGGCAATATCTTTCTGGCGGGTGATGCGGCAGGGTTTGCCTCAGGTTTGACCGGAGAAGGTATCTACCCCGCCATAATCTCAGGCGAAACCGTGGCCAGGACGATAATCGATCCGGGCTATGACCTGTCGGAACTGCACCGACTCATCCGGATCCATAGCTTTCATAAGCGCATGACAATTCTGACCGGGAAGAACAGGTTGTTGTCAGCAGTAGTAGCGGAATGCCTCACCGTGGCCCTGCGCACCGGTGTGCTTGATTTCAGAAAACTGGAAATGTCCCATTAGAATGCCAGGCAGTCTCAATTTCCTCTCATGAAGATCATTATTTTCAATCAAAAAAATAAAAAGCTGCTGATCAATATCGTTTTTATCCTGATCTGCCTGTCGATTCTCGGCATTCTCTTTAATGCCCCGGAAGAGACCACCGCCAGACTGCCGCTCGACAAAAAGCACCTCCTCTTTCAGATGGACATGAGCAAGAAAGAGGCGGAATTGCACTGTGGCAAATGTCACAGTCCGGAAGGACAGGCCCCGCTGCCGAAGAATCATCCGCCCAAGTACCGCTGTCTCTTCTGCCATAAGAGACAGCAGTAATCCGCGGTCCTTTTACAGGCTCTTGTGCACTACCTCGTAGACATCACCCGAAAGTTTTTCTGTTGCCAAAATCCGCTCCAGTTGTTTGCAGATGAGGTTCTGCCGCACCGTATCATAGCGTTTCCAGGCCGTCAGCGGCGAGACCAGGCGGGCGGCGATCTGGGGATTCATCTGATTGAGTTCGAGTATCCTGTCGGCCAGAAAAAGGTACCCAGAGCCCGAGATATTGTGAAACCGGACGTGGTTGCCGGAGCAGAATGCCCCGATCAATGCCCTGACCTTGTTGGGGTTTTTCATGGAAAATGAGGGATTTCCCATGAGTTTGGCAACCGCTTCGAGGGTATTTTCCAGACTGGAGACGGCCTGCAGGGTGAACCACTTGTCGAGAACCAGAGGATCATGGCTCCAGGAGCTGAAAAAATCCTCGAGTATCTCCTCTCTTCTTCTTCCTGCCGTGTTGCTGATACAGCTCAAAGCCGCTATCGTATCCGTCATGTTTGCCCGGGCAAAATACTGCGCACTGCACAATTGATAGATATCGTCACTGGGGGTTTCTCCGGCCATGAGATAGGACAGTGCCACATTTTTCAAGGCCCGTTTTCCCATGGCCTCCGAACTGATCTGGTAACTCCCAGTTTCGTCGTTCTCCTCATAGAGATGCAGGAAATCACGAGAGAATATGCGGGCCAGCTCTGAGCGGACAAACTCGCGGCCAACATGAAGTGTATCAGGATCTATGACCACCATCTGCTGGGCCAGATAGGTCTCCGAGGGCAGCTGCAGGGCCAGGGCCAGGAGCGCCTTGTCCCCTGCAGATTGTTTGAGATGAGTGCTGACCGCCTCAACAAAAAAAGGATCAAGGAGGGGCGTCTGCCCTGCCTGGAGGGTCTGAACGGTTTCCAGAATTATCGATTCCGCCAGTTGGCTGGCGGCGTTCCAGTGATTGAACAGATCGGTATCGTGGGCCAAGAGAAAAGCCAGCTCCTTTCTGCTATGGAAAGGCTCTACTCTCACGGGGGCGGAAAACCTCCGCAAAAAAGACAGAACCGGCTTCTCGGAAATATCCGAGAAGATATAGGTCTCTTCGGCCTGCCGCAATTCAAGCACCTGCGTCCCCTCTTCTCCTGCACCAAGCAGATCATTGCCATTTTGGTCCAAAAGGCCTACGGCAAGAGGTATATGAAGCGGCTCTTTGGAGCTCTGGCCCGGCGTCTCAGGACAGCTCTGTCTGACAACAAGGCTGTATTTCTTCTCCTCGGCCGACCATGCTCCGTGCACGATAAGAAGCGGTGTCCCGGACTGGCTGTACCACCTCTGGAACTGGTTGAGATCCTTACCGGTGGCATCGGCCATGGCCGCCACGAAATCGTCACAGGTCACCGCCCGTCCGTCATGCCGGGCAAAATAAAGATCCATCCCCTTGCGGAACCCCGAGGTACCCAGCAGGGTATGCATCATTCTGATAACCTCGGCACCTTTATTGTAGACGGTCATCGTATAGAAATTGTTGATTTCGAGATAGGAATCGGGCCGGACAGGATGGGCCGTAGGGCCCGCATCTTCGCGAAACTGATGGTTTTTCAGAAGTTGGACATCGTCTATCCTCTGGACGGCCCGAGAGTTCATGTCCGAGGAAAATTCCTGATCCCTGAAGACGGTAAGCCCTTCTTTCAGACTGAGCTGAAACCAGTCACGGCAGGTCACCCTGTTGCCGGTCCAGTTATGAAAGTATTCATGGCCGACGACCCCTTCGATGCCGATATAGTCCAAATCCGTCGCTGTTTCCGGTGAGGCCAGGACATATTTTGAATTGAAGATATTGAGACCCTTATTTTCCATGGCCCCCATATTGAAGTCATCCACGGCGACGATCATGAAGATATCCAGATCGTATTCGAGACCAAAAACCTCCTCGTCCCATTTCATGGCCTTCTGCAACGAGCGCATGGCATGCCCGCACTTCTCCCTGTTGCGTTCTTCCACAAAGATGCGCAGGGTAATTGCCCTGCCGGACCTTGTGACGAAGCCATCCTCGATACATGTCAGCCTGCCGGCCACCAAAGCAAAGAGATAGCAGGGTTTGGGAAAGGGGTCCTGCCAAACGACAAAATGACGGCCATTATCCAGGTTACCTGAGTCGATAAGGTTACCGTTCGAGAGCATGACCGGGCATTGCTCCTTGTTCCCCTCAATCCGGGTGGTAAAGCGGGTCAGGACATCGGGCCGGTCGAGGTAATAGGTGATTTTGCGGAAACCCTCGGCCTCGCACTGGGTGCAGAAGTTGTCACTCGAGCAGTACAGGCCTTCAAGGGAAGTGTTGGCGGCAGGATCGATCCTGGTTGTGATCTCCAGTTCAAAACGATCCAGACCCGGAATAATAGATAGCGTCTTGTCGGTGAGCTGATATTCTTCCGCCGTCAGTTTTCGTCCGGCAAGTCGGATCTCAGTCAGTTCCAGATTTTCCCCGTTGAGTTCGAGTCGGCCGGAAAATTCAGTACTCTCCTGGTTGGCGACATAGACCGTTTTGGCGATGACCTTAGTGTACGAGTCATGGAGTTCAAAGGTCAGACCAAGGTGTTCGACAAGATATTCAGGGACCCGATAATCCTGGCGGTAGATTGTGGCATGTTTTTCGCTGCTCATTACAGATATTCCTTTATGATGATTATGCCTCAAATCAGTACCTCAGAGCAGTTTCAATCTGGTCGCTGATCTGGGTAATTGCGAGTTTGTGTTGGAAATGCGGTTTGAGATCCCCCCGTAGGGATTCTTTGACTGTTGACACAGTCCGTCATTTCATTATATTCGAAAGAGATTTATACAAAGACCGGGCCATGAAATCAAATCCAATATTCGAGCTTCCACAGCAGAGAGAATCTTTCCGATGATTACAATTAATGAACATTACTTAAAATTACAGGCATCCTACCTTTTTTCAGATATCGCCAGACGTGTTGCTGACTTCCAGAAAAAAAATCCCCTGATCGAGGTGATCAAACTGGGAATCGGGGATGTCACCAAACCCCTGCCCTCGGCCTGCATTGCCGCATTTCATAAGGCGATTGATGAAATGGCGGTGGATTCAAGCTTCAGGGGGTACGGGCCCGAACAGGGCTATGGCTTTCTGCGGGAGGCTATAGCAACCCAAGATTTCCAGGCCCGGGGGGCCGATATCCAGCCAGATGAGATCTTTGTCAGCGACGGGTCAAAATGCGATACCGGCAATATCCAGGAACTTTTCAGCCAGGAAACCCGGATCGCCATACCGGACCCGGTCTACCCTGTGTATCTCGACACCAATGTCATGGCGGGTCGCACCGGTATATTTAAGGATGGTAGATACCAAGGGATCGTCTACCTTGATTCTACCTGGGAAAACAACTTCGTGCCCTCCCTGCCTGAGGAAAAGGTTGACCTGATCTACCTCTGTTTTCCCAATAATCCAACGGGATCGACGATCACCAAGGCGGAACTGCAAAACTGGGTCGATTTTGCCAAAGCGAACAAGGCCCTTATCCTCTTTGATGCCGCTTACGAGGCCTTTATTCGCGATGAGAGCCTGCCTCGATCCATCTATGAAATAGCCGGTGCCAGAGAAGTGGCTATTGAATTTAGGAGTTACTCCAAGAGTGCCGGTTTCACCGGAACCAGGTGCGCATATACCGTCGTTCCCAAGGAGTGCAGAGCCTATGATTCCCTGGGAAACAGGCAACTGCTGCATCCCCTCTGGAACCGTCGTCATAGCACCAAATTCAATGGCGTATCCTATCCCGTGCAGCGGGCCGCCGAGGCGGTGTACAGTGATGCAGGCAAGGTGCAGGTCCGGGAACTGGCCGATTATTACTTGAAAAACGCCGCTCATGTCCGGCAGGAGATGGCACAACTCAACTTCAACTTTGTTGGTGGTGAGAATTCGCCCTACGTCTGGATTGACGGCGGTCGAGATTCCTGGGAATTCTTTGATATGCTTCTGAACAAAGCGGGCGTAGTCTGCACCCCGGGTGCCGGTTTTGGCAGGTGCGGCAATGGCTATATTCGGATATCAGCTTTCAACAGCTTTGAAAACGTCCAAAAAGCCATGCCCCGGATACGGACAGCCCTTTCCTGATCATTTTTACTAGAAAAACCAGGCGGCTGTTGCATCCTGCCGCCTGATCCCTTATGCCCCCGTCCGTGATAGTGCTTCTTCAATCAGCTCTTGCCGCCGCATCAAAATGGATGTTTTCTTTTGTGCCCTGCAATTCCCTGACAGTCACTGGCCCCCGCTCTTTCATCCATTCTATGACACCCTCCACCAGGCGTTCAGGGGCAGAGGCGCCCGCCGTGATACCAACAACCCGGACTTCCTTCATCCAGGCAGTTCGCAGGTCATCTCGATCATCTATAAGGTAGCCCGCCGTGCCCTGACGCAGGGCGACCTCACGCAGTCTGTTTGAGTTGGAGCTGTTTTTTGAACCGACAACCAGGATCATATCGGTCTGCTCCGCCAGTTTCTTCACCGCATTCTGCCGATTCTGGGTGGCGAAACAGATATTGGAGGCAGGGCCTTTGATAAGGGGAAAGCGGTTCTTGAGAATGTCAAGAATCCGGATTATATCGTCTGTGCTGAGGGTAGTCTGGGTCACATAGGCCACACGCCGGTTATCCTCCACCTGACAGTTTTCAGCCTCTTTTTCGGAGGAAACGATATGCACCCGACCCGTCACTCGACCGGCAGTACCTTCCACCTCAGGATGTTTATGATGGCCGATGATCAGGACATCATAGTTTTCGGCATGGTATTTCTCGACCATCCGATGCACGCTGCTTACCAAAGGACAGGTGGCGTCAATAGTCATGAGACCGAGGCTCACGGCCCGCAGCTCAACCGTCCGTGACACCCCGTGGGCGCTGAAAATGCAGATGCCCCCTTTGGGGATATCTGTAAGCTGTTCGACAAAGACGGCCCCGAGCTCCTCAAGTTCCTGCAAGACATGCCGGTTATGGACTATTTCGTGCAGGACATAGACCGGTGAACCATATTTTTTCAGGCTAAGACGAACGGTTTCAATGGCCCGTTCCACCCCGGCGCAGAATCCCCGGGGTGTAGCGAGCACAATTTCTAGAGCGGTGGAATTGTTCTTGGGCATTGCATCGATCAATCGTTTTTCAGACAATAAGGCTTTTACCGAGATCACATGTTAGGGATAATAAGAACAGGTACCTTCGACAAGCGGGCAACCCGGCGGGCCGATGAACCCATGATCTTGCTGCCCATGACCTTCCGTGAAGACTGACCCATTACGATCATGTCGGCCTTAAACTGTTCTGCTGCCGTCAGGATTTCTTCGCTGGGCCTGCCGGCAATAACAAGGATTTCTTTCACCGGGATAAAGTCTTTTTCGTGGTTTTCACATTCTTCATCATAAAACTTCTTAATCCGCTCTTTCATGTGATTGATAACGTTTTTCATCCCTTCCTTCTGTACACCTTCAATCTCCGTTTCGGGCATATAGGCCGAAATGACCGCTTTGGCGGTTTCGCTGAGGGGTTCGACGACATGTAGCATGATGATTGAGGCGTTGTGCATTTTTGCCTGGGCGATGGCCTGCCGAAAGACGGGTCGTGTATTCTTGCCAAGATCTGTGGCGTACAGAATTGTGGATATTTTGGGTATGGATTTCATAGCAGATACTCCTCCTGGGGTTTAGATATCTTAAAATAACGTTGTTTCTATTGGAACTCTTCTACGCACAGGGATTTCTGTATGCTTCTCTGTATTATAGATGATTTATGAAAGAAAAAACAGCCTTCCTCTCATAAACTGCAAAAAGGAGATAACGATGTTGCGCGATATAATGTAATTATTTGTAGTTTCTCTTTTCAAGTCCATGTTTGCGCATTTTATCATAGAGGGTCTTGCGTGGTATAGCCAGAGCTTCCATGGCATCCTTGATACAACCGTTGCTCGCGGCCAGGGCCTGTTCTATGAGACTGCGTTCAAAACAGTCCACCTGTTGCGGCAGGCTGCTGTTATAGCCTTTCTCACTCCCCGAAAGCAGCTTCTCCAGAGACCAGTCACACTGACTCCCCAAGAGAACATAGCGCTCGGCAAGATTTCGCAGTTCCCGGACATTGCCTGGCCAGGGGTAGGCCATAAGAGAATTGAGCTGAGCTGCCCCGGGAAACGGGACTTCCTGCTGATAGCGATGGCCGGCGACCAGGAGAAAATGATGAAAAAGAAGAGGAATATCCTCCCTTCTTTCCCTGAGGGGCGGGATTTTCAGGCAGACGACGTTCAACCGGTAATAGAGATCTTCCCTGAATTCTGCCGCTTCGACCAGCTCTTTGAGATCGACCTTCGATGCTGCGACTATCCGAAGATCTAAGGAGATCAGTTCATTCGAGCCCAGACGTTCCACCGATCGTTCCTGCAGGACCCTGAGAAGATGGATCTGGACTCTCAGCGGCATCGATTCGATCTCGTCAAGGAGCAGGGTACCGCCGTTGGCGTGTTCAAATTTGCCGATCCGGCGGGTTCTCGCATCGGTGAAGGCCCCCGCCTCATGGCCGAACAATTCGCTTTCAATCATGGTTTCAGAGACGGCGCCGCAATTGACGGCGACAAAGTTGCGGGTCCTTCTCTTGCTGTGTTCATGCAGAGACCTGGCGACCAGTTCCTTACCTGTTCCTGTCTCCCCAAGTATGAGAACATCGGCCCCGGTATCGGCCACCTGGGCAATAGTGGCCCGCAGATGTTCCATGGTTGGGGTCCGGCCGATTATCCGGGGCCCGGGAGCGCTGTGGGCCTCAAGCTCTCGGCGCAGGCTCCGGTTTTCCAGGGTAAGTGCCCTTTTTTCGAGGGCCCGCTGCACCGTCTTGACCAGGCGTTCGGCGGAATAGGGTTTTTCGATAAAATCATAGGCCCCGTCTCGCATGGCCTGCACGGCAATCGAGATATCGCCGTGTCCGGTAATGAGAATGACCGGCAGATGCGGATCGATCTTCCGAGCCCTGACGAGGAATTCCAAGCCATCCATTTCCGGCAGTCGGATATCGCAGACCACCACACCTGGCCACTCGGTAGAGAGCAGCGGCAGTCCGTCCTCGGCACAATCGCGGCAGGATACATTGAGATCAGCGAGTTCGAGTGTCTGCCGGTTGGCCAGGCGGATGTGCTTTTCATCATCAATAAAGAGGACGTTGTTGAGCGTATTCATATTTTTTTCAGGCTTTTTCGAGTGTTATTGTAAAACAGGCGCCCTGTTCCGTGGAAGTCGCTGAAATCTTGCCGTTCATGTCAAGCAGGATACGGTCGCTGATTGTCAGTCCCAATCCCAGACCCTGCCCCGACTTTTTCGTGGTGTAAAAAGGGTCAAAGATATGCGGAAGATTCTCCTCAGGAATCCCGGGGCCGCTATCCCTGATGGAGATGACGACCATCTGCCCCTCTTCCCGGGCCAGAATGCCAATCTTCCTCTCCGATATTGTTTCCATGGCCTGAATCGCATTATTGATAAGGTTAACCAGGACCTGCTGCAAGAGGACATTATTGGCCTTGACCTCAAGTTGTTCAGGATACAGATCCACATCGACTAAGGTCTCCGATTTCTTGATACTCGGCCGGGTAATCTCAAGGGCGCCGTCAATGATACCATGCAGGGGGACAACAACTATCTGACCACTCGATTTCCGGGAAAACAGCTTGAGCTGGCCGCCGATCTGCGCCATTCTTTCTGTAAGCTCGCCGATCTGTTCGAGATTCCACATCGTCTCTTCCAGCCTACCCTTGTCGAGAAACTGTTTACCATTATCCGCATAGCTGCGGATTGCCGCCAGGGGCTGGTTCAGCTCATGGTTAATACCCGCCGACATCTGTCCAAGGGCCGCAAGTTTTGCGGCATGGATCAACTCCGACCGAGTTTTTTTCAGAGCGATTTCTGTGCGCTGCCTGTCCCCTATTTCCCTCAACAGCTGGCAATTGGCCTCGGTGAGCTCACTTGTCCTTTCGAGAACCCGTGATTCCAACTGCTCATTGGCCTCCTGCAGGGTCCTGCGCGCCTCTTCTTCAAGACGATTCAACTCGCTGAACCGATGCTGCCGCTGGGCAAGGAGGAGGGCAAGGAGAAAGGCGAGAACAAGGCCTGAACTGACCATGATGTTGGCAAAAAAAACATTTTTTTTCAGGCCCTGAATATCGGTCAGTATATGCACATGCCAGTCGGCATCAGTCATGAAATGCGACAGGCGAAGATAGCTTTTCGACTCTTCGGTGGGAGATGTCCGAAATCGGATCACCTGCCCCTTTTTTCCGGCCTTGTCACCGCCGTCACTGAGAGGCTCCAGCGAGGCATTGGCATATCTCTTGCTCTCAATGATCATTTTTCGTACTGCCGGATCCAGAGGCTCAAGCGTTCGATAGAGCCAATCGGGATTCGAGGTGACGAAAATCACCCCATCCGGATCGGAGATCAGATAGCTTTCATCCCGATGTCCCCAGTTTTGCTCAACTGAATCAATATTGATTTTGATGACAACGGCACCGAGTATTTCCTGGTCTTTCTGCACCGGGTAGGCAAAATAATAACCCCTTCGAGAAGAAGCCGTCCCGAGGGCAAAGTATCTGCCGAGCTGGCCCTGCATGGCCTCCTGAAAATAGGGGCGATAGCTGAAATTTCGCCCGACAAAGGATTGTTCAGCCCTCCAATTACTAGCGGCAATGGTCAGCCCGTTACTGTCCATCAGATAGGTATCGGCTGTATCACTGATGCTGTTGATGGTTTCGAGATAGCGATTGAGGGTATCAATCTGCTGCGAGTCAGTGGGATATTGCAGGGCTCTTACCAACAGCTTGTCGGTCGCCAGGAGCTCCGGTAAACTCTTGTATTTGTCAATAACACCTTGAAGATAGGTGATATACAACTCAAGCCTTGCCGATCCTTGTCTGCTCAGATCATCAAAGCCCTGCCTGTACGTCCAGTGCGAAGCCACAACAAGAACGACGACAAGGAGGATCGCAAAGAGAACTATGCTGGAGGCAAGAGAGCGATGCCAGGGGCTGAGCGTTTTCATCACATCAGCGCTATCAGAACACAAGAGGCCCCAATCGGCAAGATGCGGGAGAGATGACCAGCGCAAAGATATACGGAGAGATTGTTCGGATTGATCGACAGTTCTCTTCCCGGCCTGAAAAAAAGATCTCCAAGGTGCCCGGTTTTCATGTATGCGATCAACTCCTTATCCTTTTGTTGTCTGATAATTACGGTATTTGTGAGTGGCTGTGCCTTATCTGGCAGCACGTACTATCCCGTCACCGACAGTACCCCCCGCCGCAGTACCCTGGGGTTTTCAATCACCCCTCCGCCGGGTAAGGACTGGTTTGAAAGACATCAGGAAAACAGCCTTTATTATCTGAAAAGGACTCGACCACAACTCTATTCAATCTCTACCAAGGCAACGGAAATCCATGTCGAAAAGGTTTTTAGCCTGCCGGAAGATTTTCATGAGTATGTGAAAAGTCTAAAAGAGTTCCGGCAACCTCCGGTGAGCTATCGCAATATCGAATTCAGCTATGCAGATATTGATGATCTTTCACTTTTCTGTGTTGGTTACAGCAAACCATACGAAAATCACGGAGGACAAAACGCGAAAGGCCAGGCGTTTTTTCGGGTGGAAAAAACCGGAATTCTCTGTATGCATCCGGAATCGCCGCAAGATGGTATAGATATGTATTATATGGAACGCTCCCTCTCCGCCTCTGCAACACCTTTTTTTCAGAAGGAAGGCGAGCAGTTCCTCAGCAGCCTGAAATTCCTTCCGGTGGTCAATGAGCCTGATAGCGGACAAAACCGGAATTTCCGGTTGCAATCCTTCCGGCAGCCCTGTTCCGTACTCAACGGACCTCTATGCCGGCGGTGGCCACGGCTTTTTTTACCTCGGCAATAGACACCTCACGACGGTGGAAGATCCCTGCGGCTAAGGCCGCATCGGCACCCGTCTCCTTGAAGACTTCGATAAAATGAACGGCATTTCCAGCGCCGCTTGAGGCGATGACCGGTATACTCACCGCACTCTTCACCATCCTGATCAATTCCAGATCAAAGCCGGATTTTGTGCCGTCCCGGTCTATGCAATTGAGCAGTATTTCACCCGCCCCGAGTTGTTCGCAGGCCGTCACCAACTGCACGACATCGATGTCGCGCCCTTCCCGGCCACCTTTGACGGTGCATTGATACCAGCAGTACTTTTCACCATCGGGTCCTGGCAATGTAGTGCGCAGGGTGGCGTGGGGGGTGGCATCAGGGCTGTTGACATAGACCCGGCGGGGATCGACGGAAATGACCACCGCCTGGGCGCCATAAACGATGGAAATCTGTTCGATGGAACTCTCGCCCGTTTTTCTCCCCGAGGCCAGGAATTTTTCAACCTCATAGACCGCATCGCTGCCGATGGAAATCTTATCGGCGCCGGAACGAAAGTATTCGGATGCAACATCAAGGGCCGAATAGTGTCTGCCGTCGGAGTCGGTGAATGATTTTATGCCGCCACCCACAGTCAGGGGCACAAAGACATTTTCCGAGGTCCGCTGCAGGACCTCGAGCATGGGTTGATCCTGCAGGGGAAAGTCGCGAAATCCGGTAATGTTCAGAAAGGTGATCTCGTCCGCCCCCTCTTCGTAATAACGCCGGGCCAGGTCGACGGGCATCCCGAGGTTGCGCACCTCTCCTTCTTCTCTGACGTCATATTGATCACCCTTGGTCACCACCAGATCGCCGGCATCATTGCTGCGGACATCAAGACAGGCTATTATTCGTTTGGCAAGTTGGGTATGGCGCACTTCATGGGAGACCGGGCTTGCGAGGTGAATCGCCCCCTGCCGCTGCCTGAGGAAATTATTGAGAATGGCCAGCCCTGCCTTACCGCTCTTTTCCGGGTGAAATTGGCAGGCAGTGATATTTCCTTTCTCGACCGCCGAGACAAACTCACCACCATAGGTGGTTGTCGCCAAAACCCAGTCTTGATTTGATTCGTCATGAACTGCCCGATACGAATGGACAAAATAGAGTTTTTCGCCGGCGTATTCGCTAAAAAGCGGGGATTCCTTCCGCAGAATAATACCATTCCAGCCAATCTGCGGAACTGACAGGCCCGGCTCGGCAAATCTTTGGACCATACCGGGAATAATGCCAAGACCGGGGACCCCTGGGGATTCTTCACTGCCCTCAAAGAAGGCCTGGAGTGCCACACATATTCCGAGCATCGGCCTATTCTGCCGTATACGCTCTTGCAGGTGTGCTACGAAACCATCCTGGCGCAACCGGTCCATGACCAGACCGAAGCTGCCAACCCCTGGAAAAATCAGCTTTTCTGCTGTGAGAATATCTTCCGGGGTGTCGACATCCTGCACCTCGTAGCCAAGTTTTCGAATTGCATTCCTGACGCTGCGGACATTACCAGCACCATAATCAAGAAGGGTGATCATCTCTTTCCTCTCGCGCACAGACAGAGGTTCAGCGGCTCCAGGCGGTGCGTATCTTCCTAAAATTATTTAATAATACGAATTAATTCTTTCCTACAGTTGCAACCAGCTCTTGGAATATGCTCAGCCAACAATCGTATAGTATTTTCCGTGGGCGCAACCACGGCAAAGGACCCTGCCATCCATCTCCACATCACGATTATCCTGGACCCAATCACGGCAGGATTCGCACTGAACCCGCCGTTGAGGCCTGCCCGGCAGATTCTCGGCCGGGATCTGCACCTGGACCTGTTCGATGCGAAACAGCTCATCTTCAGGCATTAATTTATAGGCTTCGAGCTGCCTGGTGTATTTATTTTCAATCCCCTGGCAATATGTATCAGCCAATGTCCGTGACTCTTCTCTGGCGGTGATCCGCACCGCCTTGCCGGTTTCAAGATTCACAAAGGTAGCAGCCATTATGCCAAAATCCTGCCAGAACATCGATCGTTTGCCGAGACTGCAGCCGGTCACCGACTGGATCGCATCTGTTGCACATCTGTCGATTTCCACCAGCACATAGAGTTTTTTTCTATCGACGCCCTTGGGGGCTTCGATGCCGATGGACTCCAGGGCCAAAAGGCTCATGCGGACCCCGATCACTTGGCCGGCACAGACATGGCCGTGGATTTTCACGGATTCAGCAAGTATTGTCTCGAAATCTTCCATCATCATCTCCCGCGATCTGATCTGCAAAACCTTACAATCAAGGGCCGAACACGTTCAGAAATCAAAGCCTTTTTGTGCGGCAATTCCAGACGCATAGGGATGTTTTACTTCCACCATCTCGGTGACCAGATCCGCCAATCCGATGAGCCCATCAGAGGCGTGCCTGCCGGTCACCACAACATGCATCTCTGCAGGCCGCCGGGAGAGGACCTGCACAATCTCCTGTTCTGAAATCATATTATAGCGGATGAGATAGGTCAGTTCATCAAGGATAACCAGGTGATGCTGATTCTGTTCGATAATCTGGACGGCAAAATTCCAGGCCTTTTGCGCCAGAACCATATCTTCCGTCAGGTTGTCGGATTGCCAGGTAAAACCCTTGCCCATGACATGAAAGTCAAGCAGCGGCGAGAGGGACTGGGCAAAAATCTGTTCACCAGTGATCCATTTTCCTTTAATGAACTGGATCACACAAACCTTATGATCATAGCCGAGGGCCCTGAAGGCAAGGCCGAGGGCGGAAGTCGTTTTTCCTTTACCGTTGCCTGTGAATACCGCCAAGAGTCCTTTAGTCATTTGTCGCCTTCCTTGTGCCATGGCTGAAATGCTTATCGTACAACTTTGAAACGGTCTGGGTTGGCAGATCCGCAAAAACTGTTCCGACACAGATCATGGCCGTCTTGGTTATTCCCTCGTCTGCCACGAGCCGGCTGATGGTGGCCAGTGTCCCGCGCACAATTTTCTCATTGATCCAGCTGGCCCGCTCAACCACGGCAACGGGAGTATCCTCGCGGTAGCCACCTTCCCGGAGTTCTTCCACAACCTTGGACAACATGCCGACCGAGAGAAAAATGAGCATTGTCGTCTGATGGACAGCCAGGTTCTTCAATCTTTCCCGTTCCGGAACCGGTGTCCTTCCTTCCTGGCGGGTGATAATAACCGTCTGAGCGATTTCCGGTAAGGTCAGTTCCACCTTGAGGCTTGCTGCGGCGGCAAAGGCCGAGCTGACTCCCGGGACCACCGCATAGGGAATCGACAGGGCATCGAGCCGGGTCATCTGTTCCTTGATGGCCCCGAAGACTGACGGGTCCCCTGTGTGCAAGCGAACGACCAGTCCTCCCCGTTGCCAGGCTTTGTGTATAATCCCGACAATTTCATCAAGGTTCAGGGCTGAGGAATCATGAATCGCCGCATGGCAGTCATTGAGCAACTCTGGGTTCACAAGGCTTCCAGCATAGATGATACAATCGGCCGCATCAAGCAGTTGTCTTCCCTTGACGGTGATCAGGTCAATATCACCAGGCCCCGCGCCTACAAAATACACCTTTTGCCCGTTGCCTTCAGTCATTTTAGGCCTCACCTTGCAACTTCTCATATTTTCGTCCGATTATGATTGATATCGGATTCAGCCGGGAGATATCAGTCAGGGGATAGTGTTGTCTGCTCACCTCAATTTTCTTGATCTCGACTTCAAGGCCACGGGCGTAAAGAAATTGCGGGGCATCCGTGCTGGTTTTGTCAAGGACCGCGGTCACCACAATTCTGCCACCTACCTTGAGCCTAACAGAAACGATATTGATTATACTCTCCAGGTTTCCGCCACTCCCACCAATAAAAACCCGGTCAGGGTCCGGAAGCCGAGCCAGGATCTCAGGCGCTTCGCCCTTGACCGGTTCAATATTCCAGGCAGAATATCTCACACGGTTACAGGCGATATGAGAAAGTTGTTCATCATGTCTTTCCACCGCATAGATATCAAGGTCCTCTGCAAGTCTTGCAGCCTCAAGGCTTACCGATCCGGAGCCGGCACCGATATCCCAAAAGACGCCCCTACGGGGAAGGGCCAGGGCATGGATGACCGCGGCCCGGATTTCATCTTTGGTGATCAACCCACGGCTGTGTTGGAATTGGTGTTCCTGCAAACCGAAAACGGGGTGAGCCTCTTTATCCGTGACATTCTGCAAAATGATCAAGACATTGCGGTCGCTGTAGCGGTTTTTAGCAATTTCAGCAAGGCTGCCGAGGGTCTGTCTCTCATTTTCGCTCCCCAGATCTTCACCGACAAAACATCGGCAACATCGGATCTGTTCGGGTGAAAGGGTCGCCAAGAGCTCTTGAGCGATATTTGCAGGGCTATTCTGCCGATCAGTCAGAATGCAGACCTTCGAGGAAGACAGAATACGGCGTGCGAGATGGGTGCGTTCACGGCCATGCAGGCTCAGAAATATCGCATCATGCCAAGATACACCCAGGCGGGCAAAGGCCAGCTGCATCGAGGAGACTGCCGGAGTTATCCGCAGTCGTCCGGTGCCAAAATGCTTGCCGACAAGGGCTCCAATACCGAAGAAAAGAGGATCTCCACTGGCCAGAACGGCAACATCACCCCGGCCCAGACCCTCTTCGATAGCTGCAAGTGCGGCCTGCAGAGGAAGTACGGAAAAAATCCGGGACGAGGGATAGTCTGGCAGTCCCGTCAAAATATCCGGTCGCATTCTTTCTGAAACGACAATGGCCGAGCATTTGCCCATGAGGTCAAAATCCTTCTTCGCCAGAGAATTTCCCGCAACGCCAATGAGATGGATTATATGCTCAGGCATCATCAAATTTTTAGGCAGAGTCCACAATTTTGCCGGAAGCATGCACCAGATAGACTTGTACCGGCAATCCCGAGACAGATTGATAATAATCCTTTGCGATCTGGCAGACTGAATGAATTAGGCCTTGATCACCATGGCTTACGAGCCGTTCGTATATTTCACGGGCAGTGTTAGAATCATGTACATACGCAAGATTGTTACGCTGTGTATGGAGTTTTTGCAGAAAGACAATGGCGGCCTCAACGTCGAGAGCACCATGGCGAACATGGGTTTGGGGGGTATGCAAGGCTCCCTTGAGCATCTTTGCCCACATTGCGGCAAGATGGATTTTGGCAAAACCTCGCTCTGCGGCCTGTTTGAGTGAGAATTCCAAATAATCGCCCATCATGACATATGCCTCTTCGGGGAAACCATAATGCTCTTCCACCGCTCGCTCTGAAGTGCGGCCCGTCGACAGAACAAGCTCTTTCACACCGCATTCTCGGGCCACATCCATTGCTGATGAAATTGTTGCTGTCCAGGCCTCGGCTGAAACAGGGACAACAATCCCCGTCGTGCCGAGCACAGACAGGCCGCCCAGAATACCCAGGCGCTTATTTAAGGTCTTCTTTGCAAGCTCTTCTCCCTTGGGTATAGAAATGGTCACTACAAGCTTTTTCCCCGAAAAATCTGCTCCAGTAGTATGGGTAGCCTCAGAGACCGCCTGTTCTATCATCTGCAGAGGAACAGGATTAATGGCCGGAGCCCCGACGGGTAAAGCAAGGCCCGGTTTCGTGATGGTTCCGACTCCCTCGCCGCCAACAATTGTCAGGGCTGTATCTTGTGGGAATTCGGAGATCTGAAGATAAACAGTCGCAATGATCTCGGCGCCATTCGTCACATCCGGGTCATCCCCGGCATCCTTGATAACCGAACAGCTGGCTGCAGTTTTCTGACCATTCTGCCAACAGCATCTGGTCGTCGAAAAGCTCGCCCTTTTTCCACTCGGGAAGGGAATGTCAACCTTGGTGACCGGTTTTTTACCAAGAAGCAGCAAGGTGGCCCCTTTAGCAGCGGCCGCGGCACATGCCCCTGTCGTGTATCCTGATCGTAATCTTTTCATGAATAAAAAAGGGCCGCCCCTTTGAAGGAACGACCCTTAACCATAATTTTACCAGGCATATTTCTCCGGTTGCTGTCACTCTCCCGGCTGTATAGTGGAGAGATTTTCCACCTCGCAATGCTCTGTTTTAAAACTCGTATATCGGCAGAAGTAATGAATTGGGCTGTACAAATTATGCATCATACAAAAAGAAACTGTTTTTGTGCATCCGGCCGGCAGCAATTAATTGATAGCTTCGGACAATTTGCTTCCTGCTTTGAATTTAGCAACTTTCTTTCCTGGAATTTTGATAGCCTTCCCCGTCTGCGGATTTCTTCCCTGGCGGGCCTCACGCTTTGAAACAGAGAATGTACCAAAACCAACGAGGGTAACCTTGTCACCTTTTTTCAAAGCTTCAGCTATCGCGGCGAGTGTACCGTTCAGTGCCTTCTCGGCAGCGGCCTTGCTAATATCAGCTGCACCTGCAATGCTCTCAATAAGTTCCTTCTTGTTCATGAATTCCTCCCTGCTATAATCTTTCTTTGCTTAGTAACAGGACGATTTGTCCCTTCTCCTGAGTTGATGCTTTAATCAAACTGCTTTCAATTGTCAAAAGAAAAATAATTAATTAATCTTTTGTTTGGCAACCACAATATCCTCTTACAACCCTTTATATTCAGGGTTTTACGATATCAACTGCGCACCATAATTGAATCGTTCCGCAGAAGCAAGCACTAAATCGCATCATTTCCCAATAAATTAGTCTTTTAATTTCGTGGGTTCAACGTCCTATAATGCCCAGATACGCTCGTCCAAGACCGATGTCAATTAACTGCTGCTGGATGGCAAAACGAGTTGTAGATTTTGAGAATCTCTCAATATCTTTTTCTTGCACCTCAAGATGGACATATCCATCAAGCGGCTTCACCCGGCATCCTGAAAATCCCAGGCCCGATAATAAGTCTTCAGCTCTTTCGATTTGCTCCAGTTCTCTTTGCTCTATCGGCTTGCCTGTTGCAATTCGTGTGGCCAGGCATGAATTGGCAGGCAGATCATGATTGGCCAATCCTGCCGCTGCCGCCAAATGACGGACCTCATTTTTGCTAAGGCCCGCGTCAAGCAATGGGGTATGGACGCCGAGTTCACGCAGGGCTTGCAGGCCTGGTCTTTCAGCCTGCAGGTCATCGACATTGGTGCCATCGAGCAAGAAACGGCAGCCCTCCTTTTCCATCTCCACTTTCAAGATCTGATACAAACGCCTCTTGCAGAAATAGCATCGCCTTGAGTCGTTGACCACAAATTCCTGCCAGGTTAAAGGGGAGATGCTTACCGGAATGTAGTCAACTTTTCCGGCAAAAAACTGCTCCAAGATACGTTCGGCCCTGTCGGATACAGACTTCGCAACCAGACAGGATAATCCCTGCAGGGCAATAACCCTGCCGGCCCCCAGGGCCTTACAGGCACTGTGCAGGAGGAAAGTGGAATCAATACCACCGGAAAAGGCTACAGCCACATTGCCCATTTTCTGCAGAGTAGTCTGCAGGCAAAGCAGTTTCTCGGCAATGGGAGAGGTGGTCTTCTTATTCGGTACCATCAGGCAGTGTCTGGGCCGGACGATTGAGAAAAAATTTTCCGGAATCGATCCATTTCTTTAAAATCTCGGCAATTTCTCGTGCCTTCACCACACTGGATAAGGGTGCAGTCTGTACCTCCTTGCCGTTGACCTCAATAACACCAGATTTCAACTGAGCGTAACTCACCTCCCCATAATTGCGAGCGATGCCATTGGTATAATCATGACCGTAATCTATCACCTGCGTGAAGATTTCCTCATCACTTATCCCGGTAAAGGCTGCCATTTCACTGTTGAGAATGGGAATGGGAATGCCAAGGCCGACAGCCATGGTGTTCCCGTATCCCAAAATGGAAACACCACGCAGCCAGTCCGCTGACATCTGCTTCAGATCCCCCTGAACCATGATGGTGCCGGCAGGCTTGCGTGGCACACCGCCGGCGGTTCTCGGGACATGGGGATTGTGCTGGGTGCCATGCCAGGTTACATAACCGATGCCGCCGCCAAGAAAGATCCTGGTCCCCATACCAATGGTTCTGTAGAGGGGATCATTCAAAAGGGGGCTCAGTTCACCGGCGCTGCAGTAATTGGCATTGCGGCAGTTGGGCTTGAGCATGCCCATATAGGTGTAGACTGCCTTGTCAGACAGGTTGACGGCGCAGTTGTAATTCTGATAGCCATTCCGTGGGTTACAGAGCAGGGCGTAGGACAGATCGCTCAGCCCGACCTCCTTCTTCATTTTTTTTGCGGCATAGCAGTCCGTTCCGTAGGCCTTGGCCTCAAGGAGGAGTTTTTTTCCGCGCAGCAGGTCTTCTATGACATGGCCGCCACCGTAACGGAATTCCCCCGGGTAGATCTTATTAAGAGGATCATCCTCGCAAGGTTCCGTCACCCCGAGATAGGCATCGACGGCCGCAAGGCCAGCATAGGCCGGGACCTTGTTGATCCAGACCTTCGAGGCCTTGATGGTCGGCACCATCTGACCAAAGTTGAAGAACATGCCCGATGAGCACATCGGGGCAAAGGTACCGGTCGTCACGATATCCACCTCGCGGGCTGCCTGTTCCGGTCCTTTCTTCCGGACAATACCGACCATTTCTTCGGCTGTGACAACGACGGCCTCACCGGCCTTTATCCGGGCGTTGATCTCTTCGTAGGTCTTGCTGATTTTATTCTTGCTCATGAGATTTCCATCTACATTTGATTGTAATACGTGCTGGTTACAGTCTCCTGACACCAAGGACATTTCCTTCTTTGCAAAGGCAGGAAAGCGAAAAATGTCTTATACCAGTCTTTTTACGCCTTGACATAGTTTTTTCTTTCACCTAATTTATTTCACTTCCGAAGACACCAATATCCCTTTCCACCGCACTTATGCAGCATTGCAAGAATTAACAGGACTGACCATGGCTGACGAGCAGAAAAATGAAATTTTATCGGTAAGAAAAAGCATTGATGCCATTGACAGCAAAATTCTCTCTATGCTCAAGGAAAGAATCGGCTACGCCAGAGAAATCGGCAAGCTTAAAGACGAGGGAAATCGGGCCAAATGGGATCCATTACGGGAAAGACAGATATATGAGCGGCTTCTGCAGGAAAATGACAATTGCTTTCCTGAAGATTCCCTGCGTATGATTTTTCATGAGATCATTACAACCTGCCGTTTATCACAACGCAATATCGAGGTGGCCTACCTGGGACCGGAGGCCACCTTCTCCCACCTGGCAGGGGTGAAATATTTTGGTCATTCGGCATCATATAAGGCTTTGGAATCGATTGACGATGTATTTTCCGAAGTGGAAAAAGGCCGGACCCGGTATGGCATTGTGCCGGTGGAGAATACCATTGAGGGTTCAGTGGTTTCCACCTTGGATTCTTTCATGAAATACAAGGCGCAGATCTGTGGTGAGATCCAGCTCGAAATCAGTCACAATCTGGTCTGCAGATCTGGAAATATAGCAGATATTCAAACGGTTGCCTCACATTCTCAACCTCTGGCCCAATGCCGAGAGTGGCTACGCAAACACCTCCCGACAATACCGACACTGCCGGTCCTCTCAACGGGGGTTGCGGCCCAGATGGCGGCCAATAACCCCAACATCGGCGCTATTGCCTCATCACTGGCCATAAAGCTCTATGAACTTCAGGTTGTGGTCAAGGGAATTGAGGACTACAGGGGAAACACCACCCGCTTTCTGGTGATTGGTAAAAAATCTCCCGCAGCCAGCGGCCAGGATCGGACTTCCCTGCTGATAGGCACCATGGACCGCCCCGGCGCCCTCAATGAAATCCTCACCGTTCTTTCAGAAGAAGATATAAATCTGACCAAACTCGAATCCCGTCCGATCAAAGGTAAACAATGGAAGTATCTGTTTTTCCTTGATATGATCGGACATGTCGAGGACGAAAAAATATATAGGGGCTGTGATCGTCTGCGCCCGCTCTGCTCGTATTTTGAATGGCTTGGATCGTATCCGCAGAGTAATTATTTAGCCGCCGATTCGTGACATCTGCCCCGGGCAGTTCATAAGACCACCAGACTCCATCCGCTCCTGCAGGCAATGACCTTTTGGTTTATCCAGCACCGTATCTTTGATGACCCGCTTCAGCTCTTCATCGGCGATACCCTGACGCATGAGCGTCTTGATATCCGTCTCCTTATCATTAAGCAGGCAGGACCGTAATTTGCCTTCAGAGGTCAATCGCAACCGGTTGCACTGGTCGCAGAAATGGTGACTGATCGGGCTGATAAAACCGATATTCCCCTGCCTGCCATCCGGTGCCTGCAACCGAAACATCCTCGCCGGGCCATCGAATCTGCCTTTTTGATAGGGGGTGAACTCACCGAGACCGGCCACCATCTTTCTGATATCTTCCGCCCTGATAAACTGCTCTCTCTGCCAGCTGCTCTTTTCTCCCACCGGCATAAACTCGATAAACCGCACGCTAAAAGGTTCATTCAGGGCAAGATTGACAAAGTCGCAAAACTCGTCATCGTTGATCCCTCTCATGGCCACCACATTAATTTTTATACGAAAACCAAGATCACAAGCAGTCCTGATACCCTGCCATACCTGGTTGAAGAGATCTTTGCCGGTAATTCTGGCAAATCTTTCAGGGCGCAGGCTGTCAAGGGAAATGTTCAGCTGCCTGATCCCCGAAGCATAAAGTGCTCGGGCATAATCGTGGAGCAGGACGCCGTTTGTGGTCAGCCGCACCTCATCCAGGCCATCAATCTCCGAGAGTCTGTCGATGAATTCCAGAATCCCCCTGCGAACCAAAGGTTCGCCACCGGTGAGACGGAGTTTGTTCATACCAAGAGATACAGACAACCGGACAATCCGCAGCAACTCTTCATAGCTGAGCAGATCGTGACACTGGAGAATTTTGCCGTTTTTCATCTGGCAGCCTTCTTCACCCTCTACCTCAGGCATGCAGTAGATGCAGCGCAAATTACAACGGTCCGTGAGAGAGAGCCGCAGGTAGGATATCGTACGTGAAAAATTATCGACAAGAACTTGTTTTTCTTCTTTTAAAAATGAATTTTTCGACACGGCTCATTTTTTTAGACAGATTTGGATAAAGGTGCAGACATTGACTTTCCCCTGTCTGGCATATATACTCGCTATTCTTACCCCGAAACAACTTGCTGTGACAATCGAAAAAGAACTTCACCTGACGGACCGATTTTATTTTCATGCTCACTTTAGGAATTGAGAGTTCCTGCGACGATACTGCGGCCGCAGTGCTGGAAGACGGGAAAAATATCCTCTCCAGTGTCCTGTCCAGTCAGGACCAGATCCACAGTCCGTTTGGCGGTGTCGTCCCCGAACTCGCCTCACGTCGGCATCTTGAGTCGGTATATCCCGTAGTCGATGAAGCGCTACGCCGGGCGGATGTCTCATTGGCTGATATCGATCTCATTACCGTCACTCAGGGACCAGGCCTGATCGGCTCGCTGCTGGTGGGTTTTTCCTTTGCCAAGGCGATCGCCAAGGTCCGGGCCTTGCCATATAAGGGAGTTGACCACATGGCGGGCCATATCCTCTCTATATTTCTCGAGCAGGATCGTCCGATGTTTCCCTATATCGCCTTGATTGCCTCGGGTGGCACCACTTCTGTCTATCTCGCCCAAAGCTTCACTTCCTTCACTCTCCTCGGTCGGACCCGGGATGATGCAGCCGGTGAGGCCTTTGACAAGGTGGCGAAACTCCTTGGACTTTCCTATCCAGGTGGCCCCATAGTGGCAAAATTGGCAGAGGCCGGCGAGATCGACTTTATCCATTTCCCCCGGGCCTGGCTTGAGGAAAACTCTCTTGATTTCAGCTTCAGTGGTCTGAAAACTGCTGTCCTGCATTACTGCAATCAACAGAAACAACAAGATCTCCCTCTGCAGATAGCCCATGTCTGCGCCTCCTTTCAAGAGGCAGTTGTCGAGGTGCTGGTCGAAAAAACCCTGCGTGCCGCTCGACTCCATGGGATTGATACGGTTGTCCTCGGCGGTGGTGTTTCGGCCAACAGTCGTCTGCGCCAGGTCTTTACCAGGAGATCGGCTGACCACAACCTGAAATGTTTTGTCCCTCGCCCCGCGTACAGTACCGACAATGCGGCAATGATCGCGCTGGCTGGTTATCATTCCTATAAACACTACGGCCCCTCATCTTTTGCTGAGGACGTCTATTCACGTTCTCAACTGGGATAGAACCCATGGCGATGCGCTTTAATCGATTGGGAAAATATTATTATTTCCGCTTCCTGCGTCTAAAGGGAGATCCCTACTCGCTCGCTTTCGGGACGGCAATTGGGGTTTTTGTCGGCCTCACTCCGACAATACCCTTACATACCGGAGTTATCCTCCTCCTGACTTTTCTCACACGTACTTCGGTGATCGCCGGAATTCTCAGCAGTTGGCTGGTATGTAACCCACTGACGTATATCCCGATCTACTATTTTTCAACTGTCCTGGGCAATGCCCTTACCCCCTATGAACTGAATTGGGAAAAGATCCAGACGGTCGTCAACGCCCTCTCCTCTTCGGAAAGCATCTCCCATTCTTTTGAAATTCTGACGGGTCTGGGCTTCGAGGCCATTGCCGTGCTGATCGTGGGAGGCTGTGTACTGGCCCTGCCCTTTGCCCTTGTCAGCTATTACGTTTCCCTGTATACCTTCCTCAAAATCAGGGCCAAGCGCCGGACAAAACAGATTCTCGACTGAATCGTGTCTCCAGTCGGCATTCATGCCACCCATGCTTTCATCCTATCCTGCCATGACCTCTTACGGAAAAACCAAATCAGCACTCTCTCAGCACAATCTGGCCCCCAGTAAAAAATTTGGCCAGAATTTTCTTGTGCACCGCCACACTGCCGAGGCAATTGTCAGGGCCGGAGGCATCGGAACCGACGACGTCATCGTCGAGGTCGGTGTGGGTCTTGCCGCCCTGACTCTGCCTCTTGCCGCCATCGCCCGCCATGTGTACGGTGTTGAGATAGACAGCGGCATAATCAGATTTCATGAGGAGGAAAAAGACCTGCCGGCCAATGTCACCCTCATACATCAGGATATCCTCAAGGCAGACTTAGCGGCCCTCGCTGGTCTGTGTGGAGGAAGATTAAAAATCATGGCCAACCTCCCCTATTCGATTTCCAATCCCTTCATCTTCAAGCTTATCGATAATCAAAAAAATGTTGCCAGGGCCACCATCATGCTGCAGAAAGAAGTGGCGGATAGGCTTACCGCCTCTCCTGGAAATAAAGACTATGGTATCCCTTCCGTTCTACTGCAGAGTTGTGCGACCGTAAAAAAGCTCATGACCCTGGGGCCGGCGGAATTTCATCCCCGCCCGAAAATCGATTCCGTTGTCGTCCGAATAGACTTCAAACAGCACCAAGACTCCGAACTTTTTTGGAGCGAGTACCCTCTGTTCCAAAGGATCGTTCGTAGCGCCTTCAGCCAGCGCCGCAAGACCATCCTCAACACCCTGAGCGGGGCCGAGATTATCTCGCCGGATGCCATCTCCGACAATAGGGCTACTCTCAAGGAATTGACGGAGCAGACGATCAGAGATGCAGGATTCCTACCGGAACTGCGCCCGGAAGTCCTTAGTGTCGATGACTTTCTTAAACTTGCGAGAGAGTTCGGCAAGGGCATTGCGCGTCTTGCCGGGTCCTGATCGCCCTCTCGTCTTGCAGCCATGGAAAACTTCGTCTTTCATAATCCCACCAAAATCATCTTCGGGAAGAAGACCATTCCTCTTATCGGTGCCGAAACCACGGCATTCGGCACCAAGGTTCTTCTGGTCTATGGCACTGGATCGATCAAGAAAAACGGGGTCTATGGGCAGGTGATGGGCTCGCTTCTGGCAGCCGGGGCTGAGGTCTTCGAGCATGGCGGGGTGCAATCCAACCCTGTCCTCAGTCATGTCCACTCCGGTATCGAACAGGCACGGCGGAACGGTTGTGAGGTGATTTGCGCTGCGGGTGGAGGCTCCGTCATCGATACGGCCAAGGCGATAGCGGCAGGGGTGCTCGTCAATCATGATGTATGGAAATTTTTCACCGGCAAAAAGAGTCTCAAGCAGTCGCTGCCTCTCACCTGCGTGCTCACCCTGGCTGCCTCCGGCTCAGAGATGAATTCTGGGATGGTGCTCACCCGTGATGGTACACGCCAGAAATTCGGTTTTGCCAACAGGCACCTGTACCCCAAGGTTGCGATTCTTGATCCCGAAACAACCTACAGTGTGCCTGCCGATTACACCGCCTATGGTGCCGTCGACGCTTTGGCCCATGTTCTTGAGTTTTATTGCACAAGCCAAAAGTCAGCTCCTGTTCAGGATCGCTTGATGGAAGGACTGGCAATGAATGCCATGGAGAGCTGTCTTGCGGTACTCAGTTCCCCTGACAGTTATTCCGCCCGGTCCAACCTTATGTGGACTGCAACTCTTGCCCTCAATGGCCTTACTGCGTCAGGTCTTGGCAAGGTGGGCTGCCCTATGCACCTCATTGAACATTCCCTTTCCGGACTCCTCAACATCCCGCATGGCGCCGGACTTGCCGCCCTTATGCCAGGATGGCTGAGGTTTTTCACACAACATAATTCCGTTCGTCTCGCTCAATTCGGCAGACGTGTCTTCAACCTGCAAGGGAATACAGAGAAAGCAACTGCAACTGCTGCCATTGCTAGCATAACACAATGGCTTGACGATATAGGCGCCCCTACACATCTGGCTGATCTCGGTATTCTGCAAGAACAGTTCTATGCTCTTGCGGCGCACGCCCAGGCCTTGGCCCGGATCTGGAGGATGCGGGAGTATTCAGAGGAGCAGATCAGGACGATTCTTGAGCTCTGTCACCCGGGTGGATGACTCTGTTTGGCAGGAAAATGGACAAGAAAAGGCAATGCATTTCCCACCAAAGAGAAATGTACTGCCTTTTTTATTTTTGCAGGGTGTATTCAGGAAATCTGATGCTCACTGAGATCAGTTTGCCGGAGCAGCCGGTTCTCCAAAGGGATTGAGATTTTTGGCAGCACCCAGATCAACCGTCACATAGAGTGTGGCGTTGGTTTTTCCAAGTGAACCGCCCAGTCCTTCAGAAAGTACCACCATACAGGTCTTGTTGGGTTTGGTGAAGGCCAGCATGACATTCTTATATGAGGCCTCGCCGACTTGTCTCCATTTGTTGTTTCGCATTGAGGCACCGAGGAAATCCTTGAGGGAGGTGATATCTACCCTGCCGCTGTAATGCAAGATGCCACCTTTGAATGATTCGGTGTTGATAGCCATGCTCTTTTCACTGTCCCATTTCATTTCGACCGGGAGTTCAAGGTCACCGTAACTGCCGATGGAATTAGCCAGAGGCGGAAGGTCACCTGTCCCACCCGAGCTCGATGGGTTTGAATTTTTATTCGCACAGCCACCCACAAAGGCCAACAAAGCTGCAAGAAACAACAAGATTGAGATTCTCCTCGCGAGAACAGTAGTGTTCATATTTCACCCTCCAATTTTTTTAAGTATGAAATCACTCACATTTTTTCTATGTGATTTCTGGTTTCGATGCACTGGATAGCCTACTGCGATTACAGCCATGAGGTCATATCTACTGCTGATCCCGAGTTCGGCATTAACCTCATGTTTATTCTTCAATATCTGGCCGAGCCAGACCGCCCCGAGTCCGAGCGATTCGGCTGTCAGGAGTATATTCTGAATAGCGGCACCTGCCGATTGATGGTCTTTGACCTCGTCATATATGGCCTCAGTATCGAGAAAGACCACGATCAGGCTCCGGCAGTTCGCCACAATATGCCGGCACAGGGTGAGATCCGCTATGTTGTTCCGAACCTCTTTATCCGTCAAAATTACAAACCGCCACGGCTGATTATTCTTGCCCGATGGCGCCCAGATTGCAGCTTCAACAAGGGTAGTGAGATCCTTATCGGATACTGCCTCATCTGTGAACTCCCTGATACTCCGTCTCTCTTTTACAGCCTGTAATATACTGTTTCCCATAGTAAATACAAATCTGAATTTTGTGCCTTACTTATGCTTTGCAGCCAACAAAGAGAAGAGTAAACGGCTTCATCTCTTTTGCATATATAATTAGTTTAATTTTAGGTGCTTGTCGAGCACAATATAGAGAGCCTCACATCCTTTCGAGTCCGCCGATACACATGTATTTCAATTCAAGGTACTCCTCGATCCCGTATTTCGAACCTTCCCTGCCCATCCCGGAATCTTTGGTGCCGCCAAAGGGAGCAGCCTCGGATGAAAGGATACCCGTATTGACGCCGATCATCCCGCATTGAAGATTTTCGGTCATTCTCCAGGCCCGCGATAGATCTTTGCTGAAAAAATAGGCGGCCAGACCATACTGTGAATCATTGGCGATTCTGAGCGCCTCCTCCTCATCCTTGAAGCGAAAGAGAGGGGCAACCGGACCGAAGGTTTCCTCATGGGCAATGTTCATCTCAGAGGTTACTTCTGTCAAAACCGTCGGCTCAAAGAAAAACCCCTTGCCGGGCAGGCGTTTGCCGCCAATGGCAAGTTTCGCGCCCTTTTTCAGGGCATCCCGTATCTGAGATTCCACCTTTAAAACAGCTTTCTCGTCAATCAGCGGCCCCTGATTGCTTTCTCTGTGCAGGCCGGGCCCTACCACAAGCTGATTGCAAACCAGTCCGACAAAGCGCTCGGTAAATTGTTCATAGATAGTGTTTTGAATCAAAAATCTATTGGCACAGACACAGGTCTGGCCTGAATTGCGAAATTTTGAAATCATGGCCTCTGAGACCGCAAGCTCGATATCCGCATCGTCAAAGACAATAAACGGCGCATGTCCGCCAAGTTCAAGAGATATTTTTTTCAGTGATTGCGAGGAGTCTTTCATTAATATCCTGCCAACCTCAGTCGAACCGGTAAAGCTGATCTTCTTCACCAACCTGTCCGAAGTCAGTATCCGGCCGATTGTCTCGGCCTGCCCGGTAATAACATTGAGCGTTCCCGGCGGAAGACCCGCCTCCTCGGCAAGGACTGCGAGAGCGAGTGCTGAAAAAGGTGTATAGGACGATGGTTTCACGATCACTGTACAACCGGCAGCAAGGGCAGGCGCGGCTTTTCTGGCTATGGTTGAAAGGGGGAAATTCCAGGGTGTGATAGCGGCGCATACACCGATCGGCTCTTTCAGGACCACTATACGCTTGCCTCTCTGGGCCATGGGAATGGTGTCACCGTAGACACGTTTGGCCTCCTCTGCAAACCACTCGACATAGGCAGCACAAGACATGACCTCTCTTTTGGCCTCGGCAAGGGGTTTGCCTTGCTCCCGGGACATGATTTCCGCCAGCTCTCGAGCATGGCCTACAATCAGTTCATACCACTTCTTGAGAAGGACGGATCTCTCTTTTGCCGTAAGGGTTTTCCAGGGGGGAAATGCCTTGTGGGCCGCAAGAATGGCCTTCCGTGTCTCCTGCTCCCCAAGAGATGGAACGGTTCCCACTAGGCGTTGGCTGGAAGGATCTATAACTTCAAGGATCTCCGGCGAGCTTATCCATTCACCGTTAATAAAACACTCCTGTCTGAAGAGAGCAGATTTTTGAATCACCTATAACTCCTTATAATAAAAAAAAGCCCTGCTGCATGGCACCGAGCTCTCTTTAATACTGACTCTGAATCGCGGCAAATATTTTACCCAATTTTCTTCCGTATGTCAGAAAAACAATTATAGTTTCCCTGAAAAAGCGTATGCTGTGCCCAATCAGCTTGAAATCCGCGATACATCCCCTATTCCACCGTGTATCGTTCCCTGCATCATCAACATACCTTTTCCACAAAATGACAGAAAATATCAAAAAAATACCAATCAGGAGCCTGCCCATCCGACTGGGTCAGTTTCTCAAACTCGCGGAAATGGCCCAAGATGGTCTCGAAGCGAAACTGCGTATCCAAAATGGCGAGGCGCGTGTGAACGGCCAGGTTGAAACCCGTCGTGGCAGACAACTGGCTGACGGAGACCTGGTTTCTCTGGATAGGGCAATATTCATGGTCTGTCTGGAGGACAAACAGCAGTGAGGGGTGGGGAAGACGATGTATTTCAGGCCGGATTGCCAGGGATGATCGAATAGAGGCGTATTTCTTTTTCCAGGCCACGCAGAATCCTGCTTTTTTCTTCTTTTACTGGAAAAGCATCGCCGATATCGACCTTGACCGATTCAGTTATGAGTATCTGCCCTGCATCTGTATCCGAGGCGAGCCGCTGGGCAATGTTCACATCGGTGCCGATAACTGTATAGTCAAGACGGCGGGCGGAGCCGACATTTCCAAGAAACATCCTGCCCCGGCTGAGACCTATGCCAAGACCAATCTGGTTGAACAGAGCCGACTTGCCTGTCCATTCCCGCCTGAGATCCTCAAATTGCCTGAGGATATGAGCTGCGGCTGTGACGGCTGCCACGCTCGGCTTCTCTATTTCCAGAGGTGCTCCGAAAATCACCAAGGCCGCATCCCCCATGAATTTGTCCAGTGTCCCCTGACAAGCAAAAATTTCGCGCGTGAAAAAATCAAAGAAACTATTAAGAAAATCCCGCAACTCTTCCGGTGCAAGATGCTGAACGAGGAGCGTGAAATGCCTGATATCGGCAAAGAGAACAGTAAGTTCCTGAACAGCTCCCACATTCATCAGATTCTGCTGATTTTTGAGAAGAAGGCCAGCAACTTCAGGGGATACATACTGTTCGAGCAAGGCCTTAGCCCTGGCGTTCTCCTCCCGCTCCCGGATAAAAGAAACGTTTTCCAAGGCCATGACGGCCTGGCTGCAGACGATGGAAAGCATCTCCAGATCGGCCGGGCTGTACTCGACCTCAGGTCTGGTCTGGCTGATATTGAGAACTCCGAGGACCTTCCCCCTGCCTAGCAAGGGAAAGGATATGGCTGCGGCAATATCCTTGCGGCTGAGAAGTTGCGAAAAAGGTGATGTATGCTGAGTCTTGCGGTTTAAAATGACCGGCTTACCGTTTTCATATACCCAGCCCGCAATCTTTTCTCCCGGTTTCAGACTGATTTTCGGGATGAGTTCATCGCTGATCCCACGGGAGGCCACGATCTTCAGCAAGCCGCTTTGCTTATCAAACAGCATCACGGAGATAAATGGGACGAGGATTTCCTTACTAACCACAGCAACCAGTTCCTCGGCAACTTCTCTTACGCTTGACGCTTCCATGAATTTTTCTCCCAGGCGATAGAGAGGTAAGAGGGCTCGGAGCCGGGTGTTTTCCTCGCGAAACTGGGAGTGCGAAAAGGCCGTAAAGACAGATTTTTCAAGTTTTCCAATATCGAGCGGTTTTTCGAGAATGCCGCTGAACCCCTTGTTCATGGCCTCGATAATCATCTGCAGATTCGCATGACCGGTAATGAGAATACCAATGAGATTGGGGTCTTTCATTCTCAGCATTTCAAAAGTATCAATGCTGTCCATACCGGGCAGCAGCCCATCGATTATGGCGAGATCAAAATGAGTCTTCGAGGCGATTTCAATCGCCTGCTCTCCACTGGAGGCGCACAATACCTTATGTCCTAATTTGCCGAGCGTGATACGGCACAGGTCGGCAGAAAAGGCTTCGGTATCGACGATAAGTATCTTATGATAATGCATTTTTCCCGTTCTCTCCGTTCTGGAAAGCAAGACTGAATTCAGTCTTGTTGATGATCAAATAACGTGGTGCTGCCTGCGAAAGGCGCATACAACGATGGAATCCCTTTGGCTAAATAGTATCATCACCTTTCTGCTCTTTCAAGGCCAAGATACAATTATATCCACCGATAAAAATCACAGATATCAGATATTTCAGAAAATATCGAAGGAGATGGAACACATTGTCCAGTCCTTGGAAAAACCTTCAGATGTATTTCCATTGGCTCGACCGCTAAAAAAAAGTATATTCTTATGCTAACATATATCTGTTTGATACCCCTTAACGATCAGTCGTATTTCTATTTTTTTAATTAAAAACAAATAATTATGAATATAAGCATTATATTTATCAGGATAATTCTGCTCATTTTCCTGGTTCAGCCCAGCCTGCCTGGCCTAGTCCAGGCAGGCCAAAATAATGCGGACCACCGGCTCATTTTTTTCTTTTCGAATAACGTCCTAGGGGAACTCGAGCCATGCGGCTGAAGCGCAAGTCAAATGGGCGGTCTGTCCAAAAAAGCCTATCAAATCAAGTCAATCAAAACTGACCAGAAGAAACCGGCCCTTATCCTTGATGCCGGCAACCTTCTCTTCAAACAAACCACTGTCTCCCAGTCCCAGGAACTCATTACAGCCTTGGGTATTATGGAAATCTACCAGCGCCTGTCCTACGATGCCGTGGCAGTTGGCCCTCACGACCTGGCCGCAGGCCTGGGTTTCTTGCATGAAGCCGAGAATAATGGATTTCCGTGGCTGTCCGCCAATATCCTTGATGCCGGCAAGAAACCTCTTTTTAGACCATCCATCGTGATCAAGCGGGCCGGACTAACAATCGGTATCATCGGTCTCACCGAGCCAACGGCCCCAGTCCCTCAAGGAATCACAGTTACCGGTTGGCGAAATGCCTTGTCCGGGCAGCTGGCTGTTCTGGAAAAAACATGTGATCTCCTTGTGGTACTCAGCAATCTTTCAGACCAGGAAAATGCCGATCTCGTGCGGGATTATCCGCAGATCCATATCCTCCTGTCGGCCAACCGCAATCAAGGCAACATCCTGCCACGGGTCGTCAACAGTACGCTCATCACCCAAACCTACAGCCAGGGTAAATATCTCGGCATGCTCGACCTCGAGTGGCTTCCTCTTCGACCATGGGGCAAGGATTTCGGCCAAGAGGACCTTCTCTTGCACGACAGGCTCAGTGACCTTGACCGGCAAATATTAAGGGCGGAAAGACTGAACAGCCTGCCCGGTGCGGCTCCGGCCAATCTACCGGATTTTCGGCAGGAAAGACAGAATATCCTCAAGAGAATCGAGACATTGAAACAGCAGGTGGGTCAATCTGAAAACAACAAAGAGACATTTAATTTTTTTCAGCACTCTTTTATTGCCCTCAATAGAAATCTTCCCGATGATCCTGAAATTGCCGAACGCGTTAGTCACATCAAAGCTCGAATCAATGCCCATAACCAGGATTCAGTCACAACCAACCCGCAGCATAATCAAGAAATATTGAGCGAAACAGATAGAAAACCGGCTGGATACACCGGATTCAGCCGCTGTGGAGAATGTCATGCATCCCAAACGGAGTTCTGGAAGACCACAGGGCATGCCCAAGCCTATCAGACCCTTATGCAACAGAGGCAGAATTTCAACCTCGATTGTCTCCCCTGTCATGTCACTCATGCAGGTAACTCAACTCAAGAGGGTGCGGCGGAAAAGAAGGAAAATCTTGTAGGGCTGCATCCTACGCTTCGTGGTGTGGGCTGTGAATCCTGCCATGGTCCGGGATATGCCCATGCCGCCGATCCCGATCATGTTCGACCTCAAAGAAAGGTGGAAGAGAAAGTCTGTCTGGCCTGTCACGCCAAAGACCATTCTCCCGGGTTTGATCATAAGGTCAAGATCACCAAGGTCAGTTGCCCGGCCAACTGACCTTCTCTGTGCCTGTATAAAAAAAAAGCGGATCCGGGAAACCCCGAATCCGCTTTGACTTTCAAAAAGCTGCAGTCTTTCAGACCACAGCTTCTCTATCCAACATTATTCCTATGTGCTTAGCAACCGAAAGCCTTCTGCAGATTAGGAATGGTCTGTTTTTTACGGCTCATCATGCCGTCAACCCACATGGAAGTACCCTGCAGTTTGCCGTTAAAAGCCTTCTCGATGAGGGCGGGATCATCAGAAACAACAACCAGATCAGTACCTTCTTTCACAACGTCAGTCAGCATGAGAAGCACTGAGTGACGACCATCTGCCTTGACCTCAGTCATGGCCTTGAGGAGAGCATCACGGATATCGGCTACCTGGTCAACAGAGGCGAGTTCAAGCTGGCCAACGCCAACCTTGTTGCCTTTCATGTCGAAATCCTTGAAGTCACGGAAGAGCAGATCCTTGATCGGCACGCCTGCTACTGATGATTTTGCCTTCAGCATATCCATGAACAGCTCATCGGTGTTGGCAACGTCGGCGACCTTCTTCAGTTCTGCAACCGCGGCCTTGTCGGCATCGGTACAGGTCGGGGATTTGAAATTAACGGTATCGCTGAGGATGGCAGCGAGCATACCGCAGGCGATATTTTTCGGAATGGCAACTCCGGCGTCTTTGAACATCTTGTTCAGTACGGTACCGGTGCAACCAACAGGCTCTGCCCTGAACAGGATCGGATTGTTGGTGGTCACATCACCAATTTTGTGATGATCAACAATGGTGACAACTGTTGCGGACGCAAGATTTGCAGGACCCTGAGCCAGGTCGCTGAAATCAACCAGGGCAATCTCCTTGCCGGCTGCATCAGTCAGGAGTTCCGGAGCTGTCAGGCCAAAACGCTCAAGCAGCATCTTGGATTCCGGGTTAAGCGCCTCAACAGTGTTCTGCATACAGGCCTTGGCAGACTGTCCCTGAGCGTTCAAAAGAGCCGCAAGGGCGATTGAAGACATTACAGAATCGGTATCCGGGTTAGAATGTCCAACTACACAAATAGTCATCGTGGTTCCTCCATAAAAATTTATGATTTAAAATGGTTAACTCTTGAGAAGGCCGTTTACAACGTTATTCTTGTACTCCGAAAATTAGCTCATCAGAATAGTGTTTTCGGCCATGTGAGTCAAGCAGAAAAAATATTTCCAGATCATTAGTCGGCCATTTGCCTGCCCGAATTCAGTGACCTGGCAACTCTCAGTACAATCAGGCAGGGGTTTCCTCCGTGACATTATTCGGAGACTGGGGTATGTTTTAGGAGTTGTTTATGCAAATACAACCCGGCATCCACAGACATACCGCTCCTTATCTCCTCACTACAAAAGACACAGTTTATGGATAGGCACGAACCAACCCAAGGCCCGCGATCTCGATCAAAGAAACGATCGAACCTTAAAATATATCTGGTTACGTTCTTTTTAATTATTGTCAGCGGAGCCCTCCTCTTCTGGTATCAGAAAGACCCGCATCTGTCGCTTGAGAATCTGTTCTCTCAAAAAAAGGACACCGGTATCGTTACAGTTAACGAAAAGGTGGCGCCTCATGACAATGCAACCAACCAGACTACAGATAAAGAAAAGCCCCCTACTGTCACAATCAACAAGACAGAGGTTGTTCAGGATGCACAGAATGGCCTCGAAAAAGAGGGGCAACAAGCAGGCCGTGACTGTGATACGGGGTGTGCCACAATCGAAACATTTTACTCCTATCTTGATAAGCAGACCTATATCCAAGCATACAAACTGCCCCAATCGAGCAAGGAATACTTCACCAATCTCATCGTAAAACTCGCCCAGAATCCGCCGGTAATCACACGGGAGACCGACGATCTCTTCACCATACTGAAGAACACCGCTCATTTTTTCCGGATTATCGGTAAACAGAATATCCAGCTCATCAAAGGCATTCTCGATCAGGAAAAGGATTCTTTTGAAGAAATTCTCGCCGGTTTTTATGCCCTCTCGAACAATCCCGAATGCCTGAAGACCCGCATGGGTCTCGACATTCCCGGTAAAGCACTCTATAATTATGCAGGATTTTTCCTCAACACCATGGGAGGGCAGCTCTATCTCTTCAGGCGGAATTCCTTCTCCCGTTTGCCTGTCAGCTATTACTCCATCCTGCTCATTGATAGGGCGAACCGCGAAGGCACCAACAGTGACGGAATAGATATCAGACCGGCGATAAACGCCTTGATTGAAGAGCTTGAAAACACCGGCAATCAACTCAAGCTCAAGGAAACCTATCTCGACGAGCTCTACGCGCTCAAAGAGAAATATCCTCAGGAACAGCCCCAGTAAGCGCTCGGATAATCACAAATTTTTTACAAGGGTAGATGACTATGGACACCTGGTATATTGCAGTCAACGGTCAGCAGCAGGGGCCTTTCTCGCAGGCCCACATCCAGCAATCTCTTGCAGGTGGAGCCTACTCACAGGAAACCCTGGTCTGGCGGCAGGGTTTTGACAACTGGCGCCAGATCTCACAGGTTCCCGAACTCCTTGCCACATCCACAACCTCATTAACGCCTCCTCCCCAGACCGGAGGTCCTGTTGCCCACGAAATCGATTACACGATCTTCGGCAATGAAATGCAGTTCGTGGAAATTGAGCTCGACAGCCAGGAAAGCACGGTCGCCGAGGCCGGTTCGATGATGTATATGACCAATTTCATCAAGATGGAAACCGTCTTCGGTGACGGCAGTGCGTCGTCAGCCGGTGGCGGTGTGATGGACAAAATGCTGGGTGCCGGCAAACGCCTGATCACCGGCGAAAGTCTCTTTACGACTGTCTTTACCCATACCGGCCAAGGCAAAGGCAAAGTTGCTTTCGCCGCACCCTACCCCGGGAAAATAATCCCTCTCGATTTGAAAAAATACAGTGGCAAGCTGGTGTGTCAGAAAGATGCCTTTCTCTGTGCCGCCAAAGGGGTTGCAATCGGCGTCGAGTTCCAGAAAAAGATCGGGGTTGCCCTTTTTGGCGGCGAGGGCTTTATCATGCAAAAACTTGAAGGTGATGGCCTGGTCTTCATCCATGCCGGCGGCACGATTCTCGAAAAAGAACTGCAGGCCGGCGAGATGCTGCGCGTCGATACCGGCTGCCTGGTTGCCCTCACCCAGACAGTCCATTACGATATCGAATTTGTCGGCGGGGTGAAATCAGCCCTCTTTGGCGGAGAAGGTTTCTTCTTTGCAACCCTCCGGGGACCCGGCCATGTCTGGCTGCAATCCCTGCCCTTTTCTCGACTGGCCGGGCGCATTCATGAATCTGCCCCCCAAAACAATGCCGGATTTTCGACCAGCGGTGAAGGCTCCATCCTCGGAGGATTGGGCAATCTCTTCGAGAGATAAACGACAATATCTGCAACCTCAAACAATGAGTGATGTCTGTAGATAAACACGGCTATGACCGCGATCTCACGAAATCCTCAACCGTGGCGTCCAAGCAAAATAAAGGCTGGCCTGCACCGGCGGTTGAATTTGCCATTTGCTCCAGGATGCACTATACTTGGCAGGTGAAAAAGATTTTTTATCAGATGTCCCCCGCTTATGATGCAAATCTCTGCCTTATATACTGCCCTTTCGGCAGTGCCACCGACCTCTTCCACCCAAGGTTCTCTTGCGGCAGCAGCCAGGCAGAGCCAGCCGCAGGATCTCTCGCAACCCGGTCATGATCGTATCAGTCTCTCCCCTGAAGGGCTGGAAGCAAGCAGGGAAAACAGCGAAGGGCAAAAAGGTGAGAATCCTCCCGGCCAGACCGCTGAAAATAACAAATCCACCCTCACTGCCGAAGAACTCAAACAACTGTCACAACTGAGAAGCCGGGACAGAGAAGTCAGGACCCATGAGCAGGCCCATCTTTCCGTTGCAGGCCAGCATGCAGCCGGTGGTGAGGTGCCGATAGACACAGGCAGTGAATCCACCCCCGAGGCGACGATCCAGAAGATGCGCACTATACGGCGGGCAGCCCTTGCTCCGGCAGAACCCTCTGGTGCTGATCGGCAGATAGCGGCGCAGGCCTCGGCCAAGGAGTTGCAGGCGAGACAGGAGGTAGCGGCAGAGCTTCAGAAGGATCTTTCCGGCCTTGTGTCAGCTGATATTTCTGCCAGAAATAAAAAAGACAATCCTTCTCTCTCTGCAGTCGGCTCTTCTCCCTCAGATACGTCATTACTTAAGAATTCCCGAAAAATGATGCTCGCCGCCTATCAACGTTTGCCCCAACTTGGCTAAAAATGCTATTGGAATCAAAAATTTGGCTACTTACTCCCTTCTCTCCCCTCTTTTTTTCAGAATCCTGTAATATATGAACGAAACTGCCCTAAATCATAATCTTTTTGCCTTTCTCAAGGCATCACCGACCCCTTTTCATGCAGTATCTGTAATGGCAGATCACTTGCTTCAGGCCGGGTTCATCCCACTGGATGAAGGGCAAATCTGGACATTGGAGCGAGGCGGATCCTATTTCCTTATTCGTGACAACGGCGGCCTGATAGCTTTCAATCTTTGCCCTGCAGCGGCAAGAGAAGATGGATTCAGGATGCTTGCCACCCACAGCGACAGTCCTGGTCTGCAGATTAAACCCAAGGCCGATAAACAAGCAGGAACCTATCTGCAGTTGGGAGTGGAGGTCTATGGTGGGCCTCTTTTCGGGCCATGGTTCGACAGGGATCTCTCACTTGCCGGGCGGGTCTGCTGCCAACTCGCTGACGGCTCACTGCAGGTCTTTCTTGTCGATTTTGCCCGGCCCCTCGTGGTGATACCCAGCCTTGCCCTGCATTTTGACCGGACTGCCAACGAGGCCAAGACCATCAACGCCCAGAATCACCTTGCCCCTCTTATCGCCCAGTCACTGAACAATCAACTACCCGACTTCGCATCGATTCTCACGGATCAGCTGGCCCGGCAATATCCCGAAGCAGAGGTCAAGGAGATACTCGGTTTCGATATTTTTTGCTATGACACCCAGAAACCAGCTTTTTTGGGTATCAACAATGAATTCATCGTCAGCGGCAAACTTGACAATCTGTTGAGTTGTCATGTGGCAATGTCGGCGCTCATCAAGGGCGACAAGCGGCACAACAGCCTCTTCTTCTGTGCCAATCATGAGGAAAACGGCTCAGTTTCGGCAACTGGAGCGCGGGGATCCTTTCTTGATTCAGTCCTTGAGCGTCTTCTTCCGGATCCTCAAAACCGGCAAATGGTCCTGCATCGTTCTTTTCTCATCTCAATCGACAATGCCCATGCCCTCCATCCCAATTACCGAGACGTGGCAGAGCCCCAGCATGAGATCGTGTTGAACCGGGGCCCAGTGATCAAGAACAACGCCAATCAGCGCTATGCCACAAACAGTGTCAGTTCCTCTATCTTTAAACTCCTGGCTGGAGAGGCCGATATACCTCTACAGGAGTTCGTGATGCGCAGCGACATGGCCTGCGGCAGCACGATCGGCCCCCTGACCGCGGCCAGGCTGGGAATTCAGACTGTTGATATAGGTGCCCCGACCCTGGCAATGCACTCGATTCGTGAGCTCACCGGCAGCAGAGACCCCTATCTCCTGTACAGATCAATCGTACAGTTTCTCAATACGAATACCGATTTTCGACCCAGGCGATAAATGTCAATCCGCAGATATAGCAAAGGTATTGGTATACTCGTTTTGTTTACCACTCTCTTGGCTGCAGATGAAGGTCGCTGTGATCTCAGCAGATATGTGTCAAAATATCAGAATGCTGCGATACCAGCCAATAGCCTGAAAGCCCTCTCCCGATACGAACACCTCATCGCCTATTTCACCAGTTTTTCTTATTTCCTGCCCCGTCACAAGGTCTCGCCGGACTTTGTCCGCGCCCTTATTCTCGCCGAATCCTGTGGCAATCCGCAGGCCATATCGGCAAAAGACGCCATTGGCCTTGGCCAGATACTTCTGGCTACCGGGCAGAAAGCGGCAAAAGAACTCGCCCAGTCCCGTACGGTTTTTCACTATGTCAAAAGAGAAAGACTTGCGAATCTTACCACACAGGATCTCCACGATCCGGCCGTCAATATTCTTCTGACCTGTTATCTGGTGGCAAAATATAACTACAGGTTCGATGGCAGACTGGATCTGGTCATCTCGGCGTGGAATGCCGGGGAGTACACGGATTCGCTTGTCTCCGGCAGATATGCCGATTTTGAAGAGACGAAAAATCTCATCGGCAAGGTGAATGGTTACTATATGTATTTCCTCAGAAACCGGTAGCCTCTAACATCCTTTTTAGATTCCCTTAGCCTCATCAAGGCAGGCACACGTTCGATCCCGCCTTTTGCCTCACGCCGCCGGATCAATCTGCTGGATTGTCCTTACTCCGCCGTCTTCTCCGAGAAAAATCCCACTGTTCCGCACCTGCCCGAACAGTTCGTTGTTACCGTCCTTTACGGCAAAGGGCGTGGTGATATGCTTGAGATAGATGGCTCCGACTCCTTTTTCGCCGAGGGCAAAAAGCTGATTCTGCCCATCGGTGGTTTTCATCCAGATCCTGAGTTGATCATAGATGGCGAGTTCTTCAAAACCGTTTCCTGTTGCAGGGCCAAACAATTCCGAGCCGTTGTTTATCACACCGTCGGCATTTTTATCCAAGGCCAGAAACCCGCTCTGCGGACCGGCAAAGGAGATCTGCTCGGCCTGACCATTGTTGTCGATATCAAAAACGAAATTTCTTTGCGTGATCTCTGCCGCTGACCCGGAAAAATTGAGCATAAGAGGATCTTTAACGGCATCTCCAGCCCGGATGTGGATGTATTTTTCGGAGATGAACTCCCTGGATATATTGAGCTGCACCGAAAAATCAATTTCCTTACCATCAGCGGTCTGGACAATACCCTGTGCCGAAAAAAATGGTGCTCTTCGACTCCTGGTATGACTCATAATAATCATAGACGAGGCCGTATCACTCGGGTGAGATCTGAGTGGCTGTAGAATTTGCGGGGGCTGTTTTCGGAGCGACAGGGATTTCACCTTCGGCCGGTAGTGCATCTTCCGGCAGGATGATATCGATCTTTTTCCCGGTCAGACGTTCAATCATTGCCGCCAGAATTCGCAGATTCAGGTCAGCAAGCGGTTTTTTATCTTCTTCGACAGGAGTCACAGCAGCATGGATGCGCCGGTGTCTTTGGGCACACGCGGAAAGTTCGACCAGACTTGCCTGGTTCACATTCTTCCGAGGCGGGTCTGGTGTCTCGCGATTGCCGTTTCCCCTTGACGCACGGGCGCCTTCAATTCGATTGTCCCAGATGGTCAATCATTCGGTTTTTTTTTGAGATTTCCTGGTAACTGTGCTGTGAACTGAGATGTATGGCAGAGGCAGCAATCTTCACGGCAGAGCCCTCCCTGGCTTTTTGGTGGCGAAATATCAGGTCGTCCTTGACCGATATGTGGAGTGTCTATTCACACATATCTCTATCGATTGCACAATCAAAAATATTTACAAATAATTTGCGTTAACTCAAGACGCTGTTTTTTAACAGATTCTGTAGAAATGGCTGTGCTTTTAATCTGGTTTTCACAACTGTCCATTATTCTTGTTCGCTCTAAGCAACTGTTAATATGTCGTTACTAAGAAAAATTGTAGTGCTGAAATTATTGACTATTACCGCCCTACAAAGGTGTGGTATGTTGTCGTCGAAGTGTGATGAGTTCATTTGCTTATACGTTTTTTTCACCTATTCATAAACAAGGGGGTGGTGCAGAGTTACTGTTAGCAGCGAAGTCGTAGTGATGTATTCTAACAAATTAGAATAAGGAGAGGCTATGAAATTGTTCAGGAGTACTTGCCTGCTGCTTGGTCTTATGATGGTGCCATGTATGGTCTCCGGCACCCAGGCAGCGGAAGAGAAAAAGGCAAAAACTATTGCTGAACTGGCGGCGATGTACGATTCGTCCTCGTGCCAGGAATGCCACACCGAGGCCCATGAGCAATGGCAGAAGTCATTGCACGCCCGGTCCATTTTCGGTCCGGAGGACGTCGGCAGGACCGCGGCGACCTTGAAGACCACCATTGAGAATGGGCTGAAGGAATGGCCGCATTCCGGCGTAAAAAAACCGGAAGATGTCGGGATCAAACACCTGATGATCTGTGCCAAATGTCATCTGCCGCAACTGCAGGAAGCGGAAGACAGCGTGGCCAAGGAAATCGTCAAAAATATCTATGCCTTCGTCGATGACGGCGATGAAAAGGCGGCAAAAACTCTGCAGACGCTCAATATCGGCTGTACCATTTGTCATAACAGGAATGCCATCGTCCATAAGTGGAAGGATGGCTATCCTCAGAAAGACGCCGTCTATGGAACCAAAGACGGCGTGCATGATGATGAAGCCCATCCGGTGATGAAAGAAAGCAAGATCATGAAGGAATCAATCCTCTGCGGCCAGTGCCATGGCTTAGGGCCCAATTTTGATCTCGACAATCCCACCCAGTGCGCAACCCTCTATGGGGCTCATCTTTACACCTATATACCTGAAGGCGGTAAGTCAACCTGTCAGGAATGCCACATGGAAAAGAGCAAGCTCGGTCATAACATGCAGAGTTACCGGTCTCCCGAGATGGCCAAACTAGCCCTTGACGTCGAAGTCGAGGCCGACGCCTTCCAGTGGCGCGATGGATCCACCATGACACCTCTTGCCAATGTTATTGTCGAGATCACGAACAAGGCCGGACATCCCATACCGGATGGCTGACCCACCCCAAACCGGGTGGTCCTGTATGTGACCGCGAAAACAAATGATGGCAAGGTATTCTACAAGAACGAGAAGATTTATATGCCCGTCCCGCAGCAGATGGGACGTGGCGACAAGATGGGCAGAGGACCGTACGAGAAGAGCGGTCTGTTGCACGATACAAGCCTGCCCCCCCTCAAAACAGTCAAGGAACAGTTCTCTATTCCTGTGTACAATGAAAGCACCAAAGACGACAAGTTGGTAAGAACTATCATCGCCAATGACTTCACTGTAGATGTTGAAATCTGGTATCAACCCTACGGCAAAAAGGATGATCCGGGTAACGCCCAGAAGTGGTTTGCAGTTTCCAAGAAGCTCAGTATTGAGAAAGGCGGAAAATAACGATGCATTATCTTGTCTAAAATGAATTTGGACTTGATGAAGGGGCGAATGGGACTTGGCAAATGGTCAAGCCCGCCCTGAAAAAGGCACGCGATATCGGACTTCTTGGCTTTGCCGGCGGCATTATACTGCAGGGCTTGAAAGACGAGGACAAGAAAGAAAGATAATCTTTACTGCAGTTTTTCAAAAAAAAGAAAGAGTCATGATCTGTTCTATTTGATTGTGACTCTTTTTTTTGTATGATCTCCTCTCAGCTGACAGATCAGGCGGCATCTGACGAACAGCCTATCTGTTCATTTCAATCCCTATCACTATCGGAAGAAACATATGAGCACCGATGATAAAAAGATCATCTATTCGATGATCAAGGTCAGTAAATATTACGACAGCAAACCTGTTTTGAAAGACATTTCCCTCTCCTATTTTTATGGGGCCAAGATCGGCGTACTGGGGCTCAACGGTTCCGGGAAAAGTACACTGCTACGAATTCTTGCAGGAATTGACAAGGAATTCAATGGTGAGACCATACGCTCACCTGGTCTGACAATTGATTATCTTGATCAGGAACCGCATCTGGATCCTGAAAAGACAGTACGCCAGATCGTCGAGGAGGGCGTCCAGGAGACGGTTGATCTCCTCGACGAGTTCAACCAGATCAACGAAAAATTTGCCGAACCGATGAGCGACGACGACATGCAGGCGCTCATCGACCGACAGGCCTCTGTACAGGAGAAGCTCGATCACCTGTTGGCCTGGGATCTCGACAGCAGGCTGGAAATGGCAATGGATGCGCTTCGCTGTCCACCGTCAGACTCTCAATGCGGCATTCTTTCCGGCGGCGAGCAGAGACGGGTCGCCCTGTGTCGTATTCTCTTGAAAAAACCTGATGTTCTCCTTCTGGACGAGCCGACCAATCACCTCGATGCCGAATCCGTATCCTGGCTTGAACACCACCTGCAAGGCTATGCCGGCACTGTTATCGCCGTCACCCATGACAGGTATTTTCTCGACAATGTGGCGGGATGGATACTGGAACTGGATCGTGGTCTGGGTATTCCCTGGAAAGGAAATTACTCTTCCTGGTTGGAGCAGAAGGAAAAACGGCTGGCCACAGAGGAAAAAAAGGAGAGCGACCGGCGTAAAACCCTGCAACGTGAATTGGAGTGGATCAGAATGTCACCCAAGGGACGACGCAGCAAATCCAAGGCCCGTATCAGTTCCTACGAACAGTTGATGTCCCAGGAAACTGAAAAACTTGCTCGTGATCTCGAAATCTTTATTCCTCCCGGTCCGCGCCTCGGCAAGGTGGTCATTGCAGCGGAGAATGTCAGAAAATGCTTCGACGACAGGATCCTTATCGATGATATGAACTTCTCTCTTCCCCCTGGTGGCATAGTGGGAGTGATCGGTCCGAATGGTGCCGGTAAAAGCACCCTCTTCAAGATGATTACCGGCCAGGAATCAGCCGACAGCGGCACCATCCGGCTGGGAGAGACGGTGAAACTCGCCTATGTCGATCAGAGTCGTGCGAATTTGGACCCGGAACAGACCATCTGGCAGGCCATTTCTGACAATCAGGAGGTCATCTGGCTCGGCACGAAGGAAATCAACAGCCGGGCCTATGTGGGTAAATTCAACTTTTCAGGAGCGGATCAGCAGAAAAAGGTCGGGTTGCTCTCGGGCGGCCAGAGAAACAGGGTACATCTGGCCAAAACGCTCAAAGAGGGGGGCAATGTGCTGCTGCTTGACGAACCGACCAACGATCTTGATATCAATACCCTGCGAGCC
>JANOIV010000036.1:0-2867 GCA_031407875.1 Desulfobulbaceae bacterium | reverse complement strand
CTTTTTACATTCTTCCTCTTTCCCGCCACCTTCTATTATCTCTCGCCCGCTCTTATCATCGTAGCGGCAGCACAGGGCATCATCAACGGCAGTTTCATCATGTTCGCCCTGCTGTTTCTGACCGCCCCGATCTCCGGCAGGGCATGGTGCGGCTGGATCTGTCCGGCTGCGGGCTGCCAGGAGGCCCTTTTTGCCGCCAGGGATAAAAAGGTACTGCGGGGCAACGTCATCAAATGGTTTCTCTGGGTTCCCTGGATTTGCGCCATAGCGATCCTGGCCGTGATGGCCGGCGGCTACAGCCGGGTGGACTTTTTCTACAAAACAACCTACGGCCTCTCCATCGGCGATGTTCAGGCCCTGATCACCTATTATCTGGTCCTGCTCATCCTCATTGTCCTGCCGGCCCTGATTTTTGGCAGGAGGTCCTTCTGCCACCATCTCTGCTGGATGGCGCCCTTTATGATACTGGGGGCAAAGCTCGGTGCTGTCTTGCCTGTTCCGGCCCTATCCTTGCGGGCAGAGCCGGAGGCCTGCCGGCACTGCCATCTCTGCACGGACAACTGCCCCATGAGTCTGCCGGTTGAGAGGATGGTCAGCCGTGGCGACATGACCAACAGCGAATGCATTCTCTGCGGCTCCTGCGTCGATGGTTGCGAACACCGGGCGATAGGCTTTGCGTTTGCCGGCAGGAAAAAGCCCCCTGCCATTTCCACACCACACTGAGAATGCGAAGGCAAGCAAACAGCGCTGCCAAGCCCCGGTTTTTTGTCAAGATTCGGCAAACTTATGCCGGTTCACTTGCCTCCGTCGCCTCCACGGCTTGACAGCTACGACAAAAGATGTACTGTTTGCTCAATCGCCCAGGATGCGTGTAATCATCTGATGTTTCAATGGATTACATTTGTAGCCAGAAAAGGAGAGACCATGCAGATTTTGAAAGAGTTTAAAGAATTTGCGGTGAAAGGAAATGTCATCGATATGGCGGTGGGTATCATTATCGGGGCGGCCTTCGGCAAGATCGTCTCGTCCCTGGTCGCCGATGTCGTCACCCCGCCCATAGGTCTTATACTCGGCGGAGTCGACTTTTCCAACCTTGCCGTCACCCTCAAAGCTGCTGCCGACGGGACCCCGGCGGTGATGCTCAGCTACGGCAAATTCATCCAGGCCATGGTGGATTTCACCATCGTTGCCGTGGCCATTTTTATGATGATCAAGGCTATCAATGCCCTGAAGAGAAAGGAGGAAGCGGCGCCGGCAGCCCCACCCGAACCAACAAAGGAAGAACTCCTGCTGACCGAGATCCGTGATCTGCTGAAAGAGCGGAAGGAGGTTTCATTGCCGGTAGAACTCGCGCCACAGCTTACCGCTGAGCGAATTTCAAGCATATGACCGAATCAGCCCCTCCCTCCATTTTTGACCAACGACTCCCGCTCTCCGGGGCGGTGAATTTTCGCGACCTTGGAGGCTACCCGACTGCCGATGATCGCCGTGTGAAGAGGGGTCTGGTCTTTCGTTCGGACCACCTGTCCCGCTTGACCACGGGGGATCAGCAGATCCTGCAGCGCCTCCGCTTCAAAGTGGTCTGCGATTTGCGAACCGTCCGCGAGCAGCAGGGCGCCCCTGACCTCCTGCCGCTGGATGGCTCGATTCGCCTGCTCTCTCTGCCGGTTCAAGTAGATGACTTTGACCCGACCACGGCCATGGATCGCCTGCGGGCCGGGGATAGCGCCTGGCTGGCCATGGATTTTTTCATCGAGCACTACCGACGCTATCTCGACGACTTCGGACCGGTATGGGGCCGGGTGTTGCGCCTTGTCACCTCTCCCGCCAACCTGCCGCTGGTCTTCCACTGCACCGGAGGCAAAGACCGTACCGGTATCTGTGCGGCCCTGCTGCTTAAGGCCCTCGGCGTGCAGGAGGAGAGTATCTTCTTGGATCACGAGCGCTCTAACGCCTGCAACATCGAACGTCTGCAATCGCTCTATGCCGAACTCGCAGCCCTGGGCATCGGGCCGGAACAGGCAGCACCCTATCTGCAGGCGCCAGTCGAACCCCTGGCCGCCATGCTCGCTCACCTCAAAAAAACCTACGGCAGCGTCGAAGACTACCTGCGAACCAAGGCCGGATTGGACGAGACAGCGCTCTCAGCCTTGCAATCGGCTCTGCTGGAATGACCAGTAGAGCAAACCGAGCCGGCAACGGTCGTGCAGAAACGAACCAGGGAAGGGGAGGGCGGGAGAAGGCGCCACGCCTGCGGCATCAGTCGTAAAAATAAAGGGACTCCGTACTTATTAACAATAAAATTAGTAAAGTGTCCCTCCATTTGTCAAGTGTCCCTCCATTTGTCAAAATCCTGCTCGACTGAACGCCCAACCATCAGCACAAACTCATCGTTCAGATTTTTCGGTTTTTTTTCGAAGTAGGTAGGACTCTCATTTCTAGCGTTTTAAGTGCATGGCGTTCTGGAGCAACTTATTCGTTGTAGTCTCGATCATCTCGATATCCATAATCCACGTCACGATCCTCATACCCGTCATCTTGGTCAAAATCACCCCAATCAGCGTAATTGTCATCGTCGGAATACAAAAGACCTTCATTGTCTAAGATATCGCCCTTTTTGGCACGCATCGCGGCGTCGGCTTTAACTTTTGCTCGAAAAGCTGCAGCTTTGATTCTTACACGCTCATGATCTATTCGGCGCTGTTCTTCGGCTAAGCCTTTGACAATAATAGCTGAGTTTAATTCTCGAATTGATATTCCCTGAACCCCCCATTTATCATTTTCTTCGTCTCGAATGAGCATTGATTGAGGATAACTTCTTGAAATCGCGCGTGCAAAGATTTCGTTTACACAAAGGATACTCGTAT
>JANOIV010000200.1:0-18517 GCA_031407875.1 Desulfobulbaceae bacterium | reverse complement strand
CGGTGCCACGGCTGCGAAAGTGGTATCGCCACCGGTACCAATGCCGATTCCGGTAGCGATATTGCTGACATCACTCAGCATGATGAAGGGACCGAAGTCGCCATCAGCCACGAAACCGTCCATGGTATAACCAACCCCGGCAGCCACAGTAACTGCGCCCAGAGGAATGGCTGCCTGGCCATAGACACCCCAGGGATCATCAACTGTGCCTGTCACATCAGCCTCATACCAAGCGGCATCAGCGAGTACGCCAACAGGACCGATGGCTCCGGTTACCTCAGCGGCAGTTTTAATACCGGACTTGTCGTTTACTGAAGACTGCTGGTCATCCTGATACCAAACTGAAGCAACCAGACCCCAGCCACCACCAAATTTTTGATTGAGCAGTACGCCGCCGAGGTCTATGTCATTGTCATCGAGTGTGTCGACGTCCGTATTAACTCTCCCTGTTACCGGGTCCGTTACAAATGCGGCCTCATCAAACTCGTCCACTTTCTGATAGAAGGCCACGATGGTGGTCATATCACTGGCGTATTTTAAGTTCACGGCGTCGGTACGAGTATCCCAAACGCTCCATGTGGTAATGTTGAAAGGCATCAAACCTGCTTCAAGTGTCAGCGGTCCGATCGGTGTGCCCAAATAGGCATAGTCGGTATAGATATTGCTCCCCTGAGCCGCAGCCTTGGTCTGGTCCTTAGCACCGTCCCATTTTGCGTCTGCCATACGAATCCTGGCTATTGCATAGGCTCCACCCTTAGACTCACCTTTGATTTTCAGACGAACACGTGAATTCCATTCACTGGTGTCAGATTCATCAAAGGTGTAAGCTGGCGTGGTTAAAGGGGTATAATCCTGCCGATAAAAACCACGAGCACGGGCATCTCCAGTGAAACTTACACCGGCGTCCGCCGAGGCGGTTGAAACCATGGCCCCTGTCAGCAAAAGGCCAGCTGCGGCAACAATCAATTTTTTCATCTCATTTCTCCTTAATAGCTTCTATTTACCCCATTATTTGGGGCCTGCAAAAAAATCCCTCTCTTCCAGAGATACAACCAGCACGCTCAACTTCAATTGCTGAAAGAGAAAAAGCGCTTAAGGATTATTTAAACTTGACCACCTCTGATGTCAAGTATTTTTTACCTCGGTTTAAATATTTATACTATTTCTTCCCTCGCAGTGCTCTGCGCGGCCTTGCGAAGTGATAGACAACCTCTGCATTTCTGTCTTTCCGCCTTTACCCGCTTTATTTTGCCGGAAGAGCAATTCCATAGACCAGCATTTTGCTCTCTTTGGTAGCAAGAAACCCGAGGAAGGTACTCTCCGGGACCTGGCTGACATACAATTGCGCCTGTTTTTTTTCAGAATCCTTTACAGTGGGAGAGAGGACAAAACTGTAGTCTGCGATATAGCCCGGAATCGTGTTCGTTCGCCACACCTCCTTCAGCGCAGATTCCTGCCAACGGAGACAGGCAATGTCGCCACCATCAAACTCCCGGTAATTGCGCATAAACCGCGGTGAAATGAGCTTGTTTCTGCCGACGATGATCTCAGTTTTCCCGTCGCTATCCAGATCCTGGGCGATTACCCTGGTAGGCAAAAACGACAACATCCTTTCCGCTTCCTGACTCTTTGTGGCACTGAGCGGATAACTGCTATTTTTTTCATTTCTTGGTGGCCCCAAATAATTCCTACTGCCACCGAAATCACTGCTACTTACCCAAAGCAGATTATTCTGACTGTCAAAGACCAGAAGTTTATGCCGGTGATCGATAGCTACCGTCTCCACTGTCTTATTGTTATCAAGGTCCGCCCAGACAAAATCAAAAAGATTGATCCCGGCAGGCAGAGGTAACTTGGAATCGCGTTTGACCGAGGATAAACCTGCGCCCGTTACCAGACGGAAAACCCCGGGAGCGACATAACCACGATCGGCATCGGAACTGCCCCTCTGGCCGGCAAGGATCATGCCCTCACCAGGCAACATTACCGGACGCAAATACCAATCGATGTTCTCTCCGAGAACCTCCATTCCTCCCTGAGCGGACCAGTCCAGGATCACGGATGATACCTTCAGTCCTTCATTGGCGCTGACATAGATCTCAGATTTGCCATTCCCATCAAGATCAGCAATATTGACTGCATTGATTTTGAATGTCGGCCTGAGGGCATGGCCCCCGATCTTCTGAAACCGCCCTTCTCTGAAACGAAAAACCTGAAGTTCGGTGCGTGAGGCAAAGACAATCTCTTTCTCGCCACCGCCATCGAGATCCCCCACATCCATGGCAACGATAACCGCCGGGATAACAGGACTTCTCTTTAGCCCTACCGCTGATACGGCCCCGGCATTCCCCTCACCATCGACAATAGCACCACCGCCCAAAAGCCCCTTTTTGTATTGCTTTTCAGGATGCTCGGTTCGGAAGCCGCTGGTCCCGCTCTCAGCGTGGGTTATATCGGGCCTTACAGCTTCAGATGCAGGAGATGGAAGTATTTTTTGGGCAATTTCCTCAGCCAGCCTGCCTATGGCAGGGATAACCTGTTCTTCATTTTCAGCGACTGTGGAAAAATGTTGCGGCGTACTCGCTTTAGCAGAGGAAATATCGACCTGAACCTGCAGACCTGTGTTTGTGGTATATAATGCGCCCGAGACAAGATAATCAGTCTGCAACTTATTATAGACAGCCTTGAGCTCACCGGATTTCTGACCAAGCGCTATCATTTTTTTTATCTCAGTCTCCTGCAAGGTGTAATCAACCAGTTGCACACCACCTTTGGCCGCGAGACGGCTTGCCAGCATATTCCGTATTCCGTCCACAAGATAGGCGTACTTGGCAGCTGAGCCACCATCAAATGGCAGAAAGAGGAGCCTGGAGCCCTGTGATCCGCCGCCATTTTGCCCGAATGCGCTCTCCAGCGTCATAAGAAAAAAGATCAAAACCCATACAATCTTGCTTAACATGATTTCACCTGATATATGTTCTTATCAATGAGTACGAAGACTACGGTTACCTGCCGTCAGGGTCTACCTATATCGCACTTTCCCCCCTCTCGCAATACAAGTATCGTTCCCAACTGCCTGGGGATATCGATATTTTGTTGCCGTCTAGCCCATCCTCCTCTCCTTTCATACTATTTCTTTACAGATCTCCGCCAAATTAGGCCTTGACTTTTAAAGGCAAACATCGCATATATAGAAGTATAGTTATTTGTACTCTCGCCAAGCTGGACGGTTCGACAAGCTGGTAAAGATATACGACAACAAAATATATGAAAATCGCATTTAAACTCCTCTTCATCGCTGTCTCCATACTGACTGTTACTGTGCCAGCAATGGCGGAAGAACCTGCCAGCCACAGTCTCTACAAGGTCACCACCTATAATCTCGGGACCTCTCTTGATTTTCAAGACTTTTCGCCGATCAACGGCCAAAAATACGAACCCCTTCTCATTACCAACACAAAGGCTGACATACTGGACGGCGATCAGTTAAAAGACTCCAATCTTGAGGCCTCCGTAAACAAGGCGGCAACAAACGGGTTTGCCATTGCAGCAGAATATTCACCGACTGCCAAACTGGCCTTGCAGGGAGTTGTCGGTATTACAAAGAACAACTGGGATCCGAGTATTGCAAAGCACGAGACCAGTTGGGAGGCCAACCTCGGTGTCATCTATAAGATGTTTAAAAACTTTAGCTACGAAGTCCATTTCGGCTATATGGACACCGGTGATCTTTTCAAGGAACGCAACACGTATAAAGACGTAGAAAGCATTATCATGGTCAGCAATCAGCTCACCATGAGCTTCTGAATACCTCTTCCTTTCTTAACGCACAACTTAAAGGCCTCTGGGACAATTTCCTCGAGGCCTTTATTGTTTTCCGCCCCTCATCGCCTTGTAGAGCACTTTCCCCCGATTGGTATAAAGTTTGCTGCATGTCGTTATGTACCCTACCGGACAATTGCCTTTTTAGCCCACCCCTCTTAAGAAAGCGTTTTCAACAGCCTGCCAATGGATTGAAGATCGAGCCAGGCGGCCTTTTTCATCTCTGGATTCTGCAGAAGAAAAGAGGGATGATAGGTAGCCATCAAGGGTATCTGCCTGCCATCGTCGGCCTGAAACGAGTGGAATCTACCCCTGAGTTGTGATAACGGCTGAGGGAGCCCCAAAAGCGCCCGCGTCGCCATCATTCCCATCGTGCAGATACATTCAGGTGCAAGAAGAGCAATCTGCCGATGAAGAAAGGAGAGGCATATCCTGGCATTCTCAGCTAGAGGATGCGTTGTTTCGGGGACCACACACTTGATTGCATTGGTAATAAATGTCTGCTCCGCCTTTACATTGATCGCGGCCAGCATGCGGAAAAGCATTCGGTCTTCTTCGATACCGAATTGTATCTCTTCAGGAATCGCAACAGCAGGATCTCCTGTCAACCAGTCGCCGACAATCAGCAGACGCACCCTTCCACCACCAAGACCGGCTCTCGTAGCCAGACGGCTTTCCGCAAGATTGCAGGCCTGACAATGTGCAACCTCTTCGGCTATATCTGCCAAAGTGACGGTAACCTGTTCAAAATCCATTGAGACTTCACCCACCGCATTGCCGCCAGCCATCACTTCCATAACCGGCATTTTTTGGGCTTGAGGAGAGCGAACATTTTCACGCAACTCAGTGAGGGAATGTAAAAACCGGGAAATCCCCTCATTTTTTGGATAATGGCTGATGCCTGAATTGCGATGATAATTTAACAGGGTATGAATATCATGTAATAGTTCGAACTGTTGCACATCCACCTCTTACTCTGAAGCCGTGCCTTGGTGGCTAAAAATTCTCTCATAAACCAAGGAATTGATACACCGTAGCACACATTAGTCATCTCATCCATATCTGAAAAATACTTTGGACTTTCATCCCCTTTCTGTTTCACACACCAATCATAGATTCCTGCATACCGCTTTAATTGAGAAGGGCGCCAAACTGAAAATCGCCAATGAATGAAGTGATTCTACTCTGCAGCCGGTTTGCTTCTTGTTGCTCTGATGTTGGCTGGTAATTTCCATTTTCACCCTTCCCTTTTGATATTATTGATGTTTTCCTCAAAAAAAATATACCCCCCGTGTATAATCAGTCGACTAATCAATATGGAGACGCTTTGCATGCGCTGGCAGACCTGGCTGGAGCTGGTGGGGACCCCGAGGTTTAATTGTCTGAAAATGGATATAGGAGGCCGGAGAGTTTGCTCTGCTGCCGGCAATGGCGGATTCCTCCAAACATGGAAACCCGCCCTGTATCTGTCGCTGCATCCACATCTTCTTCCCGAATCTGAGGAGTATGCAGCAATGGCGAAAGTTGAGAGGCTACTCAAGATCTACGAGCATCGTTATGACAGTTCAGGATATCCATGCGGATTTTATTCACTGCAGGAAGCTCAGGCATTGCAGCATTCTGCAACCTACCTGCTTCTTCCAGAGTGAGAGCAGACTGGAGATTTACGGATTAAAGGCCGATTTCGGCAAGATCCGGGCTCAAAGTTGAAATAAGCTCATCCCCTTTCTTGTTTAACCTCAAAGAGCAAAACCCACGGTTTCAGCGCAGTCCAATAATTCCTCGCTGGCCCAGCTGGCGCAAAAAAATTGCCACGGCATGTTCGGCTTCGGACGGATGGCATTCATAATGTTTAGCAACAATCCCAGCCAGGTTTTGCACGGACCTCTTGCCATCAATGTGGCTCCAGACAAAGGAGCCCATGCTGTCCAGTTCCAGTGTGCGTATGGGCAGAGAGATATCCTGGGGGAGCAAACGCGCGATCCATTGTTTGAGGCTGATTGGATAGCTGATTCGGACCAATCCTTGATGTGTGGTCTGGATGCGGACGTCGGCGCTGGGTACCGGGACGGCGCTCATGGCCTCATTTTTTGCTAGAGAGGGTGTTTGCATAGCTGGTATGGAGTCGGTGGCTGACTGCGTCCGCAACATGCGTGCCTTGTTCCGTCAGGATAAGGATTTTATTGCCTTCGTGGACATGGCGGATTTTCCCTCTGAGAGGGAGGCAAAGACCGGGCAGCCAAGGAAAGGCTCGATATAAAAGCGATGGTTTTTTGACAAGATCAGCCTCCGTATCGCTCCGAGGGAGAATCGTGGCGCCGCAACCAAGGTCTCGGTGAAAATGCTGCCGATACCAGGAGATCAGGGTCATGTTGTCGAGAAGAGCATTTGCAGGGGCCAAGCGATCAAAGGTCAACACTGAGCTTCCCTTGGTGAATGTGAGATAAAACCATCCCGGACGAAAGACGGCTTTGCTCAATACGTAGCCTGGTGGAGTCTCAAAAGTGATGTCATAGCAGCACCAGCGACGCCAGGTATTAGGTGGGGTCCAGGCGAGGGAGGTGAAAATGGCCTCGGCTAGCCCTGGTGGCGGAGGCACGGAAAAAAGGGTAGCGACAACGCCACGCGATTCTCTGAATTGGAATAAATAGAGCCTGCTGCTGCTGTGGAGGTTTCCTTGAAGATGACGAGACCACGATTCCCTACAAGGTTCAAAGGGCTCCTGCGACAATCCTGCCGCTCGAAGTATTCGGCGACCGTCCCTGTGCGGGTCAAACTGTCGCCTCTCGGGACCAAACCGTAGGTCAACAGCCGGCAGTTCCGGGCCGAAGAGGCGGATGAACCCACGATCCAGGGTGGCAGGTTCCATTTTGTGAGGTATCCGGACCTGCAGGCCGTCCCAGAGGAGCATCATGAGCAATCAGCGCGGGATCAGTTGCATATAATCCAGTTTGTCTCGAGGTGTTGGGGCGGCTTCCCCATCCTCGGAAGGCCCTGTCATGCGGTTCAGACATGCGTTTTCTTCTTCCCAAAGGGAGCGCAAGGTCAATTTGACGAAATTCCCCATTTTGTAATCTTCATCGTTGCTATGGGTCAACTCAAGACCAACTCTTTGACCGATGTCGTTTTTGAAGCTCCATTTCCATGAGACAACTTTTTGAAAGGGATCGCCTCGCCATTCCTCGGGTTTCCCGAAGTGCTTTTCATAGCGGTTCAACAGATCATCGTAAAAAGAACGGGACGGATTGTCGAACTTGAGTTTGATGCGCACGACCTGTCCTTTTTGTGCGCAGTTGGCATAGGCCACTGTACCGCTTTTGATACCCGGAACGAACTGGGGCTTCAGTTGAATTTCGTTTAAATGTCTCTCTTCGGCCAGAAGGATGTCCGTGGAGCGTTTGCAGCAGTGGTGCACCGTGGAGATGTCCGCCCCAAGGGAGATGCCGGCCAGTGACATGGGCATATTTGCCCGGGCAGACGCCGGCATCATCAGACAAAGAAAAAGTATCAAGTATTTCATGAATAAATTCTACCTCATTGCAGGGCCTGTTGTCTAGCCAAACCACTGAGCAAGTCACTGATCATGAGGAGTTTGGATGATCCACGTCAAATTTCTTATCTGTTCCTGTCGGCGGTCCTGACCCTCTGTATCGGCCATGTTGGACCATTTGTGGAATTGCTTCCGGTTTTGAATATTTTCGATCATAACACCTCCGCTCGTTGCAAAAAAAGCGGTGTTTGGTGTCCACTTTATTAATCCTCGCTCATCGTGTTTGCCGGCCTCTGTCAGTCCTCTCAGTATGGCAGCCGGTTCAGGGATTTGAGGATCAGGGTGCAGCCCATGGCGAGCATGCCGGCAAGGCCCATGCCGCAGGAAAACCCGGCCAGCAGAACCGGCGCGTACTGCCGCCATTGTTTCCCGTATTTTTTTAGAAAGTAGTAGCGCCCAAGTAGTGCTCCCGCTAGTTCAAGAATCAACCCGTGCGGCGTGGACTGTCCCAATCCGCGCACCACACCGTAAATCAGCAGCACCGGAAGCCCCAGGACACTGAGCACCGCGTAGACCAGCACTCCGAAAACCACGCCGCAAGATACATAGATGGAATTTAAGGCCTGAAAAAATGGAGAATTCCCTTCCAGCGTCGCGGTCTGCATAAGCAGTGTATTGAGGGCCTGCAGATGCCAGAGTTCCTGGGCATAGGGATAGCTGGCCGAGGGGATCGGGGCCAATTGCCACAGGAACTGAGAAAAGAGCAGCGAGGCGATGAGCACAATGGGCAGGGTTACGATTTCGGCCTTGATAATCCCGCGCAGGCTGGTACCGGTAAGTTCAATCTCGCGGAATCCCACTGTGGCCGCCCCATAGTTGTGGATGGGGATAGGTGCGTACCAGATTTCGATGCCCTGGTAGCCGAAATATTTGGCTCCGGCAATAAAGCTCGCTTCCCGGACCAGGGGCAGGCTGACGAACTGCCCGGCGATTCCCTCCATGCGGGCGGTTATATAGGAAAGGAACGGCGTGTACACGAACCCGTAGAGCAGGAAAAAGATCCAGGGAAAGCTCGGCACCAGCCAGGCGCAAAGGGCCACGTAGGAGAGCGTCGAGAGTACGTAAATGCCTAAGGAAAGCCAGATGGAGATGTCACCCCGGCCCGGAGGTGGGCTCAAAAGCACGCTGAAATCCAGCCTTTGACCTGTCTGCTTACGGAAGGATTTGGCCACCTGCCAGAATCCGATGAGCCCGATGGCCAGACCCAGACCTATGCCAAAACTCATATAGAAATCAAAGCTGTTGGAAAAGACGGTATCCACCGTGCCCATGCCCGGATGCCAGCGGTGCAGGATGCCGTGCTCGAACAGGATCGGGTTGGCGATGATGGTAATGAGCAGGCCCACGAAACCGCCGATGACCGCCCAGAAAGGCAGGACCATACCGATAAAAACGAGTCCGAGATCCATTTGGATTCCCGTGGCCACAGCAGGCAGAAAGGCCTCGGTGTTGCGGGTCAGGTCCAGCCAGGGAATGGGAATGAGCCGAATGGGTTCGGTGAAGAAGAGGCCGGAAAGGGCCGGTAAGAGCACATAAAAAAAGCCGAAGGCCAGGCCGATCATGGCCCCGATGGAGAAGACCCGCCATTTCCAGTTTCCCTTTCTGTCCTCCGTGGATTCAGCCAGGGCCATGGTGCCGAGTGCCCCCACCGGGGCCATAGGGAAAGGCAGTTTTTCCACGTCCGAGGTGATGCGGTACAGGGCGTAGCCCAATCCGAACTGGTCGATGCGCTGGATGAGCATTGCCCCGCACATGAGCAGGATGGGCACCAACCAGTCCCTATGCAGGAAGGTGCGTTCGGCATAGGAAGATGATGTCAGACCCGGAGCCACCCAGGACGGGATGAATTCAGTCAAGCCGAGCATCTGGGCGGCATCGGACTGGATCAGATACTGGCTCCAGAGCAGGCCCTGGAAGGGTGAGGCCAGGGCCGCCCCAGCCATGTAATAGAGCAGAAAGATTTCCTGCTGCTTGAGTTCAGTATAGGACCGCTTAGCAACTTCCGCGAAGAGGATGATGGTCACCCAGCGCGCCGCCGGACCTATGCCTGTGCCCAGCACCAGTTGCAGATACATGGAGCCCGGCATCATCAGAAAACCGATAAAAACGGCTCCGACAATGGTTCTCCAGTCAAAACCCTCCTCAAAATGGGACGGGGCTTTGAGCAGGTCGCGGTATTCCTTGAGTTCCTTGTCGTCGTACATGGGGGCCTCAGGATGGAAGAACGAGATAGCTGATTCCAGTATGAAGACTGACCAGAGCCCAGAAGGCGCCCATGCAGAAATCACCGATGATCAGGCCGATAAACACGAGGCGTATACGCCTGTATAGAAAGGCGCCCCCGTAACGCAGACACAGGGCATTGCACATCCACCCCACCAGAAAGCTGAACCAGAGAATGCGCATGGAAGAGCTGTAGGCCATAAGATAGCCGATGGGATGGATGGGCCACCAGGGCAGCAGATAATAGCACAGCACCAGCACCAGCATGACAGCAGCTCCGATGAGCACGAAAATGAGCAGCCAATTGTCCGGAGTCTGTGGGGATTCCAGCAGGCGCTGACTGTTTTCGTATACGGTTTGCGTGGTGCGTGTGGCCCAATCCATGTCCAGCTCCTGGATGCCGTAGCGATAACCGAGGTAAAGCATGCTCAAAAAGGACACGACCACAGCCAGGATCAGGCTGACGGCAACGGCCAGAGCCATATATTTTCTGGCGTGCATCCGTTCCGTTATTTTTTCCGCATGTATAAGCGACGGCAAGAGGGCCTCACGCACATCCACAAAGAGCATCTTCTGCAGACTCATGCCCAGGACAAGCCCGACACTTCCCAGTGGTTTTGAGCCGAAAAGGCTCAAAACCCCGTCAACCGGGGCCACGTCCATGGAACAGTAAGGGATTCCACCCTGGCAGACGACTTTGGCCAATATAAGCATGGCCGCAAAAAAACAGGTGTAGAGCATCACTGATGTGCCCAGCCCCATGCCGAATGCGGTCGACCAGATGCACAGGGCTGCCATGCCCAGGACCACACCCATCAGGGCATATCTGGCCGGCATCCAGCCGACTTCGCTCAGGTCAGGAGTCGGCTGGAAACACTGGCGGATCACGTCTCCAAGGTACACCCTGGCGAGCCAGATCATGAATGCGAAAAAAACCAGGCTGGCGCCAATGCCTTGGGTTTCCTCGGGTCGGGAAATGCTCGGACCGAATAGGGTGCCCAAGGCGGAATCCGGTATCTGCAGGCCGGCGGTCTGCAGGATGCCTGCGAGCAGTCCGGAAAGCAGGAAGAAGGTCCAGAAACTGAGAGACACCTGCCGGGTGGTTATAAAGGCAAAGCCGATGAAGGCCGGAAAGATATAGATCTTAACTTTCTGAAATCCGGAGAGCAGACCCGTGGCCGGGAAATAGGAACCGGCCAGAATCTCGGTGGGCACAGCCGGCACGGACGGGATATGGGCATTCAACCCTCCCAGCAGGTGCAGCATCACAGGCAGGCTGAGGCCGCAGAGCAGATAGGGATCGCCGAGAAAGGCAAAGAGCCGCTGTTGGTCGTAGGCTTCAGCCAACAATTTGGGCATCTGCAGGAGGGGAAAATTAAGGCGTTCGTTGGTCACCCACTGGCCGCTTAAGAGATTGGCCAGGCAAAAGAGGGTGGCGTAGACGAGCAGAATAAAAACGCTCCACTGCGCCAGCACGGGCAACCAGAAGGACCAGGGGATGCGTTCCAGGGTTTGCAGGAAGCCCAGATCCGATTTTCCCGGCAGCCCATTGTAGAGTGCTTCGAGGATGGCTGGATCCCGGGGATAAAGGCGCTCGGGCAAAAAAGGCAGCAGGGCGCTGCCCCAGGAGTTGGTGGTATCGGCGAATTGGCTGGGAGCCGTGATGTTGATGAAAAATGTGCGCACCAGGCCGGTGAACCCGATGCCTGAAACCACAACCATGAGGGCCCAGGCCGTGAGCAGCTCCAGGCCGCTGAGCAAGGGCTTGCAGCGGCTGATCTTGGCCAGAAGGGCCAGAATCACGGTTGAGGCAATGAAGACGAAGAAGGCAGCCAACGGAAAATGTCCACCGGCGAGTGGGGTGGTCTTCAGATAGCTGTTGGCAAAGGGGGTGATCGCGCACAGGGCCACGCCGGAAATCAGGCCGCTGATGAGGGCACGGGGACGAATGGTATGCGTCATATATTGGCCTCAGTAGCTGGAGTGTTAGCCATTCTTTCCTTCAGGCGCTGTTCGAATTGCTGCTTGTCGTCGGGGTCCAGGGAACGCCAGATCAGGAGTTGTTTACGCAGATCATTGAGGAATCCCCGGCACAGGCGGAACCAGACGTTTTTTTCACCGGCTTGGCGGATCAGAGTGATGCGCATTTCCAGAAACCCGGGATAATCTGGAGAAGGACATGAAATAATACCGACCCGCTGGCGGATACCGAAATCAAAGGGAGCAAGCCAGGCCCGAAACGATATGTTGAAGCAGGCTGGATGCTCGTAGCTGGGCATGTCAAGCGGGCAGGCATACTCTACATCCAACTCGTCCGTGGAAAAAAGGCCATGAGAAATGTCCGCATGGGCCTGGTAGTATTCGGCCAGAAACCCGCCAACACAATCCTGCTCATGCAGTTTGATCAGAAATGGCAGTGCTACTTCCAGCGTTGAGCCCTCGGGTTTAGGCAGGTTCCATGCTCTCGTCACATCAGGAATGGCGATACGGGACGCGACTCGGGACGGGTAGATGACTGAGAGCAGTACTACCACCATGACTATGATGATAGAGCCTACTCCGGCCAGAGAGGAATAATTGGCGGTCATGCCCGCCCACAGCGAGGTCCCGGCCAGAAAATGGGCAGCGGTCTGGGCTGCCAAATAGCCCACCACAGAGCTGAGGATACCAAAGGCCAGTGCCTCAGCGATGAACAGGAAGGCGACATGGGTTGGGGCCAGCCCCACGGAGGTGTAGACCGCGATTTCCCGTTTACGCTCCACCACACTGCTCACCATAGTGTTCAGCACGATGAGGATAGCGATGACCGACGGAATGAGCACATTGCCCATGCCGCTGTAGGACAGGGAGCTGGCTGAATAGTGCAGCCAGGTGGTGTTTCCGGAGCCGTGGAAAAGGAGCAGCTGGTAGCGATCGGCCAGTTGGGCCGAAAGATTATCGTGGTTAAGTTCCGGGCCGGGAATCATAGCCAGGCTTTTAAGGCTCCCTCCGAACTGCAGCAGGGTGGCTGCGGGCATAATAATGGTCTGGTCGCCACCGATGTGCTGGTAGCGACTGGCCATGCCGGAGATGTCCTGGCCTGATTCCACTGCCTCGGCTTCGGCCTCGCTCAGTTCCGAGGACGTTTCATTGGGATACACCACGGGTGTCAGGGGTTCCCCGTCCAAATCTACGGCCGCGGAATACGCCTTGCCGTTAAAGATGCCTCGCACTGTGAAGGGAATGCCCCAGATGAGCACCCGGGGCTGTGGCGACAGGGACGATATGCCCAACTGCTTGGCAATACTGAGGGGGAGCAGGACCTGCTGCCCGTTGGCATCATCGAGCCATGCCCCCTGCACCAGAGTCCTGCCCTGACCGGCAAGTTCAGATTCGCGCCCATCCAGGCCCACAAGGCCTGTGGCAACGGCTTCTTTGCCCTGGAATCGCAGGACTATGGCGGGGGGGCGGGTCTTGACCGAGGTTTCCCACCAAACCCGGCGGGTAAGCAGTGCACCAACGGGCAGCGTGTTCCGTATTTCGCCGCTCAAATCCGCAGGTAAGGATTTCCATTCCAGGGCCTTGAGCATGAGCCCCTGGTAAGGGGCTGTGTTCTTGTACTGGACAGCACCTTGGTCCAGGGAATTTCGCACCGAAGTGAAATTGAGCAGGGTGTAGGTCAGGATGATCAGGGTAGTGCAGGTCAGTGCCGTGCGTACCTTGCGTCGACGCAGGTTGGACACACCGATGGAAAAAGCGGCCACAAAGGCCCCCCAGAGCGAGATGGCCTGCACCTGGGCCACGTGGGCCTGGCGCTGCAGGGTCTTCATCTCCTGCTCAAATCGGGTAAACAGGATTATGGAAACCAGCACGGACAAACCCAGGATAAAGAAAGCCAGCACTACGACCAGTGGGCTGTAGGTCAGCTGGAAAGCGGGATGCACGTTATAGATGACCGCGATGACCGCGCCGAGAAGGCCCAAAAAAGAGACGATGCGCTTGTGGATGGACACATGAGCAAACAGAAGCCGCTCCAGGCAATAGGCAAAGGGCACGAACAGAGCGATATAAAACAGCACTCCGGCAAGAACGTCCTGCTGGGTCCGTACTACGTCGTTGTACACTCGGGCTATCACGGAAAGGCTGGTCCGGGCGTGCTGGTCCACCGCACTGTGTTGCAGGCTGTCGCCTGCCTCCAGGGCCAAACGCAGATGCTCTTGTCCGCTCTCCATCAGGGTGCGGATGCGCTGGTTGACGATGGAATGACTCTCCAGGTTCTCCACCCGGGGGATGACCAGACGCATCATGTCCTGGACCGCCTTCAGCGAGGTGTTGAAAATGGCTGGAGTGGTGGCGGCCAAAAAACCCTGGCCGAGCGGGTTCTGGTCGCTGTTGCCGAGCAGGATGAGTTTTCTTTCCAGGATCGTGTCGGACAAGGTTACCTTGACCTGCGTCTCCGGTTCCAGGAAGAGACTACACAAGGTGGATTTTTTGGTGTCGATGCGGCTGTACCAGTAATGTAACGGATCGGTTTCGGTGCGCGCGTCGATCAGAGTGATTTTGGTCAGAGGATTCAAGCTGCGGGCATCCCGAAGCTTAAAGAGGGTGGTCTGGGTGCAGCCAAACATGATCAGGTCTGTTTCCGTCTGGCCGCGATTGATCTTTACCCGGTAGCGGTTCTTGCCCGTGGCGGTTTTATCGATGGCCCAACTGGCCCGGTTGCTTCCGGGTGCAAAACGATACCCTTCGATGATGGCCTTGCCGAAGGAATGCTTTTTGTCGGCGAGTCCAGGCAGACGGAATTGCCCGAGGCTGTCCACCCAGGCCAGGGAGTACTGCTGGTCCTGATAGATTTGCAGCAGGGTGTTGTCGGCGATTTGCTCTGGAAAGAGTTCACCCTGGCGCAGGAAATTGGCCCGTCCAGCCAGGGTCGAAAAGCCGTTCACCGCTTTATAGGGTGGCTCGGGAAGCTCCGCCTGTCCGAGAACATGCAGCATGTCACGGACCAGATCAGCCTGGGCCTGCAGCCTTGCAACATCGATACGCTCGGGGGTGTCATAGGGGGTGCCCCAAGTGGAGCGCATGTCGTTTAAGCTGGCCAGGGTAAAGCCGGGCATGCCGGCCAGGGCTGTCACTTCCCCGCCGAGGGCGGGCTGGTCCGGGAAATGGTTGAACCATTGATTGCGGCCGCTGCCACCCAGCAGATCCGTGAAGGCCATCCCCTTCCCTTCGGCCGCCCGGCTCAGGACCGGACGGATATGCGTATACTGTTTGGTACGGTTCACGGCCGGATTGAGCAGGTACATCCAGCCGTCACTCACACTGCCCACACCATTACCATGGCTGGAGAGGTGCAGGGACACGGCGGCGGCGATACGTTTTTTGGCCACGAGCTTGTTCAATTGCAAGGCGGACTGCAGCGCGGCGATGCGCTCCTCCAGGTCCGAGGCCACTTGCTGGCTCCGGGTCAGGACTGCGGGTAGGATGCGACGGACTTCATTCTGATCGGCCGGGCTCAGTTTATGGTAGGTGCTTTCCCAACTCAAGCGGCGCAGGAGGAGCTTCTGTCGGGCCAGCTCCTTGATGCGCTCGGCAGCAGCGCCCGTGAGCTTGCGTGCCAGCCTGATCTCTGTATTCAGGCGTTCGATTTCATTGCGGATTTCATCCTGAATAGCCTTATGGATAAGGGCGTTCTGGACCGGATCATCGGCACCCAATAAGCCACTTTCCAGCAGTTCCCCGGTGGTCCGGGCGACCTTGGCCCTGACACGCATCTGCTTGAGTTCTGCAGACAGGTTTTTCTTTTTGGTAGCCAGGGACCAGACCGCTTCGCGCAATCCGGCCAGGTTGTTGCCATGGCCGGTCGTCGCCAGCAGCAGGACGGAGCGTTTCGGCGGGTTTGCCTCATAGCTCTCGGCCAGATGCAGCAGGGTGGCGATTGAGGCGGCCTCGTCGGCCCCGGGCGCATGTCCCGGAACGTAGCGACTTCCGTCCAGAAAGGCCTCTACGAGCAGCACTTCACCGGAGAGTTGCGCATCCGTACCCGGAATGAAGCAGTAGAGGTTGTGCGCTACAATTTTGGTCCAGTCCGTGCGGCTGCTGAGCTGCACCTCCTTGCCTTCGCAGGCCTGCGGGGGCCCGAACTGCTCAGTAAAGGAACGGGCCGGCAGCCAGAAGCGGGGGAAATCGATGGGGGTGAGCTCTTCCTTGTCGCGAAAGCGCAGCCTGGGGGCGGTGGCGTCGCCGTGGTCCAGATAGATAACGGCCCGGGCACCCAGATTGGCAGCGTGCTGCCAGTTACCTTCGGAATCCAGATCCATAAGTACGATACTTCCGGTAATGACCCGGCCGTCAAGATCTTCGAGTCGTCCTCGGCCTGCGTAAACAATCTTGCCTCGCAGCCCTTCGGGAGGTGTGCTTTCCGGGGCAAGGGCATTGGCCCAAAGAGGTTGGATTGAGATTTCGCTGCCGTCCATGGCAAGACGTGCGGAGACAAAGGCGCGCGCCGGTGTGGTGAATGTCTGACGCCCGGTTACGGCCTTCAGTTGGGGAGACAGGGCGGCAAAAACCGAGTACACGTAGTCTGCCGTGCGCGATTCCCCGGCTGTACCCAGGCTGCGATCCGGACTGGCAGCAATGGTTTGCAGGTGCTCCATCGCGTCCCTGGCCTTGGCCTGAACGCTCAGTGCCGGCAGGCACAGAAGCAGCAATGGCAGGAGGAGATTAAGGATGCGGGGGCGCATGGCGTTCCTGGATGGTGCCCAGTGAAATATTAAGTTCATCGCGGTTCTCGATCTTATCGATCCGGCCGTCCAGTATCCAGACCACGCGGTCGGACACACTGAGCATCTTGAAGTCGTGGGTGGCGGAGATGATGGTCACGTCACGCTCCCTGCTCATCTTCTGAAGCAGAGCGATGATTTCCCCGCCGGTGGCAGAATCGAGATTGCCGGTAGGCTCGTCGGCCAGGATGATGGCCGGATCGTTGGCCAAGGCACGGGCAATGGCCACGCGCTGCTGCTGACCGCCGGAAAGTTCCGAGGGCTTGTGCTGGAAGCGCTCACCGAGGCCAACCAGATCAAGGAGTTGGCGTCCTTTGGCCACGGCTTGGTCACCGTGCATGCCCGCGAAGATCATGGGCAGGGTGACGTTCTCCAGGGCGGTCATGACCGGGATGAGGTTGAAGGTCTGAAAGATATAACCGATTTTGCGATTGCGCAGCCAGGCCAGTTCATAGGCATCGAGCTGGGAGATATCGACCTCGTCGATGAATACCCGACCGGAGGTGGGTTTATCCAACCCGCCGATAATGTTGAAGAGCGTGCTCTTGCCCGAGCCTGACGGACCCATGATCGACAGGTACTCGCCGGTGGCAACCTGCAGGTCGACACCTTTGAGCACCTGCACCGGCATCTTACCCAGAGCAAAGGTCTTGGTCACTCCAACCACTCGAATGATATGATGCGTTTCCATCAGTATTCTTCCTTCATGACTATGACCGGTTGCAGTTTTGCTGCCAGAATGGCGGGATAGAGAACACCGAAGACCGACAGTCCGATGCCGGTGCCCCAGGCCAGAACCGCCTGGGCCATCAGTGGTATGAGGCTGATCTTGGCGCTGTCTAAATCATCAAAGTGCACGAGCGATCCTGCCCAGGCCGCGAACATGCCAAGTATGCCTCCAGCGCCGGCCCCCATAATGCCGAGAATGAGCGCCTCGATCAGAAAGAGGCGCAGAATGAAGCGGTCCAGGGCGCCGAGGCATTTCATGATGCCGATTTCCCGAAAGCGCTCAGTTACGGACATGAGTTGCGCGTTGACGATACCCACGGTGCAGACCAGAAGAGAGAGGACAATGAGCCAGATATCTTTGGGGCCGGCGTTGATAACCGCCCCCGCCTGATCAAAGACGTATCCGTCCTGGGTCAGCAAGGGCAGGGCCATGTCTCCGTATATGCGGTAGAGTTCCCTGGCAATAGCAGTATTGGAAAGGGTGAAGCTGAGAAAGGCGATGGCCAGGACGAGACTGAAGGTGGTAATGAGCGAGCGGAAAAAGCGGACGCGCAGACTGGTGAAAGCCATCTCCACGGATTTCTTCCAGGGTAGAACGATTTGCCGTGATATTTTCGGCCTATGGCGTCTTTTTGCTGGTCCGGACATGGGGGTTACCTGCTCAGTCTGTTACGTGACGGTAGTTCCTGTCTAAGATGACTTTAAGGATAATTACTAATTAATTGTTTTCTAGCTCTGCAGGTATGAATGAGCAAGAAATTTATGCGGATGCCGGTAATCAACCCTCAAGCAGGTCGGCATAATGGCACAGCCGAATTCCGGGATGGGCCTGAAGCCTGGGCAGCAGGGCGTCCAGAAAGGCGAAGGCCGCGCGGTTCATGCGCTGGTGGTGAATCATCAGGCCGGCCATGCCGACAGAAAAAGCCTGGTCCAGTTCCGTGAGGAGCGCTTCCCAGCCCGCCTCGGCGCTGTCTTCCTTGCGGGTATGCAGGTCCACGTTAACGGGCAGATCCGGCAGTTCGGGCAGCGAGGGGAGCCTGTCGTCCCGGTAGCGGGAGATGGCCCTGAACCCAAGTTCCTTCAAGATGTGCATGGTGTCCAGATCAAGGCGGTTCCAGGGCGGGGTGAAGACCGGCAGAAAATGCTCGCCCAGGATGTCCGCGAGTTTATCCCGGCCCCGGACAATGTCCCGGCGTTTTTGCTCAAGGCTTGCTCCGGGTCCGAATTCCTGCTTTTTCCCAAGCACCTCGTGATTGAGATGGATCCATCCGTGCTGGTGCCAGGCGAAAAGTTGATGCTTGCCGTGGACGTGGCGGCAAATGGCCTCCCATCGGCTCCGATTGATCCAGGCCGGAACAATGGCCGCGCACAGCGGCGCGTCGTGGCGGGCAAAGAGTTGCAAAAGCCGGTTCTGTTTGGCTGATGGGATGGC
>JANOIV010000156.1:0-3796 GCA_031407875.1 Desulfobulbaceae bacterium | reverse complement strand
GGGCCAACCGCCTCGACAACACCGGCCATCTCCAGTCCCAACACCGTCGATTCGCCTGGAGGCGGTGGATACTTGCCGATTTTCTGCAACAAATCGGCACGATTGAGCGCGGTCGCTCTGCCGCTGACCAGAATATCCTCTTCCCCCATTATGGGGTCTTCCCCGTCACCGATAGAGAGTCGGTGCGTATCCTTTTCCACCAAAACAGCTTTCATGCCAATTCCTCTATCGCCAATAAGGAGCTACCCTATTAAAGCCGAGCCTCAACAGCTTTCCAGTCAATATATTTTGAAAACCACCTTGATATAATCGGCCCGTATTTACCGAGACCGATCTAGATCCATTGCCAAGGAATCAAGCCGACGGGAAATGTCCGCTCTCGCTTCGTAGGTAGCGCCTCTGCCTCCTTCATCCATCCGTAAAGAGTCACTCCGAATGGAATCCAGTCTGGCCTGAAATCGTCTCTCCTCTGTCCGAGACAAGCGCCCACTGATTCTTCCATCATCAATGCTCCTTTGGAGTGTGGCAATCCTGTCCCCATCCCGTGGTTCTTCAATTCTTGTTGTCCGGGTAAGCGCCCGGTCTATCTCGTCTCCAAGTACATCAAGTCTGTTATGCAGGCTGTTCCATTGTTCCTGGTAGACAATTGTGTTTCTCAGCGCCGTATAATCTATTCGAATACTCTTCAGTGTCGTCAGAAACAGCTGGGTCTGATCGAGGGAAAGCGCGCCGGTTTTCAGTCCCTCCCCAATCTTCTGCTCGATTGTCACCATTTTGTTCTCTGCACTTCTTTCATAATCTGGCCATTTGTGCATAGTGGCACAGCCTGAAAACAGAGCCAAGCCAAAAATTATTAAGACTGTTATAAAAGTACTCTTTTTCATTTCACTCCTCCTGTCTTTTACCTTGACGTTACAGTTGTTTTCGCCTTGATCGCCGCTTCAGCAATTGTGTGAGCCGGATAGGTTGCCACGATGGAAGCGCCTAACGGGAATATTGGAGCCGTGAGTACCTATTTTTTAATTCAATTCTTGTGCCAGGTTTCTAACCCTCCACGTCATGTCACCTATTATTCTGATTATTAAGAATAATTAACTAAAAATAAGTCACAGGACCGTCATCAACAGTCGTAAAAAAAGGGCCATATTTAACCGGTGGTTATATATGGCCCTTTTCAGGTCTTTTTGGTGCTATGGCTGGCCACTGTTGGCCTTTTGCACGGCGTCGACCGACAGTTGATGCAACTGCGCCGGATTGAGAGTTGTTGTTGTTGCAGCTCAATCCATTGCTCGTTTCTTCTCCCGGCTACCTCGCAAGCAGTTTGCGAATCGACAATAATTCCTTTCGACGTGCCTTGGTCGGCTCGGGGTAAATCATCTTGAATCCTTTCAGCGTGTCGAGGATGACCTGTAAAATGATCAGCCGGGCGTTTCTCTTGTCGTCGGCCGGCACGACATACCAGAGCCCGTGCTTCGTACTGGTTTCACTCAGGCACGTTTCATACGCCTTCATGTAATGCTTCCATAACTTCCTCTCCTCAATGTCACCTTGGCCAAATTTCCAGTTCTTCTCGGGCTCATCGATGCGGTCGAGAAAACGCTTGCGCTGCTCTTCCTGCGAAAGATGAAGATAAAACTTGATGATCCGGGTGCCGTTCCGGTGGAGATGCTTCTCGAAGTCCACGATGGAACGATATCGATCCTTCCAGACGGTCTTTTCATCGAGCAGTTCCTCCGGCATCCCCTGTGCGTGGAGGATCTCCGGATGCACGCGAACGATGAGCACCTCCTCGTAATATGAACGATTGAAGATGCCGATTCGCCCGCGTTCCGGCAGTCTGGGAATCGTGCGCCAAAGAAAATCATGGTCCATTTCTTCGGCGCTTGGGTGTTTGAAACTAAAAACCTGGCAGCCTTGCGGATTGACGCCGGACATCACGTGTTTGATGGCGCTGTCTTTGCCGGCGGCATCCATGGCCTGAAAAATCAGCAGCACCGAATAGCGGTTGAAGGCGTAGAGCAGACTCTGCAGTGTACTCAGTTCCTCGACGTGTTCGCCGAGGAGTTCTTGATAGTGTTCCTTCGACTTGGTGAAGGACTTGACCCGCGTCGGTCGCCTCTTGAGGTCGACCTGTTCTCCGGCCCGGATCTGGAAGGTTGTTGAATCGATTTTCATCTTTGTTCTCTCGACGGAACCCGTCGCGTTAAATTTTATGTAGTGTCCATCCGGAAACGGCTCTTTCCCCCTGACTTTTCGTTGCTCTTGGCAATTTAATCATCGGAATATCAAGTATATGCCTGCGGTTAATTTCTTCGAGCGCCTCGATTCATGAAAAAATATCTCGTTTCAGGACGAATACTATTTTTGAAAATACTCGCGGACTTTCGCCGCGACCTGGCGATCCGTCATTTTGTCGCTGGTCTCCTGAGCGACGATGTTTTCCCCGAGCCTGGCGTGATCAAGATGTTTCCTGAGTTCACCCTTGGCCTCGCCAGGGCCAAAAATCAGAATGGATTCGGCTTCACGAATTACCGCAATCACCTCTGCGTAATATTGGTCGAGCTGACCCATAAATTCGCGATCACGGATATCATCAGCTTTAGCATGCTGTGCTTCGTAAGGAGCCGTCGAACGGACGCTCTCAAAACGTCCCGGTTGTTTCTCGATGTTGGATCTGATCTCCATTGTCTTTTCCCCTTCGGCCGAGACAAACACGATCACCGCCTTTCGATGATCAATCCATAACCCTGCTGTCGTTTTCATATCAGTTTCCTGTTTGTTATTTTCCTAATAGTGTGTCTCTCACTGCAGCTCTTTCGACGAAGCAATGAAGAATTCCCGCCAGCCAAAGTTGCAGGTAGCGGCAGCTACCGAAACGGAATGGCTCTTTCATAACGACTCCTATATCCCCAGCTGTTTCATGGTCTCGCGCAGGAAAGCGGGAAAATCGGCCGGTTGCCGGGAGGTGACCAGATTGGCGTCGACAACCACCTCCCGATCCTCATAGAGTGCGCCGGCCTCTTTCAGTTCAGCAGCCATTGATTTGTAGCAGGTGGCGCGCCGCCCCTTTAAGAGACCGGCGCTGATCAGGATCTGCGGCCCGTGGCAGATGGCGGCAACCGGTTTGCTGCGGGCAAAAAAACTGCGAGCGATCTCCAGCGCCTGCGGTTCTTTTCTCACTACCGCCGGCGCCTTCCCCCCGGGCAGGACGAGGATTGCATAGTCGTCCGGGTTGACCTCGTCAAGGGTCTTGTCCACGTTCACTTCGTAGCCGTGCAGGCCCTTGATGGCCCCGCGGTTCAGGGAGGCCACCGTCACCTCGACACCCGCTTCCTTCAGCCGGTAGTAGGGGACCAGCAGTTCAGAGTCCTCAAATTTGTCCGCACTTATAATCAAGGCTTTCATATTTCCTCCTGGGGAAAATCAACTGGCGCCCGGCATCGGCAGAGGTAACGAGGCCGAAACCGTATATTCCTGCTCTACCGCCGCCCGGATCAAGGTGCGGCTTTCCTGCGGTGTGGCATCTGTCAATGATTCCACCCGCTCCGCGGCGGAGGCGAGATTCTCGTCCTTGATAGCTTCGCGAAACCAGCGAGAGTAATCGCCCTGACCCAAATGGTACTGCCAGGTCTCGTCATCGACCCCGTCGCCGATCTGCAGGAAGAGCATCAAATTCTGGGCGCGCAGGTTCAATTTGTGCTGCGGTCCACGGAAGTAGAAGCTGCGGTCCGCGGGAAGCTGACCTTCGGCATATTTTCGACGGTGTCGATGACGCGCCATTTTGCAGGGATGAGCC
>JANOIV010000150.1:0-11489 GCA_031407875.1 Desulfobulbaceae bacterium | reverse complement strand
CCCATACGGTCACCTTGTTGTTTCCGCTGTTTTCTGGTATAGATGACTCTTCCTTTTTTTCTACCGCACTCCTCATCAGACCGCTCATCACGGTTGCAACTTTTGATTGAACCACTCTCATGATAGGCATCTTTGATTCAGGCATCGGCGGGATGACCGTGGCCAGGGCCGTGGAACAGCTCCTGCCCGATTATTCCATCCTCTATCTCGGGGATATTGCCAGGACTCCCTACGGCACTAAGAGTCCGGCGACCATCATCGATTATTCGCTGCGCAACACCGAATTCCTCCTTGAGAAGGGCTCGGAGCTCATCGTCATCGCCTGTAATACCGCCTCAAGCGTCGCCACCGAGCGTCTGCGCCAGGAGTTCAAGGTGCCTATTGTCGAGGTAATCACCCCGGCCGTGCAGGAGGTCATCGCCCGGACCCGCAGCGGCAGGATCGGCGTGATCGGCACCAGCGCCACCATTCGCAGCAATATCTACGAGAAGACCATCACCGACCTCTTCCCGGACTATAAAGTTTTTTCCCAGGCCTGCCCCCTCCTCGTGCCCCTGGTGGAAGAAGGCTGGATGAACAAACGGGAGACCAAGATGATCCTCCGCCGTTATCTGCACCCCCTCATCGACAAACAGATCGACACCCTAGTCCTCGGCTGCACCCACTACCCCCTGCTCAAAGATCTGATCCAACCCCGCATCGGTAAACGGGTGACCCTCGTCGACTCTTCGATTGAAACGGCCAGGTATCTGGAAAAATTCCTGCGGGAAAACCCCGAAATTGTATCCCGACCGGAAGGTAAGATCATCCATCAATACTATGTCACCGATCTCACCGATTCAGCACAGCAGGTTGCCGCAAAAATATTTAAACGTCCCGTGGAGTTAAAACATATATGAACCACTTTTTCCCTACCCGCCAACTGTCCCTTCTGCCGCTCTTTCTCTTCGGCCTTCTCCTTATTCTGCCGGTACCCAGTCAGTCGGCAGAGAGCTTCCCTGAGGCGCCGGGCGCTGTCGCTAGCAGATTGCAGGCCCGATACGATGCCATGCGCAGCCTGTCATTTACCTTTGTCCAACAGACCGAGGGCCAGATGACCGGGCGGCCGCGCAAGGGCAGCGGCAAGGCCTATTTCCTCAAGACCGGTGGACTCAAGCGTATGCGCTGGAATTACGAGAGCCCCGAACAGCAGGTCCTGGTCAGCGACGGCAAGACTTTTTCGATGTATTTCGCCAATCTCCAGCAGATGATCGTCTCACCCGCCAAGAAAATCGAAGAGGACATGACCTACTCATTCTTCACCGGTTCCGGCAAGCTGGCGGAGGATTTCATGATCCTTGGCGCCAACAAGAATGTGATCCAGGCAGAAGACGACAAGGAACTGCGCATCATCCAGCTGGTGCCGAAGACCACGGAATCACAGGTCCAGGATATCCACCTCTGGATCACTGCCGACTCCCTTATACGGCGTATCGAGATCCGGGATCAATTCGACACCCGCACCACCCTGACCCTGAGCGATCTCCAGGCCGATTTTGTCAGTGCAGACGACGAGAAGACCATAGCCGAGCTGTTCACCTTCAGCCCACCGGAAGGCACCGAGATCATTCAGCAATAGATAATGCCCGCCGCCGATCAATCCGCACCTTTCAGTGTTGCCCTCATCTCCATGCCCTGGTCGATTTTCAATCGGCCGTCCCTGCAACTGGCCGCCCTCAAGGCCTATCTGGAGAGAGAGATGGCGGTTCGGGTCGAACTCTGCCACCCCTATCTGGATGTTGCCAAGGCCCTCGGCTTCGACACCTACCGCCGCATCTCAAAGAGCGGCTGGGCCGGGGAGGCCCTCTTTGCCGCCCTCCTCTTCCCCGAGCGGACAGACCAGGCTGCCAAGGTCTTCCGGCAAAGTCTGACGGGCTCGGGCGGCAGGAGGAAGGCCCCTGACTTTGATCGGCTTGTCACAATTCTCGAATCGGCCTGTCATGCCTGGCTCGCGCAAAGATCCTTCCAGAAATCTCAATTGATAGGTCTTTCGGTCTGCTTCAATCAGCTCCTCTCCTCTCTCTATATCGCCGCCCTGCTCAAACAGCGGGACCCCGCACAACTGATCGTCTTTGGCGGCTCATCCTGCGCCGGCAGGATCGGCCTCTCGCTCCTACAACACTTTCCTCAAATTGATTATATAGTCGATGGCGAAGGCGAAGGGCCACTTCTGGGACTCTGCTCCTCTCTTGCCGGCAAAACGGACTCCCTGCCGGATCGGCTGCACAACCGCAAGCAAACTTCTGTCGTGCCTTGCCCGGAATTAAAGGATCTCAGCCTTCTGCCCCTCCCTGACTATTCTCCCTATTTTTCCGAGATACGCCTGCTGTTTCCCGAGCAACCCTTTATCCCCGTCCTGCCCCTGGAATTTTCCAGGGGCTGCTGGTGGAACAAATGCACCTTCTGCAACCTCAACATCCAATGGCAGGGGTACCGGTTCAAAAAGGCGGATCAGCTTGCGGCAGAGGTCGAAAAGCTGTCACAGACCCACCAGTGCCTGGATTTTACCTTTGCCGACAATGCCCTGCCCGTCCGGGAGGCAGATCTGTTCTTTCGACAACAGGCCCAAACTGCCACAGATTGTCGCTTCTTTGCTGAAATACGCGGCACCACCGACCCTGATCGCTTGCATACGTACAGCCGCGGCGGACTGCACACCATACAGGTCGGTATCGAAGCCCTTTCCACCTCTCTGCTAAGGAAGATGGCCAAAGGTGTCACCGCCATAGAGAATATTGCGGTGATGAAACACAGTGCGGCGTGTTCCATTCGGCTTGAAGGCAATCTCATTCTCGAATTCCCCGGCAGCAGCGAAGAAGAGGTCCAGGAGACCCTTACAGCCCTTGACGTTGTCCTGCCCTTTACGCCATTGTCCCCGGCCGTTTTTTTCCTCGGCCACGGCTCACCTGTGTACGAAAAACCTGAAAGATTCGGCATCAAGACCCTTATCCCGCACCGTAAGAATCGCCTCCTCTTCCCCCCTGAGCTGCTGGCCGGCTTGGAGATGCTCAGCATAGATTACCGGGGAGATCGCAGGCGTCAGCGCCTCCTCTGGCGGCAGGTTGCCAAAAAGATCAGCCGCTGGCAGCAGTTCCACGAACAGCGCCCGAAAAACAGTGGGCCACCTCTCTCGTATCGAGACGGGGGCAGTTTCCTCATCATCCGTCAGGAACGGCCGGACGGGCCACCGTTGCAGCACAGGCTCAAGGGACTTTCACGGCAGATCTATCTCTTTTGTGAACGGATCAGGACCAAGACAGAGCTCCGGGTGCGTTTCAGCGCACTTTCGCCATTAGCTCTCGACGGATTTCTTGCTGAACTTGCTGGTAAGCATCTGCTCTTTCAGGAGAACGAGCAGATCATAGCCCTGGCTATTTACCGACAGTCGTAACAGAAAGGTCCAGCCCTAAATGTCAGGCCATGAGCAAAGTCCACCGTACTGAGGAAAACCGGTGATGAAGTCTGCTGCGGACATTCTTGTCCGTATCGGGTAGTATAATCTGGTTGAACACAAAGACAGCAGCAACTTGACAGTACTGAGAAACCTCTTTCCCACGAATCATCAGCAACAGACAGGTTATGACCATGGACACTATGAGTGAGAGCTTTGAAGACCTTTTTCGGCAGGAAGACCCAAAAAAGATGCGGCGCCTGACTCCGGGCCAGAAGATCACCGCAACCATCGTCGGGATCAGCGGAGAGTCGGTTTTTTTGGATGTCGGCGGCAAGAGCGAAGGGGTGATGAACACTGCCGAGATAACCGGCAAGGAAGGAGAACTGATCAAGGCCATCGGGGACACAGTCGATGTCTACTTCCTTAAGAGTCGATCAGCAGAAAGCCTCTTCACCACCCGGATAGGCTCCGGCTCGAATGCCGACCACCTCGAAGAGGCCTGGCGCAGCGGCATCCCTGTTGAAGGCTTGGTCAAAGCGGAGATCAAAGGTGGTTTTGAGATCACCATGGGTGGCAATATCCGGGCCTTCTGTCCCTTCTCGCAGATGAGTCTGCGTCGGGTAACCGATCCGGCCCTCGAATTTATCGACACCCGTATGGTCTTTCGCATTACCCGTTTCGAGGAAGGTGGCAGGAATATTGTGGTCTCGGCCAGGGCCATTCAGGAAGAGGAAAGGGAGCGCCAAAAAGATCTCTTAAAAATCAGCCTGCAGGAAGGGCAGACGGTTCAGGGGACAATCACCTCGATCCGCGAATTTGGCGCCTTTATCGATATCGGCGGCATCGACGCCCTCATCCCCATTTCGGAGATCGGCTGGAGCCGGGTGGACAATATCGCCGAGTATCTCAGTGTCGGCCAGGAGGTCACGGCCGTCATCAAGAGCCTCGACTGGGAAAAAGACCGGATCTCGGTGAGCCTCAGAGCGACCCTGGCCGATCCATGGGACAGTGTTCAGGCACAATTTCCTGAAGGTTCAACCCATCCCGGCAAGGTTGCCCGCCTGACCCAGTTCGGTGCCTTCGTCACCCTGGCGCCGGGGATTGACGGTCTTGTCCATATTTCAAAACTCGGTGGTGGCCGCAGGATCCATCATCCTCGTGAGATTCTGGAAGTCGATCAGAATATCGATGTGAAGGTTGAGTCGGTTGACTCGACCGCTCGAAAAATAAGCCTTGCGCCGGCGGACTACATCTCTCCTGAGGCCGAGAAAGACGTCGAAAAGACTGAGTACCGGCAGTATATCGAGAAAACCAAGCCTGCCTCGGCGGCACAGGCCACAGGCAGCCTCGGCGAATTGCTCAAGGCCCGACTGGCGGAAAAAAAGACACGCTAAACGCCACAGATACCCCAGTCGCCTGGAGGGGGAACTTCTTATGTTGGCGCCTGGACTCGCTAAAGATATCGGCTCAGAGGCCCTCGGTTTGGCGCATGGCCTCAAAGAGAATCACTGCCGCTGCAACTGAGCTGTTGAGCGAATCCAGCGTTCCGGCCATCGGGATGGAGATCAGTATGTCGCACTCCTTGCGGACCAAAGGGCGGATGCCCTGCCCCTCACTGCCCACAACGATACAAGCAGGCAGGTTGAAATCTGTGACATAGAGGGACTGCGCCTCCGCATCTTTTACCGTGCCAAATACCCAGGCCCCAGCCTCCTTGATTTTCTTCAGGGCGGCAACGAGGTTGGTGACCTGGCAGATGTCGATATGCGAAACCGCCCCGGCCGAGGCCTTGGCTGCGGTGCCGCTCAGAGGTGCCGAGCGCTCGCGGGTCAGGATCACGCCGGTTGCCCCCGAGGCCAGGGCGGAGCGGATAATTGCCCCGAGATTATGGGGGTCCTGCAGACAATCACAGGCCACGAGACGCGGCTTCTCACCATTCTGCACCCTAGTGCTGAAACGCTCCACCATATCCTCAAAGGACAGCAAAGACGCCTGACTGGTCTTGGCCAGCACCCCCTGATGCCGCACGTTGCCCGCCCCCTCGCCTATGAGGCGCAGGCCAGCGGCAAAGGTGGTCTTGACACCTTTCAGGTGGGCAAGCTCAATAATCTCTTCGAGTTTGCCTCCCCGCTTCTCCCTGTGCAGGATAATTTCCGTGATCCGCTCGGGTTCTTCCGTGAGGGCCTCAAAGACGGGATGGACTCCCCAGATCAGGTCTTCGGTCAGCCTGACTCTCCGTTCACCACCCTGCGGTTGGTCTTTTTTCTGTGCTTTCATCAATTCTCAAACAGCTCGATTGGCTTGCCGGACGGCAGTCTGTGGGCCCTGGCACGCTCGGCCAGAATAATTGCAGCAAGAAGCTGCACTGCCTCATCAAGGGCATCGTTGACGATTACATACTCATAGTCTTTGGCTGATTGCAGCTCAATCCGGGCATTCTTCAGCCTGATCTGGATACTCTCTTCGGCTTCGCTCTCTCTGCCCCGGAGCCGCTTTTCAAGCTCTGCCAAGCCGGGTGGACTGATAAAAATATGCGAGGCCTCAAGTCCGGAGAATTTTCGAAGAAGAGCGGCACCCTGAACATCGATATCCAGGATGATATCCATACCCCTCTCCAATTGCTCGACAATACCCCTCCGGCTGGTCCCGTAGTAGTTGTCATGAACCAGTGCCCATTCGAGGAACAGGTCATGGTCCCGCATATCCTCGAATTCCGCATGGCTTATAAAGTGATATTCGGCCCCGTCCCGCTCGCCGGTTCGCGGTGCCCTTGTGGTATGGGAGACAGAGAAGGCAAGCCCGGCAAGACGAGCCAAAACACGTTTCAGGATCGTTGTCTTACCTGTTCCTGAGGGGGCTGAGATGACAAACAGTCTGCCGCTCGTCATAATTCAACCGGGTCGCCGCCTCCCTTCTCGGAAGAGCTGGTTTCGGCGAGATGATTGCTGGGCTGCAGAGCAATAATACGCTGGCTTATGGTATCCGGCTGCACTGAAGAGAGGATGATATGATTGGAATCCATGACCAGGATCGATCTGGTCCTCCGGCCTTCCGTCACATCAACAAGCTTACCCTCTGTTTTGGCCAGTTCCTTGAGTTTTCTGGCGGGTGAGGAGCCGGTGTTGACGACCGCGATAATCCTCTCCACCATGACGGTATTGCCAAATCCGATATTCAAGAGCTGCATCACGTCCCCCCTGCATCAACCGTGTGTAAGTCGTCGTGCAAAAATAACTGAAAAATTGTAATGCAGCTTACGGCAGAAGGAGCCCTGATTGCCGCACCGCATCAGCACGCTTACTCTATATTCTGAACCTGTTCGCGCATTTTTTCAAGCTCACTCTTCAAATCAACGGTCATATGGGCGATAGCGGCGTCATTGATCTTTGAAGCCAGTGTATTGACCTCTCTGAGAAATTCCTGGATAAGAAAATCGAGCTTTCGCCCGACCGCGGTATCTTCTTCAAGAAATGAGCGGAGTTGTTTGATATGACAGCGAAGCCGGACGATCTCCTCGGTCACATCCGTTTTATCGGCCAGGATCGCAACCTCCTGAGCAAGACGCGAAGGATCGAGCTGGATCTGTCCGAGGAGTTTTTCCAGTCTTTCCTCGAGGTTTCGCTGACGCAGCTGCAGGAGACCGGGGATTGATTTGTGGATACTGTCAACCGTCTGGACAAATTGATTGAGGCGGTCGAGGAGATCATCTTGCAAGATTTTCCCTTCCTGAAGACGCATATTATCGCAGCCCTGCAAGGCCTCTCTCAAGATTTCCTCCAGGCCGGCCCAGACATGCTCCGGATCTTCAGACACCTGCTCACGGATGAGGACCTCGGGATAAGATGCAATGAGCGCCGGGCTTATCGCGTCAGGAAGCTGCAATGACGAACTGATTTCACAAAGGGCCTGGTGATAGTTTTTCGCCAATTCGAGATTCACTTTGACCTGTTGCATCTCGGAGGAGTCACCGCTGACGGTGAGAACAAGATCAACCCGCCCCCGTTGGTGCCAGGAGGATATCAATTTACGAACCCGATCTTCAAAAGAGGAATAGCCTTTTGGCAACTTCATTTTCACATCGAGATAGCGATTATTGACGCAACGCAGTTCCGCCACCCAAACCTTTTCAGCGACCTTAGATTCCCCCCGGCCAAATCCCGTCATACTCTTAATCGGCATTGTCTACCCTTTGTCTGCTACAAAAAACAAAACGATGCAAGGGACAACCCCCCTTGCATCGTTTTTATGTAATGACGAATACCGTCATACCAAGCTGCATGGACCGTTCTTACTTGGTCATGCTTTTATTCAGCTGTTTCACTATCACATCACTGACATCAATCGCATGGTCAAAGTAAATCACGCCATTTTTTGAATCAAAAACCGCAGTATAGCCGTTATCCTTGCCGAATTTCTCGACAACTCCTTCAAGAGCCTTGAGAATCGGTTCCAATTCCTTATCCTGGAGCTGTTTGAGTTCAAAGCGAGCGTCTTCAGTCTTGGCTTGAAATTCACGCTTCAGCTTCTGGAAATCACGGACTTTTGCTGCTTTTGTCTCCTCGCTCCAGGCAGAGCTTTTTTTCTCTATCTCTTTCTGTAGGCCAGCTAGGGTTTCTTCTTCGTGTTTGAACTTGCCCTGCATTTCTTTCATTTTCACTTCAAAACGGGCCTTGCCTGCTTTGCCCGCATTGCACTGAACGATAATCTTCTGGACATTCATGACACCGATCTTCATATCGGCAGCCTTGACGCCATCAGCTAAAAACCCAGTGAGCATGATGAACATGCCAACAAGCAAAATTCTCTTCAATACCATTACATTCTCCTAAAAATCAACAGAGCTTATCAGCCCGGAAAGCGTGTGACAAGGAAGCATTATTCTACAATGACAAAATCATCACGTCTGTTCTGTGCCCAGGACAGCTCATCTTCACCATGCAGAAGAATGCGCTCTTCGCCATAGCTGACAGTGGTGAGTTTTTTCTCATCTACACCAGAACCAAGAAGGGCTTTTTTGGCAGCCTGAGCACGTCTCTCGCCAAGGGCCATGTTGTACTCGTTGGTACCACGTGGGTCACAGTTACCTTCGATGCGAACATTTACTGAACCTTTGTTGATGAAATCAGCGTTCACCTGCATACGGGAAGTCTGATCGTCTTTGATTGAAGAAGAATCAAAGTCAAAGTAAACAGGAAGCATACCCTCAGAGGTACGACCCTCTGAGATACCGGTACCCTTCGTATCCAGCGACTCTGTAGCACTGGCTGCATCTGTCTTCATTGCAGCGTCAGTATCAGCTTTCTTTCCGCAGCCAGTCAGTGTCAGGATAGACACGCACAACAACGCCGGCACAACGACCTGTAATCTCTTCATCATCACGAAACCTCCTATAGTTCGATATGATATGGGATAAAAAAAATGGCGGACAGCCCGAAATATAACACCACCTCCGGTGAACACCACCGACAAGGCCCACTTTTTTATTAACTCGCTATATACAAAGAATAGCACTTAAAATTCAAGCACTATTTTAAGCATGGCCCGAATCATTGGAAAAAGGTAGATATACTTTCGAGTCTTACTGTCATAGTATTACCAAAGAAATCAAATTGTCAAATACAATGGTGGATATTCGTCATTGTGCGTGCTTTTTTCAAATGTTTTTCCAAACATCTCGAACATCATGAATGCACAAACCTCCCATACTGCCGATATTTTTCGCAAGAGAATGCTGGCAGCAAAGGACTTTGGTGTCTTTTTCGGCATTAGCCAGGACACGCTAGACAACGTGTGGAACCAGCTCACAGACCCTGCCGGAAATTCAGTGGCCTACATCTCCATGGAGATTGGAGCTGATCCCGATGTATACAGCCCGATTAGTGACTGGCTCAACAAAAATCCGCAAAAAGGGTACCTCAATGACCAGATGCGGGAATTTGCCGACAAATTCTTACACGGCCCCCAGAAAATCCCCAACTACAGCGGCGGCCTCGGCATCCTCGCCGGCGATACTCTGAAAAGTTATGCCGACTGTAGACTTCCTGTCGTAGCCGTCAGTCTGCTTTACAGAAAAGGCTATTTTTCTCAATTCGTTGATTCGCAACTCGGACAGATCTCTAAAAATGTCGACTGGCATCCCGAAGCCACACCGGGACTCTACCTGCTGAAAGATCCTGATGGTTCCGGAAAACCTCTGCTGGTCGAGATCCCTTTTCTCAACGAATATGATCAGGAAACCGTAGCCACGGCCCAGGTCTGGATGAAGATAGAAGTCAGTAGCTCTCTTGATTTTTTTGTCCCGGAGATTCTTCTCGACTTCTACCTGCCAAAGACTCCGCCTTTTATCCGCAGCGCCGTCTCCCAGCTCTACAATTCTGAAACTTCGATGATCAAGGCAATACAGCGCCGCATGCTCGGCACCGGGATACTGCCTGCCTTGCGAGCCCTCGGCATCACCTCGAAGACTTTCCATCTCAATGAACAGCATGGCGTTGTTCTGGCTATCCAACTCATTGCCGAAGAACTGGTCCACATACTCAAACACCCTCACCTCGAGCAAGCGACCGACGAGCAAATCCTGCTGGCGGCCAGAATCGTCTCTGAACGTCTGGTCTATACCATCCACACCCCGGTGAAGGCTGGCCATGATCGCTTCAACAAAACGCTGTATTCCGGCATCAGCCATACATCCTGCCAGAGAATCCTCGAGCTCCTCGCCCATGACGAGGATAATCTGCATTCCTATAACTTCACCAACATGGCCATGCATGTCAACCGCTCAGCGAACAGCGTGAGCCGTCTGCACCGAGATGTCACCCACCGGCAGTTCCCCCAGTTTGCCCATAAAATTTCTGCGATCACCAATGGCGTACACCATCTGACCTGGATCAGTGATGCCAGGGCCGAGGTTTTTGATGCCACCCCACAGCTTACCGGCTGGCGTCACAATCCCGGGGTATTTGCCAAGGCCCGGGAACTGGCGGATGATCAAGACTTCAGGGCGAGACTGCAGAAGTCCTGGCGAGAAGATTCGCAGGCCCTTATCGACTATGTCAACGACATGCTCGTACTTCACAGAAACCAGATGGCCCAGACCTGGATCGATCCGCCGAACTATCTGTCCACTCTGATTGCTGACAATGTCAAATTGCGGCCCGATGCCTTCACCGTCGGTTTCGCCAGGCGTTTTTCCACCTATAAGCGGGCGGATCTGATCTTCAATGATATCGAACAGCTCTGCGAGATTTCCCTGGCCAACAATTGGCCGGTCAATTTTCTCTTTGCCGGCAAGGCCCACCCGGCTGATGAACCGGGCAAGTCCGTCATAAAACGCATTCTCGATCATCAAGAAGAACTGCACCGCAAAAGCAAGGGCCTGGTCAACCTCGTCTTTATCCCCAATTATGATATGAAAATCGCCAAGCTCCTTGTTGCCGGGGTTCATTCCTGGCTCAACTGCCCCAAAAGACCCCTCGAGGCCTCGGGGACGAGCGGGATGAAAGCGGCGATGAACGGTGTACCCAACATCTCCATCATGGATGGCTGGTGGGTTGAAGGGTACCACGAGGGGGCCACCGGCTGGAAATTCGGGCACGAAGGACCGATTGACAGTGCCAGTCTCAGTGAATCACGGGAGGAATTACTCTATTTTGAAGACTCGACCTCTTTTTATCATCTGCTGCCATTGATTCTCAAAGCCTTTTATGAAAAGAATAATGGAGAGATCTTTCTCGACAAAGGTGTACAGAATCTTCTCCTGAACATTCCGATTTTCAATACCCATAGAATGGCAGCGGAATATCAACAGCGTTACAACCTGGCTCTACCTGAGGATCAGGTCCGAGAAATGAAAGAGTTTGCCCAACTTTACAGTAGTGATATTTAGCTTTTCAGTTTATATATCTGGGTTCATCCATACACATACAGAATTTCACCCGTCCCTGCCCGCCCGGCCCCGGAGACGCACACACCTGGAGAATTTCATGGCCAAAGTACATATCAGCGCGAACCGCGCCACAGACAAGACCATACGCGCAATCGACCGCAAACGCGAGCA
>JANOIV010000138.1:0-9908 GCA_031407875.1 Desulfobulbaceae bacterium | reverse complement strand
CAGAAGTAAGTAAGTACATACTTATGCAAGTTATTACTTACTTGCAAGGGGATATTATTTCAGGAATAAATCTTGGGGAAAATCACAATTCCAAATCATATGTTCCATAACGGTTCATTAGGTGCCTAAATGTTCAACATGTCCCCCAGATGAGGAAATTATGCAGTAGAAAATCCACTCATACGCGTTCGCGTCAAAAATGAAAGATAAATGCTATGCTTGAAAAAATGGCGCTCGTCCAGACCCTAGAAAATTCAGCTCGGGCGAAAAGATTGATGACCATAGAATAGATTAGAGAGGAGGGGGTGGGTGGTTCGAAACAAAATGAAACGTTCAGGGGATACCATCATCAGTTGCGATGTATTCTTGTCGTTCATAATGGTTCCTAGACTCTCTTTGGAGTATCAAACCTTGTGTCGCATAGATACAGATCTCTGAGACTCTATCGAGGCCTCAATCTGTCCATCTATATTTGACAACACCAGATAAATTCTTTCGAGCTACAAGGAAACTCACGCCTGAGAAGAGGAAGGATATACGACTTATGAAAGACTTTATGGAAAACTACGGAGAGTATTTTGATAACTTGGAATGAGGGATATATCGGCCCTCTCCGAGAGATTCCTCTGGCAAGCTTAATTTGGAAAGCAAGCCTCATAGGTTGACCTTCTTCCTGATTTTCTAAAGTGGAAGTACCTCTGATGTCAGATCTGGTCTAGCCGCACCTGCTAAACGCGTCAGCTTAGATCCCGTTTTTCACATCTTAACAATTCATTAAGGACTCACAACGTCAACGTCTTGCCACAGGAGAAACATGGTGCTTTTCCACCATTATTTTACTAGCATGGCGCTACAATTTCGTTTTTAAATTTATTTGCAAGGTGGTGTTTCTTTTTCTCTTTTTGGACCATGCCGACATTCTCTTCAGACAACAGGGCCATTTTCCAGGTCCTGGCGGGGGCCTTTCTCATCAGTTTCTCGGGGGTCTGGGTCAAGATCGCCCAGGTGCCGCCAACCACATCGGCCTTCTACCGGGTCTTTTTCGGCTTTCTCTTTCTTCTTGTCGCCTCCCTCTGGCAGCGTGATTGCAAGAAGATCACCAGCGGGCGGATGCTGCTCATAACAGTGTGCGGCCTGCTGTTTGCCCTTGATCTCTTCTGCTGGCATGCCAGCATCCATTTCATCGGTCCCGGACTTGCCACCATCCTGGGGAATTTTCAGGTCTTCGTCCTGGCCGCTGTCGGCATTTTCTTTTTCGCTGAGCGCATCCGGCTCCGTTTTCTCTCCGCCCTCCCGCTGGCCATTCTCGGTCTTTTTCTGGTAGTCGGCGTCAACTGGGAATCCCTTTCCGCCGACTATAAGACGGGGATATACCTTGGCCTCCTGACGGCCGTCTGTTACAGCGGCTTTCTCCTGACCCTGAGAAAAATTCAGGTCGATGGGGAGCATTACTCATTTTTTTTCGCCCTCATGTTGATTTCACTGACCTGTGCGATATTTCTCGGAATCAGGATGCTCATTGCCGGTGATTCCTTCGCTATCCCCAATTCCATCAGTTTTCTCTCCCTCTTCAACCTCGGACTGTTCAGTCAGACCCTGGGCTGGGCCCTGATCGCCAATGCCATGCCAAAGATTCGCGCATCTTTCACCGGGCTGATCCTCCTGCTCCAACCGGCGCTGGCCTTCGTCTGGGATGTGCTGTTTTTCGCCCGGCCGACAAATCTCATGAACTGGATCGGTATCATCCTCACCCTGACCGCCATCTATCTGGGGCTTACCGCCGGCAGCAAGCCGAAGGCTTAAATTAACACGGCCTTTTAAAGGGTAAGAACGGCGGAAGGAATCGTAACGAAATTCGTAACGGCTTATATAAAAGAAAAAACCCTCCCATTGCATTCGCTAACGTGAGAGCTATAATCTCTAGTGGACTCTGGAGAAATTACTGCGGCTGTTTGCGGCCCAACATCTATCAGAACGTGATGAACATGAAAGTACTCAATTACAATGAAGCCCCCTCCCAGCAATTTGACAGCGATACCGTGCGTGGCGTGACGGGAAGGATTGTCATCGGCAAGGACGATCATGCCGATAATTTCTGCATGCGGATCTTTACCCTGGCCCCGGGCGGTTTCACCCCCAGGCATTCCCATGACTGGGAGCACGAGATTTTTGTCCATTCAGGCAAGGGCCAGGTGTTCCGCGACGGCGAGTGGCAGAATCTTACCAGCGGCACAGTGGTCTTTATCCCAGGCGGGGAGGAACACCAGTTCATGAACGCCGGAGGTGAAAATTTTGTCTTTATCTGCCTCATCCCCTCCGGCGTCTCCGAGATCTGACCAGGGATCTCTCTTTTGGATTTCAGACGCCTGGAGTATCCTTGCCGCCACCAAGGTTCCCCGCTCCAGAGGTAAGAAAGAGCGACTCTGAGGCGGGGAACGTGTCTTTTTACGCCCTCTGCAGGTCTGTAAATTGCAAAGATATTGCCCATGTCTATGAAATTCATCCGCACCTCAAACATGCATACCCTCCTCCTTCTCCTGCTTATCCTCCTCGCCCCCGGATTAAGCAGCGCCGAAGGAGTGAGAAAGACTGTTCTCTACCTGAACTCTTATCACCATGGCTATCAGTGGTCGGACTCGATACACGACGGCATCCGCTCAATGCTCGACAGCAGCCCCTACAAGATCGACCTGCAGGTCGAGTACCTGGATGCCAAAAAATACAATACCCCCCCGGTCATCCAGGGACTTTTGGAGGTCTTTCGGAAGAAATTCGTAGACGAGCATTTCGATGTGGTTATCGTCTCGGATGACGACGCCTTCAACTTCGCCCTGCGCTTCCGTCCTCTGCTCTTTCCCGGCGTACCAATCGTCTTCTGCGGGATCAATGATCTGGGAGACGAGGAGGTGGCGACAGGCAACCTCACCGGTGTCGTTGAGAGTTTTGATCTGGTGGGGACCATCGATGTGGTCCTCAGGCTGCACCCGGAGAAGCGCCGAATGGTTGTCGTCGGTGACGAATCGACCACGGGACGGGCCATCAAGAAACAGATCGAAGCTCTCGTGCCCCTCTACAAAGACCGGCTGCAGGTCGACTACTGGATACAGATCGCCCTCCCCGAGGCCCAACGCCGGGTCCAGAACCTGCCCGATGATACCTTTCTCTTTTTTTTCCCCTATTACCAGACCATCGATAACCGCACCCATACCGCCGAAGAGGTGATGGCGGCGCTTTCCCGCCATTCCAGCGTCCCTGTCTATACCTCCTGGGAATTTCTACTCGGCCATGGTGCGGTAGGCGGCAGCATGCTTTCCGGCCAGAAGCACGGGCAGGTCGCAGCCGGCATGGCCCTGAAGATTCTGGGCGGTACCCCCGTCGATTCGATCCCGGTGGTCAGGGGACCGACAGGCTCCTACCTCTTCGACTACGAAGTCATGCGTCGCCTCAAAATACCCGAAGAACTGCTGCCCGAGGGCAGCACCCTCATCAACGCTCCCAGGGCCTTCTACGAACTCCCCAAGGAGTTGTTCTGGACCATCATCGTCAGTCTGCTCATTCTGCTGGTGACCCTGATCTTTCTGGTCCTGACCATGCTCGGCCGGAGGCGGGTCGAACGCACGATCAAAGATCAGCTTTCCTTCCAGGAAACCCTGATGGACACCAACCCGCAGTTGGTGTCCTGGAAGAACCTCGAATTCAAATACCTGGGAGCTAACCGGGCATTTGCCACTTTTTTCGGTCTGAACGATCCCAGTGAGGTAATCTCGAAGTCGACCAGGGATGTCATTCGTGATCAGGAGTATGTCCAGTGGTCGCAGAGCGCCGACGTGGCCGTGGTCAACAACCGGGAGGCCTTTCGCAAGGTCAGGAAGAAATTGACCGACCATAAGGGCAATGTGGCCTGGATCGAGGTCAATAAGGTGCCCCTGCGGGACCAGTCCGGCAAAATTGTCGGTATCCTCAGTACCGCCGAAAATATCACACGGGAACTCGATCTGGAAAAACAGCTGCTGCAGTCTCAGAAAATGGAGGCTATCGGCACGCTGGCTAGTGGCATTGCCCATGATTTCAACAATATTCTCACCTCAATCATCAACTCGACGGAGCTTGCGATCGGTGACGTCGATCCGGAAACCCAGACCGCCAAGGACCTGGAACGGGTGCTCAAGGCAGCCCGCCGGGGTGGACGGGTGGTCAAACAGATTCTGGCCTTCAGTAAACCGTCACAGGAGGGATTCCGTCCGACCAATATAACTACGGTCGTGACGGAAGTCGTCGGGCTCATGGAGGTCTCCCTTCCCGGCAATATCGAAATGCGCTCCCATATCTCGCCCAACATCGGCTGCATCCTGGCTGATCCCACCCAGATCTATCAGGCGGTGATGAACCTCTGCACCAATGCCTTCCAGGCCCTGCGGGAGCACGGCGGGACCCTGCAGATCCGTCTTGAAGGAATGAACCTCAAGGAGGAAGAGGCCAAGACCCTCAATCTTGAAGCGGGAGAATATATCCAACTGACCGTGACTGATGACGGGCCGGGCATTGCCCCTGCCATTATCGACAAGATCTTTGACCCCTTTTTCTCCACCAAAGACAAGACAGAGGGAACCGGTCTCGGCCTGGCCGTGGTGCATGGCATCGTCAAGGCCCACCAGGGAGGACTCCGGGTCGATAGTGAGGAAAAGCAGGGAACCGCCTTCAGGCTGTTCTTCCCGAAAATCTCCGCAACAGACGATTTTCCGGAAGAGAGGACGGTCTTTTTCGGCAGCAGGGGCGGCACCATCCTCTTTGTCGAAGACGATGAAGATCAGCTCCACACCACCCCGCGGATTCTCGAAAATGTCGGCTATTCCGTCACCGCCGTTGGCTTTCCGCAAGAGGCCATTAACCTGGTTATGGCCGATCCGGGAAGGTTCGAGTTGCTGATCAGCGATTACGACATGCCCGCAATCAACGGCATAGAACTGATTCAGCGGATCCATGCCATCAACCCGAGGATGCCGTCTATCCTCATCTCCGGCAGAGAAGACGCAATCAAGGCAGCCCAGGCCATCCCGTCGATCCGCCGGGTATTCATCAAGCCCTATGATACGATTGACCTGACCTTTACCATCAACATCATCCTGGAAGAGGACTAAAACTATGGCCCACGTTCTGATAATCGACGATGATCAGGAGATCTGCGAGACCCTGAGCAGCCTGGGTACCAGACTCTCCCATCACTGCCGGTCGGCGCACTCAGTCAGCGCAGGCCGCATTGCTGCCCGGCAGACCTCTTTTGACATCGTTTTTCTCGACGTACGCCTACCGGACGGCAACGGTCTCGATCTCCTGCCGGAATTCATGGAGATGACCGAGCCACCGGAAATCATCATCCTCACCGGCAAAGGCGATCCGGATGGCGCCGAACTGGCCATCCAGGGTGGGGCCTGGGATTATATCCTCAAACCTTCGAGCGTCAGGGAAATTACCCTGACCCTGAGCCGTGCCCTGATGTACCGGGAAGAGAAAAAGGGCAAGGCCGAGGCTGAAATCCTCACCGCCGGCAAGGTCGTGGGGGCCAGCACGAGGATGAAGGCCTGCTTCAAACTCATGGCCCAGGCCGCCCGCTCCGACTCAAATCTCCTGATCACCGGCGAGACCGGTACCGGCAAGGAACTCTTTGCCCGAACCATCCACGAAAACAGCAGCCGTGCAAGTGCAAAATTTGTCTTTGTCGACTGTGCCTCACTGACGGAATCTCTTGTCGAATCGACCCTTTTCGGACATCGAAAAGGGGCCTTTACCGGGGCCCAGGACAGCCGTATCGGCCTGATCAAACTCGCCGATAACGGCACGCTCTTTCTCGATGAAATCGGTGAGATGCCCCTCTCCATCCAAAAGGTTTTTCTGCGCGTCCTGCAGGAACGAACCTTCAGGGCCGTGGGTGACACTGTGGAGCAGACCAGCAATTTCCGTCTGATTGCCGCCACCAACCGCAACCTTGATGAAATGGTGGAAACCCACGAATTCCGCAGTGACCTGCTCTTTCGGATCACCACTATGCGTCTGCCTCTGCCGCCTCTACGCGAGCGGCTTGAGGATATCCGGGCCCTGGCAAACTTCAAGACAGTCCAGCTCTGCCTCCAGTACGGGATGCCTGAAAAAACCCTGGATGAAGATTTCTGGGAGACCCTGGAAAGCTACAACTGGCCCGGCAATGTCAGGGAACTCTTCAATATCATTGAGCGATCCATAATTGCCGCCGGTACCGAAAAAAACCTCTTCGCCATGCACCTGCCCCGCCAATTGCGTATTCAGGTGGCCAAAGAACAGATCCGACAGATGACAGGCTCCCAGGTATTATCCGAAGATGAGGGAGGAGATCCGGATGAGGATGTCCGAAAAATAGGACAGAATATCTTCCAGGATATTTTCGACCGCCCCCTGCCCTCTCTCAAAGCCTTTAAAGGGGCTTCCGAGAAAGTCTACTTAAGTGAACTCATCCGCCAATGCGACGGCAATATATCCCGAATCCTCTCTATATCAGGTCTGTCGCGGTCCCATTTCTATTCGCTTCTGAAGAAATACGGCCTCTCCATCCAGATCGACGAAACAAAACCCTGAATGTAACAGACGCCCGGCGGCCTGGGTCCCTCCTGTGTCAGATGTAGGAGTACAGGAGGGAATCCAGGCCGCCAATTCCGAGGACACGCTTTTTTTGCGCATCGCTGCTCGCTGCCAAGGCGTTCTCATCATGATTTGGCAATGGAATCAGACAGAGCTGTCTTGTTTTTCAGACTTAAGTATCTCCTCGCCGAGGCCTTTGGCTGTTGTCCATCGTTGTCTCTCTCTCCGGTTTATCTCTATTTCCAAGACAATAGAAGCTGTCCCTGAAGGAATCCCAACGTACGAAGGGAGACGAAGGGAGACCGTGTGCTTCCAGCGGACGACGTTTATCCCACCACCCGCCTAGTCCAATTTCTCAGACAGAAATACCTCACCCTGAGGTTCACAGGGGAAATCACTCATATAAACACACGATAATATAGAAAAATATTAAATTTTCACAAATTGGCACATTTGATGCTACTCATAAGTCCTGAGTGCATACAAGCACGCAACAAAGGGCTTGCTCAAGAGTGTGGTCAGCTTTGACCTTAGCGGCAATTTGTCAGCCTGACCTTTCTGGGCAGGATGATCAATTGGTACAGTGGAATTTAACAGGAGATTCTAATAAGGAGGAGTTTCGTATGTGGGCACAGGTATATGATCCCTTAAACAACTGGGTTCTATCAACAATCGTGGCATCATTGCCCATCGTCATACTGTTGGGAGGTCTGGCCTTTCATCTGAAGGCCCATATCGCGGCAATGCTGGGACTGGCGTCGGCTCTCATTGTCACCGTTTTCGCGTTCGGCATGCCGTTTAAAATGGCTGCAGCCACCGCTGGTTATGGTGCTGCCTTCGGTCTTTTGCCCATCGGCTGGATCATCTTAAACGTCATCTTTATGTACAAGCTGACTGTCGAGACCGGACTTTTCAAAGTATTGCAGGAGAGCCTGACAGGCATAACCAACGATGCGAGGTTGCAGGTCGTGCTGATTGCCTTCTGTTTTGGGGCATTCTTTGAAGGGGCTGCGGGATTCGGTACTCCGGTGGCTGTAACAGCGGCAATCCTGATCGGTCTCGGCTTCAAGCCCTTACAGGCATCTTGTCTTTCTCTGATCGCCAATACCGCGCCGGTTGCCTTCGGCGCACTCGGGACTCCCATCATAGCACTGAGCGGCGTTACCGGCATAGATATACTCGATCTGAGCTCCATGGTCGGAAGACAGTTGCCTTTCTTTTCGATCATTGTTCCGTTCTGGCTGATATGGGCATTCTGCGGTTTCAAAAAAATGTGGGAAGTATGGCCCGCTCTGCTTGTTGCCGGTGTATTTTTTGCCGTACCCCAATACATCGTATCCAACTATCATGGACCATGGCTGGTTGACGTCATCGCTGCAATAATATCCATGTCGGCTACCGCCCTCTTCATGCTTAAATGGCATCCGAAAACCATATATACATTGGAAAACGGCGCCAACTCGGAAGCAGTCAAAGCACGCGCCCTGCAGAAACATGATTCTGCTCTGATACGCAAGGCATGGATTCCCTGGCTCATCCTGAGCGTACTCGTATTCATCTGGGGGATGCCGCAGTGGAAAAAGCTGATGGACAGTATTTTCGTGGCAAAATTCCCCGTTACGATAATTCATAACCTCATAGAGCGTGTTCCGCCCGTTGTCCCGGCAGCAAAAGCGGAAGCCGCCGTGTATGCTTTCAATATTCTCTCCGCAACCGGCACGGGTATTCTGATTGCGGCATTTCTTTCGGCTCTCTTTATGGGCTTGTCTGTGGCAAAAACAATCAAAATTTACGGATCGACCATCGTACATATACGGTACTCTCTGCTGACAGTATCCGCAATGCTGGGTATCGGTTTTCTCACCCGGTATTCGGGACTGGACGCCACCTTGGGGCTTGCTCTGGCAAGGACAGGTGTGTTGTATCCTTTCTTCGGAACACTGATAGGCTGGCTGGGCGTTGCCCTGACCGGTTCGGATACATCTTCGAACGTGTTGTTCGGTAGTTTCCAGAAAATCACCGCGGAACAAGTGGGCATCAGCCCGACGCTGATGGCTGCTGCAAACAGTTCCGGCGGTGTAATGGGAAAAATGATTGACGCACAGAGTATCGTCGTAGCCAGTACCGCAACCAACTGGTACGGACATGAAGGCGATATCTTACGATATGTTTTCTTCCACAGTCTGGCTCTTGCCTCGTTAGTCGGCGTGCTGGTATTCTTGCAGGCCTATGTGTATCCTTTTACCGAACTGGTCGTAAAGTAAGGCTTTTCGGGTAGCGTAAAGGAAAAGGTCTTGATATTTGACATCAATGTCAAATATCAAGACCTGATGCCTTTTCCTTCCTTTCTACTTTAGGTAGGGCTGTCTTGTTTTTCAGACTGGGCAGTCGTTCAAAAATACCCCTAAAGCTGAGGAGCCGTAACGAAGTAGTCGGAAATGTGATGGTTATTTAGTTGCGGCCCGTAGAACCCAGTGCGCAACCCCCCACTCATCCCGATGATTGTGCACCAACCCTGCTCTTTACAGAAAACTCCCAAATTATCCCCCTTTTCTACTGGTGAGTTTTTGGGTTTGGTGTTTTTGTTGAAACACCACCTGACCTGTCTTATCCTTTTTACGCCATCAACGACTCTGCGCCAGCATTTCATATCCTAAGGAGAGAAACGTGAGTTCAACCCCAGCATCTGTTCTCGTCGGCGAATTTGCCGGCATTGTCGGACCGAACAATGTCATGACCAGCGAAAATGACCGCTATGCCTATTCCTATGATGCGGCGGTCCTCGACCCTGTCATGCCGGGCCTCGTGGTGCGGCCGACCACCAGCGAGGCCCTCGGCCGGGTGGTCAGACTGTGCAACGACCACGGCCTGCCGCTGACGGTGCGCGGTGCGGGCACCAACCTGTCCGGAGGGACCATTCCCCATCCGGGCGGGTTGGTTGTCCTGACCAACGGCTTGACACGCATCCTGGAGATCAACGAAGAGGATCTCTATGCCGTCGTTGAGCCAGGGGTCATTACGGCAACGTTTGCCCAGGAGGTGGCCCGGCGCGGCCTCTTCTATCCGCCCGATCCCGGCAGCCAGACCGTCTCGACGCTTGGCGGCAACGTCGCCGAAAATGCCGGCGGCCTGCGTGGCCTCAAGTACGGGGTGACCAAGGATTATGTCATGGGCATGGAGTTCTGGGACGTGGAGGGCAAGCTGATCAAATCCGGTTCCCGCACCGTCAAATCGGTGACCGGTTACAACCTCCACGGCCTGATGGTCGCCTCGGAAGGGACCCTCGGGGTCTTCGACAA
>JANOIV010000035.1:0-16135 GCA_031407875.1 Desulfobulbaceae bacterium | reverse complement strand
GGTCGATCAGGCGTTTGCTGCTTTGGCCAGTCCAACCAGTTTGGCAAAAGACTGGGCGTCGAGGATAGCCATATTCGAAAGGACCTTCCTGTCGAGTTCTATGCCGGCCTTTTTCAGGCCGCCCATAAATTTGCTGTAACTGATATCGTTCATATCGGCGCCGGCATTGATACGGGCGATCCACAAACGGCGAAAATCACGCTTTTTGGCCCGTCTATCTCGGAAGGCATAATTCAATGCGCGGTCAACTGCCTCGGTGGCTGTACGGTAGAGCCTGGAACGAGCACCTCTGAAGCCCTTGGCGAGTTTTAGTACCTTGTTTCTTCTTCTGCGAGCCTTAAAACCTCGTGTTACGCGTGGCATTTTCTTTACTCCTTTATATACCTGCCTGGTTACTCAGATGCAGGTTCAATAGGCTTCTCACCCTGTCCTCTCGGACAAGGATGGACTCTTTTGGGGAAAACCAGGGTCCGCCTGATATTACAGGTAGGGTAGAATCTTTTTGACTGATTTCAAATTTGCCGAGTCAACGAGGCTACTCTTACGCAGGCCACGCTTTCTCTTTGTTGATTTTTTAGTCAGGATATGGCTGGAAAACGCCTTGTTGCGTTTGATTTTTCCAGAGCCGGTCAATTTGAAACGCTTGGCAGCGCCTCGTTTTGTCTTCATCTTTGGCATAAAAAAACTCCTTTGCGCTTCATATGCAGTGCTGCTGCAGAAAACCTAAGTCGTCCGGGGAGAACGCCTGAGCTGTTGCAACAGCTTTTTCTTGAACATTCAAATATAGTTTTTCAACGGGGGCTGAAATTTCTATTCTTTTACAATTTGGGACCTACAAACATAACCAACTGCCGCCCTTCCATTTTGGGAGACTGCAGAATAATCGCATCTTCCTCAAGAGTTTCGGCTATCTTGTTCATGGCTTCGAGACCGATGGTCTGGGCATAGACGATTTCCCGGCCACGAAAGCGCATGGTCAATTTCACTTTATTTTTCTGACTGAGGAATTTTTTGATGTGCATGATCTTGAAATTCAGATCGTGTTCCTCGGTCTTTGGCCGGAATTTTATTTCTTTTGTCTCGATGACCGTCTGTTTCTTCTTTGCTTCCTGTAGCTTTTTCTTCTGCTCGTAGCGGAATTTGTCGTAGTTCATTATCCGACAGACAGGAGGATCAGCATTTGCTGACATCTCTACCAGATCCAGCCCTTCCTCGTAGGCCATCTGCCGTGCCTCTTCGGCTGTGAAAATTCCCAACTGGCTTCCGTCACTGCCTATAAGCCTGACCTTTGCATAGCGGATACCTTCATTGGTCGTGGACTGTTCTTCACGTTGAACCGGAGTCGTCTTGCCTCTTTTGTTAATAATGTTACCTCCTCGAATCTACGAGCTTTTATAGAATATATACATCCCTGACCACAGGCGGGTTCCAGTGAATAGTGTCACTTCCTGTGCAGAATACCTTCTTCCTGAATGGGGGAGTATCAAATGCCGCGTCCGGCCTGACATTCCTCTGCGATTTTTGCAGCAAATTCCTGGACGGAAAGAGGCGGCAGGTTCTTGCCGTCGCGCAGCCGCACCGTGACTGTACCGGTTTCCATTTCCTTGTCGCCGACAATCAGCATATAGGGAATCTTGGCGAGCTGTGCTTCCCTGATCTTATAATTTAATTTTTCGTTCCGCACATCCTTTTCTATCCGGACACCGCCCTTGCGCAACTGCTCATACACCTTCTGACAGTAATCGGCCTGATCGTCGGTGATATTAAGGATGCGTGCCTGCACTGGGGCAAACCAGAGGGGGAAGACCCCTGCGTAATGTTCGATCAGAACTCCGATGAATCGCTCCAGAGAGCCCATGAGGGCCCGGTGGATCATGATCGGTTGGTGTTCATTGTTGTCCGTACCGGTGTAGGACATCTCGAAGCGTTCGGGCAGATTGAAGTCGACCTGGATTGTCGAGCACTGCCAGGCCCGGCCGAGGATATCCTTGATCTTGATATCAATCTTGGGGCCGTAAAAAACCCCTTCGCCCGGATCGATCATATAGACCAAGCCCTTTTTCTCAAGGGCGAGCTTTAAGGCGTCCGTTGCCCGCTGCCAGTTTTCGTCACTGCCGACATATTTCTCGGGACGAGTTGACAGGTAGATATCATACTCAGCGAAACCGAAAGTCTTCAGGATGTGCAGGTTCAGCTCAAGGATATTGAAAATCTCTTCCTCAAGTTGATCCGGGCGGCAGAAGATATGGGCATCATCCTGGGTAAAGCCGCGAACCCGGAGCAGACCATGCAGGGCACCGGCCCGTTCATAACGGTAGACGGTACCGAGCTCGCACCAGCGTAGGGGAAATTCGCGGTAGCTGCGCTTTCGGCTGCTGTAGACCCCTATATGAAAGGGGCAGTTCATCGGTTTGAGCTGATATTTCACCTCGTCGATATCCATCGGCGCGTACATATTCTCGCTGTAGAAATCGAGATGGCCCGAGGTCTTCCACAGATCCTGCCGGGCGATATGCGGAGTGTAGAGCAATTCGTAATCGTGACGATAGTGCTCGTCCTTCCAGTAGTCCTCAATCAGGCGGCGGAGTTGGGCGCCCTTTGGCTGCCAGAGAATGAGGCCTGGGCCGATAGTATCCTGGGTGGTGAAGAGCTCGAGTTCACGGCCGAGTTTACGGTGATCGCGTTTTTTTGCCTCTTCCAGGTCGTTGAGGTATTTGTTCAGGGCCTTAGCGTCAAAAAAAACGGTGCCGTAAATCCGCTGAAGAACGTCTTTTTTCTCATCACCTCGCCAGTACGCCCCGGCGACCCGCAGCAGCTTGAATGCTTTGATCAGGGATGTGTCGGGCAGATGCGGGCCCCGGCAGAGATCGGTGAATTCGCCAATGCGGTAGAAGGACACGGTGTCTGCTCCAAGATCGCGCAATAATTCGACCTTGTATTTTTCACCCTGTTCTTCAAAGAGGGTTATTGCCTCACTGCTCGGCAGTTCCGTCCGGATAAATGGCTGCCGTTCATCGGCAATGGCATGCATTCGCTGTTCAATCTTCTCAAAGTCTTCCGGGCTGAAAGGCGCATTTCTCCGGAAATCGTAGTAGAAGCCGTTGTCGATGCTGGGCCCGATCGCCACCTTGATGTCGGTGCCGAATATGTCCCTGACAGCCTGGGCCATGACGTGAGCGGTACTGTGCCGGAGGATATCGAGACCTGCCTCGGTTTCGATAAAAATCGGTTGCAGTATTGTATCACAGGTCAGCTCTCTGCTCAAATCAACAGCAATCCCACTCGCTATGGCGGCGATGGTTCGCTTGCGTTGCTTGTTTGATAGAAGGCGCTCCAGTGTCTCACGCACCGTGACGGGTGCGGAGAATATGACAGCCTCTCCATCCTGCAGGGTGACGACTATATCCATTACGAATTTTCTTTCCATATAAAAATAAAGGCTAAAGAGCAAACGCCTTGTTGTCAAAGTCGTTCTTACTTTAGCCTTATATTTGGTAGGCACGGGCGGGGTCGAACCGCCGACATCTACCACGTCAAGGTAGCGCTCTCCCACTGAGCTACGCGCCTGTTCAAACAATCTATGATGCTTCGAATGTCTATGGGAAAAGAAGCATTGAACCCGTTCCAAATACCAGTAAAGGGGTAGTCCTGTCAAGGAAAAATGCACAGATGACCGCAAGAAAATAGCCGAGTTCAGGCGGCGGGGGACCTGCTTTCGATGGCCCTGGCGAGGGTGTACCGGTCTGCATATTTGATGTCCATGCCCATAGGAATACCGCAGGCAAGGCGGGTCAGCTTTATCGGTGCATCATGCAGGCGGTCGATCAGGTAGGAAGCAGTGGCCTCGCCGGGGACTGTCGAACTGGTAGCGATCAGCACCTCTTTGATTGTTCCGCTGCCGACCCTGGCCAGTAATTCACTGACCTTGATCTCCTCCGGTCCGATACCGTCCATTGGTGAGAGGACGCCGTGCAGGATATGGTAATGGCCGCGGAAGCTGCCGGTTTTCTCGATGGCCATAAGGTCACCGGGTTGTTCGACGACGCAGACAAGATCACCATTTCTCTTAGGGTCAGCGCAGATGGCACAGGGGTCGGTCTCGGAAAAAGTAAAACAGCACGAACAGAGCTGGATGGCTCTGTGCAGCTCAGAGAGTGATGCGGCGAGCTCAAAGGCCTGGGAGACAGGGCGGCGGAGGATGTTGAGGGCCAGGCGGGTGGCGGTCTTTTTACCGATTCCCGGGAGTTTGCTGAGGCTGTCTATAAGTCGTTCGAGGGCTGGGGGGATAACCTGCATGGCATAAGACCTGAAAGACTAGAGGAGATTGGCGAGTCCGGAAATATTCACGCCGTGGGTGAGTTGTCCCATGGCCAGTTTGCCGGCCTCTTTGGCCTTTCTCAGGCCATCGTTTACGGCGGCGGTGATGAGATCTTGGAGCAATTCGGCCTCGTCCGGAACGATTAACTGCTTTTCGATGGTGATCGAAATGATCTCACCCTGACCGGTGACCCTGGTCTGCACCATGCCTCCGCCGGCGGATCCGGAGACCACCACCTTTGCCAGATCCTGTTGGATCTTTGCCATTTTTTCCTGCATCTGCTGGGCCTGCTGCATGAAACCGCCAATGTCCATATCGTCATCCTGTGGGGTAGTGGATCTATCTGCTCTGCTGGCCAACCCGGATATCTCCGACCTGGCCGCTGAAAATATCGGCTGTCATGGTGACCAGCGGGTCATTGGCAAGCTGCTGCCGCTTGCTCTGCGGGGTGTCAGCGCCGGACGTCTCCGCGGCATCCTGCTGATCGGGGATGATGAACCGTATCTTGAGATCTTTTTGAAAAAAATCAAGGAAGTATTCGTTGAGGTGCTGGCGGTTTTCTTTCTGTCGCAAGAGGGCACAATTGGCAGGATCGCTGTAACGGAGGTGCAATTCCTGGTCGATCTGCTTGATCGAATCGGCCCTTTGCAGGTCCTGGGCCATCCATACTTTTTGGCCCTGCACATACTTGACAAAGTCCAGCCAGTCCCGGCGGATATCCCGTTCATGGGGATGGCTCTCGATGTTTTTCGGGGCAGCCGGTAGGATAGGGGACTGCGGCGCTGCCTGAGGCGTTTCTGGTGGGGTAGTTTTCATTTCCACTGCCGGGATCTCAGCCGGTGCCGCCTCTTCTCCCTTGGCCTGCGGTGCCTTTGTTATATTCTCAGTCGATTTAACGGAGGGCGGAGAAGACTGTCCAACGGTCTGTGGCCGCTCCCGCATCGGTGCCGGCGGTCGGGGATATGGAGTGGCGGGTGGATCTGCAGTCGGCATCGAATCATCCTGCCCTTTCCGGAGGATTTCCTCTAAATGGCCAAGAAGAGTGGTCACCGGGATCACGTTTCCGGCCTCGATGATCTTGAGGAAGGCTGTCTCGAGGGCCAGTCGCGGTTGTGCAGAGTAGCGGATCTCTTCAACCACCTCCATGAGCAGATTGAGTTTCATGTGCAGGGTTTCCAGCGAATACCCGAGGGCGGTTTCTCTGAAGAGAACGAGCTCTTGCTCCGGCAGATCGAGTAGGGAGTCGCATCCCTGAATTCGGGTGAGGATCAGATTGCGGAAACAGCCCATCAAATCGGCGGTAAACCGCCTGATGTCCATGCCGAAGGCGAATATCTCATCAAGGGCCAAAAGGGCAGCGGCCCTGTCTCCGTCAAGAAGGCCAGCGGTAAGACGCATGAGCACCTCCCGGTCGACGAGGCCCAGCACCTCAATGACATCCTCGGTGCGGATCTGTTGTTCGCCAAAGGAAAAAATCTGATCCAGCAGGCTGAGCCCGTCCCGGACGGAACCTTCGGCCTCCCGGACGATGAGGGCCAGGGCTGCCGGCTCAATCTCAAATCCCTCAGAGAGGGCCAGTCGTTGGAAATGGCTGGAGAGTTCGGCGGCTGGAACCCGTTTGAGCTCGTACTGCTGGCAGCGGGAGAGGATGGTGATCGGAATCTTGTGCAGTTCAGTGGTGGCGAACATGAAGTAGACATGGGCCGGCGGTTCTTCAAGGGTCTTCAGTAGGGCATTGAAGGCCTCGGTGGTCAGCATGTGCACTTCGTCGATGATGATGATCTTGTAGCGGGACGAGGTCGGCAGAAAACGGATCTTGTCTTTCAGTTCTCTGATTTCCTGGATCCCCCGATTCGATGCCCCGTCTATCTCAGAGAGATCAAAGGAGTTACCGGCGGTGATCTCCCGGCAGGAGGGGCAGGCATTGCAGGGTGGGGCCTCCGTTTCACCCGTGCAGTTGATGGCCTTGGCCATGAGCCTGGCAAGCGTCGTCTTGCCGACACCGCGAACGCCGGAAAAGAGCATGGCATGGGCCACGCGCTTACGGGCAAGACTGTTCTGCAGTGTCTTGACCACCGGGCGCTGGCCGACAACTTCAGCAAAGGTCTGGGGGCGTGATTTTCTGGCAAGGACAAGATAGGACATGCAACACCGTGGCCTGGGCAGAGGACGGACTCGCGGGGTGTGTATAAAAATGATAGCCGGGTTACCTGCAACACACGAAGAGTGTCACTACCGTTGCTTCCTCCCGGACCTGGCGGGGTTCGCGATTCTTCGTTGCACAGGGCCCGGCTATCAAACTGTAATCAGGGGATGGCGGAGAGGGTGAGATTCGAACTCACGGTACTTGCGTACACACGCGTTCCAGGCGTGCACCTTAAGCCACTCGGTCACCTCTCCAATCATCGAATAGCTATCGATGCAAATGTGAGCTACTATGTATACTGTCGCTCCCTATTTGGCAATCAAAAAGTAAGCATCAGGGCAAAAAACGCAAGCCCTCAGCGGTTTCACAACGGATTTTTATCTTCTCGTCTGGCCCGGAAAAAATCCCTGAGAATGGCAGAACAGTCATCGCGCAGGACCCCGGAGGTGACCGCCAGGGTGTGATTAAGCACCCCGTCCGAACCGATGGCATAACAGGACTGGACCGCACCGGTCTTGGGGTCGAGGGCTCCGAAGACCAGGCGTTCGATTCTGGCGTGGAGGATGCCGCCCATGCACATGACACAGGGCTCGAGGGTGACGTAAAGGGTGGTGCCGGGCAGGCGGTAATTGCTTTTTTTGGCAGCAGCCTCTCGCAATACCAGGATCTCGGCATGGGCGGTGGGATCGTTGCGGGCGATCGGGCCATTGCCGGCCGCGGCGAGGAGTGAATCCGCCTCGGTCAACACCGCCCCAACCGGGACCTCGCCATTTGCCGCGGCGATCCTGGCCTGTTCCAGGGCCAGACGCATCCACTTTTTGTCGGTCTCGGTTTGCATTTTTTCGGCCGGTCCCTTATAAAGAAGGGAGGGATTACAATTATGAAATCCTCTTCACCCTTTTGCAATGGCTGCAATGTACACGATACTGATCTTCGATTCTTTTGCCCAAACCACCGGGGCCATGGTCTCAGCCCTTGAGCATCGCTGTGTTCTGACTTGTAAAACGAATGAGGAGGAATTTCAAGAGGAGATCAATGGCCACCAGTTCGATCTGATCTTCCTTGATATCGACTCGGTGGGCGGCCAGTCGATGCAGCTTCTGGAAAAGATCCACGGCAAAAATCCCTTCCTGCCCATTATCATCACCAGCAGAACGGAAAAGGCCGAACTGATTGTCCGGGCCATCAACAGCGGGGCCAGTGATTTCCTGGTCCATCCGCTCTCGAAGGAGCGGATCAATATCTCTCTTGATCGGGCCCTCGAGATCCGTGATCAGCGCTATGAAATTGCCTACCATCGCCGCAAGCAGGATGTTGTCTATGATTTTCGGGATGTGGTGGCCAAGAGCCCGAAGATGAAGGAAATTTTAAAAAGTCTCGAGCGCTTTGCCAAAACCGATTCCACCATCCTGATCACCGGCGATACCGGGACCGGCAAGAGCTTTCTCTCCGGCACGGTGCATTTCAATTCCCCGCGCCGCAAGAAACCCTTTGTCAAGATCAACTGTGCCAATATCCCTGTCGATCTCCTGGAATCCGAGCTCTTCGGTCATGAAAAAGGGGCCTTCACCGGGGCTGACAAACAGCGGATCGGCCGGTTTGAACAGGCCAGCCGGGGCACGATATTTCTCGATGAGATCGGCGAGATGAATATGGGCCTGCAGACTAAGCTCCTGCGGGTGCTGGAGGAGAAATCCTTCGAGCGGGTCGGCGGCAACAAGACCATTTACGCCGATGTGCGGATTATCGCCGCGACCAACAGGAACCTGGTGCGGCAGGTGGAGACGGGACTGTTCAGGGAGGATCTCTATTACAGGATCAATGTCCTGCCCGTTCGTCTGCCCTCCCTCAAGGAAAGAAAAGAATGCCTGATGCCATTGGCCGAGGTCCTTCTGCGCAAGAGTTGCCAGTCCGTGCGGCGGGAGATCAGGGGTTTTAGCCAAGAGGCGGTGAGGTTGATTGAGGCCTATGATTGGCCCGGCAACATCCGGCAATTGGCCAACACCATCGAACGGGCGGTCATCCTTGAAGATGATCATCTGATCCACGCCGAGAACCTTGCCCTGCCTGGTGTAAAAAAAGAGCCCGAGATCCGTACTGGTCAATTTCCATTGCAACTGCCTGTCGAGGAGCAGATGGAGAGTGAGGAATCGTTAGCCGGCCAGGAACGTGAGTTGATCTTACGAACTCTGGAAGAATCTCTCTGGGTCCAGAAAAATGCGGCGAGAAAACTGGGAATCAGCCCCCGCGCCTTGAATTACAAGATCAATAAGTTGGGCATAACCCACCCCCACTGGCGACGGAATAAGGCGGCCGGCGAGTGAGACAGGGTCTTAAACCTGACCGGCGGAGGCGAGTTCGATAAAGGTGTTCAGGAGGTTTTTCTGGGTGTCGGCGAGATTGACAAGCTGCAGTCTGCAGTCCCGGATTACCGCTAGAGCCGGGGTGGTTTCAGCGCAGTCCGGCGATAAAGGGGCCGACCGCCTCGGGGCCGTGTTCATCGACGAGGCGGATGGTCTGGGAGCCGATCACTGCCATATCGGCCTTGCCGATCAGGGCCATGACATCGGCCCGGTCCTGGATGCCGAAACCGACCGCCAGAGGCAGATCGGTTGCTTTGCGGCAGCGGGCCAGGTAGTGGTTGAAGTCGTAGCCGAACTCCGATTTTCGGCCGGTGACCCCTCGGCGGGCCACACAGTAGATGAGACCCTTGGCCCAGCGGTTGAGTTCGGCCATGCGTTCATCGGTCGAGGTCGGGGCGAAGATCAGGACCGGGGCGAGCCCGTTGGCCTCGGCCAGGCGGAAAAAGTCTTCGCCCATCTCCGGCGGCAGATCGGGGATGATCAGGCCCTTGAGCCCGGCAGCCCTGGTCTTTTGCAGAAATAGCTCTTCGCCGTATTTGAAGACGATATTGTAGTAGGTCATAAAGAGAAAAGGGATGTCATGGGTCCCGGCCATCTCCGCCCCGAATGCCAGGCAGTCGGCGATGGTCGTACCGGCGGCGATGCTGTCCTGGTTGGCCTTGAGGATGACCGGACCGTCGGCCATGGGTTCGGAGAAGGGGATCTGCATTTCAATGCAATCCACCCCGTTGTCGACCATCTGGCGGATGACCTGCCGGTTGACCTCAAAGGAGGGATAACCGAGGACGATATGGGTCATGAGGAGGATATCTTTTTCCTGCCTTCGTTTTTTCAGAATCTGTTCAAGTTGCATGGCTGTCACCTGTACTGTTTGCCAAGGCACCTGCTGGGTGCCGGGCTATTTTCGGTATTCGTCGGCGCGGGCGATGATGAACTCCTTCCAGGAAGGGTCGTCGAAGGCATGGGCGATGGTGAAGATGTCCTTGTCGCCACGTCCCGACATATTGATGATGATCGCATCCTCCGGGCTCAGACTCGGGGCCTCTTTGAAGGCCTGGACAAAGGCGTGCGAGGACTCAAGGGCCGGGATAATCCCTTCGAGACGCATGGTCAGATCGAGGGCGGCGATGACCTCGGTATCGGTGGCCGACTCAAAGCGTACCCGTTTTTTATCGGCAAGATCAGAGAGGATCGGGCTGACCCCGACATAATCAAGGCCGGCCGCCACCGAATGGGTCTCCAGCATCTGGCCGTCACTGTTCTGCAGGAACATGGTTTTGTAGCCCTGGGCCACGCCGGGAGAGGCGTCCGTGCCGCACAGCCTTGCAGCATGCCTGCCGGTTGCAAGACCATGGCCTCCGGCCTCGACACCGACGAGTTCCACCGCATCATTCATAAAACCCTGAAAGATGCCCATGGCGTTTGAACCGCCGCCGACGCAGGCATAGACCCTGGCCGGCAGTTTGCCGTGCTGCTCGACGATCTGCCTGGCCGCCTCGCTGCCGATAATCGACTGGAACCAGCTGACCATCTCGGGGAAAGGGGCGGGGCCGCAGGCCGTGCCGAAGACGTAGTGGGTATCGTCAAGATTGGTGACCCAGTCGCGGAAGGCCTCGTTGATGGCGTCTTTAAGGGTACGGGAACCGTCCTTGACCGGCACCACGGTTGCCCCCATCTTCTCCATCCAGAAGACATTCGGGCGCTGGCGGTTGACATCCACCTCACCCATATAAATGGTGCAGGTAAAACCGAACTTGGCCGCCATGGTGGCCGTGGCCATGCCGTGCTGACCGGCGCCCGTCTCGGCGATCACCCTTTTTTTGCCCATCCGTTTGACGAGCAGGCCCTGGCCCATGACGTTGTTGGCCTTATGGGCCCCGGTATGGTTGAGATCCTCGCGCTTGATATAGATCTGGGCGCCACCGAAGTGTCGGGAAAGGTTGCCGGCATAGGTGAGCGGGGTCGGCCGGCAGGAGTAGTTCGACATGAGGGCGAGGTATTCCTGCCAGAAGGCTGGATCGGCTTTGGCCTTTTTGTATTCTTCTTCCAGCTCACGGAAGGTCTGATTGAGCACCTCCGGGATGAATGCGCCGCCCCAGTTGCCGAAAAAACCTTTTCTTTTCATACTCTTCTCCATCGAATGCCGGGCATGCCCCGTCATGCCGTGAACAGACCCTCAAATAGTCCTGTATGCTCCATAAGAAGCAGGCGTGGACGAAGAGGTGGGGGATAATCGTGTAGTTGCGGGAAACTGCCTTGATATAGGTCGGGAAAGTCTGCTATAGTTACAAAACTGCTGTTTTTCCTCTCATCCACCAAGGAGACGCTTATGACAACTGTTGATGGTGTTGCTGTGCAATCTCAGATCGATCCAGGGAAAATACTGACTTTTCCCCAGGGAATTCCCGGTTTTGAAAAGTACACCAAGTACAACATCTTTCACAAGGAAGAAAACAATATCAGCGCATATTGGCTGGAATCCTGTGATACCCCCAAAGTTACCTTCACCCTCGTGGATCCGACGATCTACGGTCTCAATTATGAACTCGATCTCAGCGAAGAGGAACAGAAGATCCTCGGGGCCGATGATCCCTTTGAGCTTGCCGTCCTGATGATGCTGTCGAAGAGCGAGGATGCGGAAGGCCGTCGGAGTGCCCTCAATGCCAATATCGCCGGGCCGATCGTCTTCAACCCGAAGACCCGCATCGGCCTGCAGAAGGTCATCGTCTGCTCCCCCGCCAACGTCAATATCGTCCAGGAATGAGAGCAATGGGGAGGCAGGAAACCGGCCTCCCCATCGTGTCTTTTGGGATGTCTCAGGGCAGATGCCGCCGGCAGACCGCGGCAAAATCCTCCGGGTAATGGCCGTTGATGAATCTGAGCTGCGCCTCGCTGAAGGCCCCCGGTGACTCAGGGAGCCGGGGGAGAAAGGCGTAGAGCAGGGGCTGATTATGCCCGCCTCTTTTGCCGAATCGTTTCGGATATTCGCTTGAAGTAACCATCTTCGCTCCGAGGGCGGCCAAGACTTTCTGGGCCATGAGAATGCCTGTATCAAGGGAATCTCGTGTGGCGCTGTCGGCCTCGACGATATTGCCGACGAACCTCCTCTCCCCATCCTTTCTGGTCATGAGCTGGAGTTCCCACTGCGAGGTCTGGGCCTTGGGGACAAAGAGCATGACATTGTCATCACTCCAAACCACAAGACTCTTCTCCAGGTCATCTCGGCCGTCCATGCGCCGGTTTTTGGCGATGGCGGTCATATAGTCAGCAAAGAAATCGCGGTTATGGACAAGCCGATACTGCTCGATAACCTCGGCGATCATGTCGCCGCAGCCGAAGGCCGGGAGCATGCCCCTCGGGGTTTCCAGACTGCCATTGTAGGCCTCGACTGTTTCGGGGATCATGGCATGCTGCTGGTGGATCTGCTGGTGTGAGGCATGCAGCCGGTATCTCGACGGGGCATAGTCGAAACCGAAATTCCAGCCCCACAGGGTGGCGGTGCTGGGAGAAGCCCTTTTAGTCAGAGCAGTGCCGATTTCCCGACGCAGGGCTTCCAATTCCGTTTGGCTAAATGCCCTCTGCCGGTCGGGCAGGGCGATTCCCAGTTCTGCAGCCAGGCGGACATACGTTCTCTGGTAGTAGAGATGGCGCAGGGCCCGCATATCGTGAAGATCAAGTCTGTCGATGGCATAACGGATGGCATCATCGGCCATGTTGGCGGCGTAATGGCCTCCGGCGATATAGGAGTTGCGCCGCAGATACTCATAGACATGGCTGCGACCGTCTGCAGGCCATTCGCCGACGATCTCGCTGCCACCCTGGGCGCCCGGTCGGGTAACCATGACGATTTTATATACATCGGGGAGATAATGATTGTTGGCAACGGCCTCAAAGAGCAGATGATTATGGATGACAGGTCGCAGTGATCCGTCCGGTCTCCTGCAATAACGCAGACCGGTGGGTCGGCCGGCCGCATCCTTTTCCAGGCCGCAGCTCATCTCGGCAAGTCGAATCAGGTCTTGTGGATCGGTCGAGGTAGTAGCCAGGGCCAGCAGCAGGGGCTCGGGCAGGTGTTCGATCAGCCCGGCATCAGTACCGGCTGCGGCCAATGTCCGGGTGAGCGAGACCTCCTGCGCCGGCGCGATCCGAATCCTGGCATAGTCCCCGGCGCTGGCGTCCGCCCATTCCTTGTCGATAAAGGTTGTGCCTTTGAACGGCAGGGGATTGGCGATCTCAAAGATCCAGTCGGCGCTGCTGACGGTGAGATCTCCTAGGGGAAAATTCGTGTTGTTGCAGATCGGCTCACCCTTCTCATCGCAACCAAGAGTCTGCACCGGGCTGTTCTGTCGGAGATTGGTGACAGTGTAGGAGGGTTTATGGATGCCGTAGCGAAAGGTCCCTTCGGGGCTTACACAGGTTCGTATTCGCTGCATGATATGTTTATGAGGTTTGAGGTTGCCATGGATTCTGCTCACAGACCTGAGCGCATTAATCGACGATAAAGAGCCTGGCCCCTGTGGTCGTTGAGGAGCGATGGGGTTCGGCCTGGTCCGCAACCTGGTAGCTCATTCCGGGGCTCAGTGTGAAGGTGCGTCCGTCCGCAAGCTCGGTGTGCAGTTCGCCTTCCAGGCAGAGGAGGATATGGCCCTTGCTGCACCAATGATCGGCCAGATAGCCGGGGCTGTATTCCACCATCCGGATCCGGAGATCGCCAAAGGTACGGGTTCGCCACAAGGCCTTGCCGGTTGTGCCAATATGCTCGGTCGGTTCGATGGTCAACCAGTCGGTTATGCCAAAAGGGGTATTGTCGATCTTCATAGTGAGCTGGACTCCATTTTCGGGGCAATAAAGACCCCTGCAACAGGGGACGGGCGTTATGAAAAAACCGTAAGGATATCATTGATCATCTCGCCAGATTTCCAGGGCCTGCTGATAGATATGTGAGCGGGACAGGCCGAGGTCGGAGGCGAGTTTGCGGCAGGCATCCTTGAGTGAGAGCCCGGAGTGATCGCGATACCAGAAGAGCAGCTCTTCGAGGTTGTCGCCTTCTGCCTGGTTTTTGGCGCCGGGACAGATGATGACCACGGATTCGCCCTTATTCTTGCGGCTGCCGGCCAGTGCCAGTAGCTCGCTTAATGAACCGCTCTGCAGTTCCTCATATGATTTGGTGAGTTCTCGGGCCCAGAAGGACTGGCGCTCGCCGAGGGTGTCCAAGGCATCTGCAAACAGGGCCGCCATGCGGTTGGGGGATTCATAGAGCACCAGGGGATGTTCGGAATCGGCAAGTGAGAGGAGGAGTTTCTGCCGCTGGCCCTTCTGGGAGGGCAGGAAGCCGAGAAAGAGAAAGGTGCCCTCCGCAAGCCCCGCAGATGATAATGCCGTAGTTAGGGCGGACGGGCCGGGGATAGGGACAACCGTGATCGCCGCCTCTCGTGCCAAGCGGACCAGGATGGCGCCGGGATCGGAGATGCCGGGCGTACCGGCATCACTGATCAGGGCGACGCTCTCACCTTCCTGCAGACGGGTCACGAGTTCGTGTGCCCGCACGGTCTCCTTCTCCCGGTAGTAGCTGATCAGACGGGTATGGATACCGAAATGGTTGAGGAGCTTCTGGCTGTGCCGGGTATCTTCGGCGGCAATCAGGTCGACCTCCTTCAATGTCCGCAGGGCCCGGAGAGTGATATCTTCCAGATTGCCGATCGGGGTGGCGACAATATAGAGCGTGCCTGGTCGGGTGGTTTCGGTTTTTATCATGATAGCTGAAGAAGTATGATGTTGCGCTTACAGGTCCGAGAAATAAATCCATTATGATCAATTCACCGGCAAAATGCATCTGCTTTATTGACAAGACATGTTTGCTATGTATTATATGAACAGATACTCATATAAGACGTACTCGATATTGGAGGGTGGAATGGGAACAGAACAGGACAGTTGCGGGTGTCGCATTATTCATCTTGACAAGGTCGTGGGCGCGCGGCTGAAGGCCTTACCCGCCGCTGAAATAGAAGGGCTCAGCCAGGTATTCAAGGCCTTTGCCGACCCCAGCCGTCTGCGGATCCTCCACGCCCTGGCTGAGGAGGAGATGTGCGTCTGCGATATCTCGGCCCTGCTCGAAATCTCCGAGTCGGCGGTGAGCCATCAGCTCAGGCTGTTGCGCACCATGCGTATGGTGGCCAACAGACGGGCAGGGACGGTTCTCTATTATCGCCTGCTGGACGGGCATGTGACGGAGCTGATCGATCTGGCCCTCCTGCATCTGCGGGAAGAGAGATAGGGCAGGGCGGCAGTCCGTCTTTGGCAGAATAAGCGAATGACAACAGCGGAAGTGAGATATATGTTTACTACATCGTTACATTTCATAATTGCAATACTCCGGGAGGCCTGGGAGATCCTGCTTGATTCCTCGGTCTATATTCTCTTTGGCATCCTCCTTGCCCTGTCCGTTAAGCCCTTGTCTTCTTGGTTCCGGAGAAAACCGATCACGGCTCCTGCCACGCACTTCCAAAGTGGCTTTCCGACCCTGCCGAAGGCAAAACAGGCAGGAGGAAACAGCAAATCCTGTCCACCCGCCTGTGGTTGCGGACATCACTAGAGAGAGGCATCAGAGAAGAACGTATTGTCCATTTGAAAAAACAGAGCAGAAAAGTTATGAATAGAAGGCGGATCATGCAAAAGTCCTGAACAGTTTGTTTTTCGTCATTCCCGCCTACGCGGGGATGACGACTTTTACAAGAGGCTCGAACGCGTAGGGTCTTCTCTTATCCAGAACCTTAAACCGGATGAAACGATGAATAAACATATTGGCATATTGACGGCCGGCGGCGACAGCCCAGGACTGAATGCGGCAATCCGGGCTATCGGCAAAACAGCCTTGGGGACCGGCAGGATGGAGATTGTCGGTTTCCGGGATGGTTTTCGAGGTCTCATGGAGAATCGCACCATGCGGCTTGACCGTGAGGGCCTCTCCTCAATCCTGACGCTTGGCGGTACCATCCTCGGGACCAGCAGGGACAAACCCCATCGCATGCCGGTAGGTGGTGAGGTGATGGATATGACCAAGGTGATCTGTGACAATTATCATCGCCACAATCTCGATGCCCTGGTCTGTATCGGTGGCGGCGGGACGCAGAAGAATGCCTATCATCTGGCCCAGCGCGGTCTTAACATCCTGACTCTGCCCAAGACCATCGACAATGACGTGGGCATGACCGACCTGACCTTCGGTTTTCATACCGCCATGGAGATCGCCACCCAGGCCATCGACCGTCTGCATTCCACGGCCCACAGCCACCACCGGATCATCGT
>JANOIV010000003.1:0-5005 GCA_031407875.1 Desulfobulbaceae bacterium | reverse complement strand
TCTTTGAAGGGGTGAGTTTTCAGCTCTCCATCAAAATAAACACATTTCCATGACAAGAACTTAGCTTTATATAAAGAAGATGATTTTCTGTCAATGCATTTCTCGAAGACCGAGTTGCAATTTCCCCTAATGGCTGGCCCTCTCCTGGGGGAATATCTTGCCGGGATTGAGGATATTCTGCGGGTCAAAGAGGTGCTTGAGGCCTTTCATGATCCTGATTGTCGTATCGCTCAGCTCAAGGGGGAGAAAATCGGCCTTGCTGATACCGATGCCATGCTCGCCCGACAGGGTGCCGCCGAGGGCGTTGGCCTGACGGAAAAGCCGCTCTTTGGCCTTCTCGCCCCGGGCAAGCTCGTCGGGGTTTTCCTTGTCGAGCATGATATTGACGTGGATGTTGCCGTCCCCGGCATGACCGAAGGTGAGGATAATGAGATCAAGATCCCGTGCGAGTTCTTCTGTGAAAGAGACGAGATCGGGAATGCGGGTACGGGGAACGGCCACATCCTCACTGATCTTGTGCGGCCTGAGATTGAAAGTCGCGGGTGATATGGAGCGTCTGGCCTGCCAGAGTTCGCTTACCTCAGTCGTGTTCGCAGCCTGCCTGCAGGTGCAATCCGATTCGCCTGCAAGCAGGGCTTGCAAGCGGACGGACTGCCGATCAACTGTCTCCCGGTCGCCGTCAATCTCCAGGAGGAGTAAGGCTTCGGTCCCCGGTGCCGGAGGTGATGAGAGCATATCGGTCACTACCCGAATGGCCGTCCGGTCCATATACTCGAGGGTGCAGGGCCTGATATTGCTGCTGAGAATCCTGGCGACCAAAGACGTGGTGCGGGACAGCGAGGTGGAGGTAATGAGAAATGTCTCTTTGTGCTCCGGCAGTGGCAAGAGCCGGACTATGAGCTTGGTTATAATCCCGAGAGTCCCCTCCGAGCCGATGAAAAGACGGGTGAGATCATAGCCGGTCACCCCTTTTTCGGTCCTGGTGCCGACGGTCAGAATTTCGCCCGAGGCCAGGACCACCTCGAGGCCGATGATGAAATCCTTGGTGACGCCATATTTGACGGCCGAAGGTCCGCCGGCGCATTCAGCGGCATTGCCGCCGAGGGTACAGAATTTTAGACTGGCCGGGTCAGGCGGATAGAACAGGCCGAACTTTTTGACGGCGTTCTGCAGATCACCGGTGATAACCCCTGGTTCGGTGATGGCAATCATGTTTTTGTCATCAATTTCTACAATGCGGTTCATGCGGCTAAGGGCAAGAATGAGACCGCCCTGCACGGCAACGGCGCCGCCCGTCATGCCGGTACCTGCTCCCCGTGGAACGACAGGAAAACCATGCTCCGAGGCCAGACGCATGATGGCGCTGATCTGTTCGGTTGATTCGGGAAAGATCACGGCATCCGGCAGAAAGACCTTGCCGGCGCTGTCAAATGAGTAGCAGTGCAGGTCTTCTCTTCTGGTGGTGCAGAAATCGCTGCCGACGAGGGCCGTAAGTTTTTTAATGATATTCGCATTCATAGGAGTAATAATGGGGTGGCACTGAAAGAGTAGCCTGCAGCATGGTAGGTGGTTGTGCGATGAAGAGCGATTGAAAAGCCAAGGCTGAACCAAATCAAGAATGAATCTCGAATAACATAAGGATTGTCTGCAATGCAAGAACAAAAAATGCGTGTAGCCCTGCTTGCCGGTGGTACGTCGGGCGAAAGGGAAGTGTCGTTAAATGGGGCGGCTGAGGTGGAAAGAGCGCTTGATCCCCAGCGTTTTCTGGTGCGCAGATACGATCCTGCCACCGATCTGGCCAGACTGGTAAATGATGCGGAACAGATCGATTTTGCCTTTATCCTGCTGCATGGCCTGCTGGGGGAGGATGGCACAGTCCAAGGTCTTCTGGAACTCCTGGGGATACCGTATCAGGGGTCAGGGGTTTTGGGCAGCGCCATTGCCATGGATAAGCACCTGTCCAAGGAGCTGTTCCGCCAGCATGGCCTGCCGGTCGCCGAGTGGGTGGTCATTCGGCCAAGCGAGTCCGTCGCGCTTCAGGACATTATTGCTCAGCTCGGGCTCCCTCTTGTGGTAAAACCCGTGCGTGAAGGCTCGAGCCTGGGGCTCACCATCGCCCGAACGCTGGCTGAACTGCAGTCCGGCATCGAGTCGGCCAGAAGGCATGACAGGCTGGTCATTGTCGAGCAGTATATCAAGGGACGGGAGATCACCGCTGCAGTGCTTGGCAACGACGATCTGACGGCCCTCCCCCTGATCGAAATCATTCCCGGCGAAGGGTTTGATTTTTTCGATTATACCGCCAAATACCAGCCGGGCGCCTCACAGGAGATCTGTCCCGCCCCGATCAGTCCCACGCTGACCGCAAAAGCCCAGAATTATGCCCTCGCTGCGCACACAGCCCTGAGATTACGCGGCTATTCACGGACCGATATGATCCTTGATGCGGCAGGCAACTTCTATCTTCTTGAGACCAATACCATTCCGGGGATGACGGCCACCAGTCTTCTGCCCCAGGCTGCAGCCAAACATGGGCTGAGTTTTCCGCAGTTTCTCGAGCGCTTAATTGAGCTGGCCTTTGCGGACAGATAAGGCCAGAGGTAAACAGCAGTCCCGGCAACAAAACCCAGGGGCAGGAAGGCAGGGGTGAAGGCGCTGTTGTCAGAGGATAATCCGCTCGGGGGCATTGAAGATATTGAGTCGGTCCGGTCGGGCATAGGCGACAAGGGTCAAACCTGCCCGGCGGGCGATAGCCAGGCCTAGAGAAGAGGGAGCCGTGCGTGACATGACAATGGGAATACCCATCCGGGCACATTTCAACACCATGTCGGAGGTCAGACGACCGGTAGTATAGATGGCGGAATTGACGGGGGCTCGGCCGAGAAGGATGGCGCCCAGCACCTTGTCGACCGCATTGTGTCGGCCCACGTCTTCAAAAAATGCCCTGACCCCGCCATCGGCCCAGAGGCCGCAACCATGCACACAATGGGTCTCCTGGCCAAGTTGTGAAGTGTGCAGAATCTGGAGAATGAATCGGCCGATCTCCTCGAACGGCAGGCTGTATTCCTGAAGGGGGTCGAAGGCGCCTTCAAACATTTCCCGGGGGATTTTTCCGGTCCCGCCGCAGCCAGAGGTAATGATTACCTCTTTGGCCTTGGTCGGCGGCACATCGGCATAGACCGATATCCTGCCTTCCGGGCAGACGATGACCTCCCGAACCTCTTCCGGTTTCTTGATATAACCCTGGCCAAAGAGAAAACCGACGCCGAACTCGGCGAGACCGACCGGCAGAACCATCGAGGCGCCGATTGTCTCATCGTTTAAGGCGACCGTGTAGGGTGTTTCGATGGCCAGTTTTTCTTCCTGCTGCCGGGTCCCTTGCGGGGTCATGATCGTTGTTATATGGCTGATGGTGACTTTGGTATGCATGGCCTGTGGGGTTCTGTGGGCAAAATGAGAATGCTGAAGTGAGAACGATGTCTCGTAGGAAAAGTGAGGGTACATCGTATAGAGACTGGCTGACTATTTCAAGAGTTTCAGTACAGAGTGGCCTGCTTTTCTTTCTCTCTGTCGTTTGAATGTGTATTTATCTCTACGGTATGAGGTGAAAAAATAGAAAATTCCGCCGTATTTTTCCAGTGCCGGAAATCTCTGCCTGAGACAATCAGTTTCCTCATTCGTTATAAATTATGGTAGGATAAACAGGGAAAAGTGCAAACCGATCATAGGTTTGGGCAAGGATGATCGGATTCTGAAGAGTAGAGCAAACAGAAGATATGTTGAGCCTTTTTTGAGGCAGCGGAGGTTAGGCATGTTTAAGAGCAGTACCGCAGGAGTCCGGCTGGTCTCTCTTGCCCTGCTAAGTCTCGTGGCTCTTCTCGCCCCTCCAGCCACATCTCTCGCCTCCGGGGGAGATAAGGATGCTTTGCCGATAGTGCTGGGCCAATCCTGTGCCCTTAGCGGTCCTGCCAAAAATCTCGGCCTGGAAATGCGGGCGGGATTGCTGGCGGCCTTCGCCAAGATCAACGATGAAGGCGGAGTGAACGGCCGGGATATCATCCTGCTCAGCAGGGATGATGGCTATGAGCCTGACAGGGCGGTCAAGAACACCAGGGACTTTATCAACAACGAAGACGTCTTCATGCTTATCGGCGAGGTGGGCACCCCGACCTCCAATGCGGTCATTCCCCTGGTTGAACAATATAAAATTCCTTTTTTTGCACCCTTTACCGGGGCTGAATTTTTACGGGTACCCTTCCGAAAGTACGTGATCAATGTCCGCGCCAGTTACTTCCAGGAGATGGAAAAACTTGCATCATATCTCATTGATACCAAGAAAATCAGGAGAATAGCCTGTTTTTATCAGGATGACAGCTACGGCCTGGCTGGTTTGGAGGGGATCGAGAGGGCCCTGAAAAAGAGGGGGCTTGACCTGGTCTCCCGGGGCAGTTACGAACGGAATACGGTTGCGGTTCTGCGCGGACTCACCGATGTGCAGAAGGCCGATCCGGAAGCGGTGATTCTGGTCGGCACCTATTCGGCCTGTGCTGAATTTATCAAGCTGAGCAAGGCCAGAACAGAAAAGAAACTCCTCTATTGCAATATATCTTTTGTCGGCACGGAAAGTCTGCAGACGACGCTCGGCAGATATGGCAGTGAGGTGATCGTCTCACAGGTTGTGCCGTATCCGAAAGATACCTCGATCGAGCTTATCCATGAATATGCCGATGCCATGAAGAAATACCAGCACGACGCGCCTGTCAGTTTCACATCGTTGGAAGGCTACATCGCCGGCAAACTGTTTTTTCGGATCGCCTCTGCCGTTCCCGGCGAGCTGCAGCGGGAAAAATTTATTTCCACCATGGAGAAGGTTGGGACCTTTGATCTGGGTGGCGTTGTGCTGCAATTTGGGCCCGGGGATCATCAGGGCATGGAGACGATCTATCTGACGGAGATCAGTCCGACCCTGAAGAAGGTGCAGGAGTGAAAACCAAAGCAGACAAAA
>JANOIV010000255.1:0-7538 GCA_031407875.1 Desulfobulbaceae bacterium | reverse complement strand
GGTTTCCCGATGTCCGCCCCGCCGATGGCCATCCTGTCGGCCATGCTCAACCTGGTATCCTGTTTTCACCCCGAGGTTCTCGAAGTCCACTCGGAAGGACCGGGATTCGACAGGACGGCGGCCCTGCTGCTTTCCAAAGTGCGGACCATCAGCGCCTTTTCCTATCGAATGGCGGTCGGCAAACCGTTCAACCATCCCAATCCGAATCTGGGCTATTGCGCCAATTTCCTGCATATGATGTTCTCCGACCCCTACCGCGAATACGTCGCCAGTCCAGTGGTTGAACGGGCGTTGAACCTGTTTCTGGTTCTCCACGCTGACCATGAACAGAATTGTTCCACCTCCACGGTGCGGGTCGTGGGCAGTTCGCATGCCAATCTCTTCAGTTCGGTCGCCGCCGGTGTCTGCGCCCTCTGGGGACCGCTGCATGGCGGAGCAAACACCGGGGTGATCAGGATGCTTGAAGATATCAAGACCTCGGGCAGGTCGATCAGTTACTATCTCGATAAGGCCAAAGACAAGGACAGCGGCTACAAGCTGATGGGATTCGGCCATCGGGTCTACAAGAATTTCGATCCCCGTTCGCGCATCCTGAAAAAAAGGGTCTATGAGGTCCTTGAGGAGTTGAAACTGGATGATTCCTTGCTGGATATTGCCATCGAGCTTGAGGAAAAGACCTTAAAAGACGACTATTTCCTCAGCCGCAACCTCTATCCGAACGTCGATTTCTACAGCGGTATTCTGCTCAGGGCTATCGGCATTCCGCTCGATATGTTCCCGGTCATGTTCGCCATTGGCAGGATGCCGGGCTGGATTTCCAACTGGCGTGAACTGCTGGCCCATAAGCAGCGCATCTCACGGCCACGACAGATCTATACAGGACAGACACTCCGTTCTTTCGTAGCGCTGGAAAAGCGCTGACTTGGGACTGGGCTCCGAGCTCCGGCTTCTTTATTCAACTCCGTACGGAAAGAAAAGGATCTGATCAGGTAGCGCATCGTTCCAGCGCTGGCAAAAAAGCCGGATAAAAGCCAAAAACAGAAGCAACCCCATTATCCCGCTAGTTTTTTGAAGGGAAACCGTGGTCTGTCCCCGGTTGTTCTGCAGGAGTACAAGGGCGTGGTGCATACGGATGGCTATGCCGGCTATGATTTTCTTGATGTACAGACGGGTGTGGTGCACGTCGGTTGCTGGGCGCACGCGCGCCGCAAGTTCATCGATGCCCAGAAGAGATCCGGTAAGTAAAGGCAGTCGGACCGGCAGTGCGAATGTGGCGCTCAGTTACTCCGCAAGATCTATGAAGTGGAGCATGAAGGCAGGAGGGAGAACTGCACACCCCAGCAGATGTGCAGCTTGCGAGAGGAAAAAGCCAAACCGATTCTGGAAGATTTTCTCAAGTGGCTCAGCAAGAAATCCCTGCAGGTTATCCCCCAGAGCCTTCTGGGTAAAGCTGTGAGCTATACGCTCAACCAGTGGAGCAGGCTGGAGGCCTACCTGAAGCATGGGGAGGTTACGCCTGATAACAATGCCGCCGAGAATGCCATCCGTCCCTTTGTGGTCGGCAGAAAGAACTGGCTCTTTGCCGGTAGCCCGAAAAGTGCCCCGGCCAGCGCCGGTCTGTACAGTCTCATCGAGACCGCCAAGGCACATGGGCTTGAACCCTATACATACCTTCACTACCTCTTTGAACAGCTGCCCTTTGCCGAATCCGACAGTGATTATGAAAAGCTCCTGCCCTCAAATCTCAGCACAGTGTTGATTTGAATTTGAGCAAGGTGGTTACTGGGGTTTAATTGGCGCTTACCAACCACGGATAAGATTGTGGTTCGCTGCGCTCACACAATCTATCCTTATTCGTTAGGAGTTCCTGAATAATTTCAGTTTAATTTCAGATATTTTCTGCGGTAAGGTTAATGCTCTCTAGCACACCATTCTTGAATCGAAAGGTAAGCCCGTCGTTGCCGTATCTGTAGTAAATTTTCATGTCTTGATAACCAAGGAGGTCATTTTCGGATTTTTGAAAAGGATCACCGTAAATCCTGACGACATCGCGCAGTGATGACCCCGAGGTAATGCCTTCCTCTGTTTTAACATTTGCAGCATTTATTGGTCTGCCTGTAATGACATAGAATATTATGACTTTGATTAAGCCCTCTTTGTCCTCCGTGATCATCACGCCATCATGAACATAATAGTGTGTCGTTGTGTATCAAAAGGGGATCAAAAGGGGTCAAGTCCGCCGTTGGCTTTTGTTCATTTTTTTTGTCTCATTCATTTGTTTTTGCAGTAAAATTGAGAATAAATTTATAAAAGAAGACTCATTATAAACGAACACCAAACAAGCCGACTTTCCCCTCTAACGCACCACCATCACCGGAATCTCCACCTGGTGACGCACCGGATCGACCGTCTCACCCCATAGCAGATCGCTCAGCAGGCGGTGGCCGTGCGACCCCATGACCAGCATATCGACCTTGTCCGCCACCGCAAAGTCGATCAACTCCTCGGAGGGGTCGCCGTGGGGCAGCGCGATCTCCACCGCAACCTCCAAAGCGCGCACCTCCGTTGCGATCTCCAGCAGGTACTGCTCATCGTCACGCGTATGTTCGTCATAGACATCGTTGCTGTACACCTGCGCCGGCGCGGAATCGACCACATGGACCAGGGTGAGCAGCAGAGGAGCGCCACCCTCGATCCATTCCATGATCTTGTCGAACACCAGTTTGCCGTTCAGGGCGATAATGATAATGGAAGTGATCCACGCCAAAACCTTCACCCACAGCCTGCTGGCAAAAGAGCCCATTTTCAGCTTATCGCTGGTGAAGTGTACCAGCGGAACGATGGCAAACGGCAGTTGCAGGCTGAGAATTACCTGACTGAGGACCAGGAGTTTATATGTCCTCTGATCCCCATAAATCCAGATGACCACCACCGCCGGCAGCAGCGCGATCAGACGGGTGATCAGATGGCGCAGGTAGGGTCTCAGTCGGATCCGGACAAACCCTTCCATCACGATCTGTCTCGCCAGCGTCCACGTTAAGGTAGAACTTTGGCCTGCAGCAAGCAGCGCCAGACCAAACGCGAGGGGAGCGATATTGGACCCGAGAAGTTCTTCGAGCAGCTTGTCGGCCTGTTGAATCTCGGTGACGACAATCCCGTGACGAAAAAATACGGCCGCCGCCAGGATAAGGATCGCTGAGTTGATGAAAAAAGCGGCATTCAAGGCGATCACGGAATCGAAGAAGTTATACTTGCAGGCCTGCGCCTTCGAATCGATGGTCCGCGATACCTTGCGTGTCTGCACCAAAGCGGAATGCAGATACAGATTGTGCGGCATCACGGTCGCCCCGATGATACCAAGTATGATGTAGAGCGACCCCGTGGGCAGGGAAGGCACCAGCCCGGCTGCAGCTGCGCCCCAATCCGGTTTCGCCAGGAACAGATTGACCACGAAACCGCTGGCAATGACACAGATCAGCGACAGAATAAACGCCAAGGGTAGACTTGACCCCTTCCTGACCCCTTCCGACCCCTTTCCTGTGCGTGCGGATATTTTCAGCAGGATTTCAGGCGGATTGACCTTTGCAAGCCTAACAACGGCCGCCTCTCGCAAGTGCGTCCTTCAGCGCCGCCATCTGATACGGCTTGTGCAGGAAAAACTGGGGGAGTTCAGGGTGGTCGCCAGCTATTACCTGGGCCTCGTCGTAACCACTGACCAAGATCACCGGGATGTCAGGACGGATACGGCGAATGGCTGACAGTGTCTCCCAGCCATTCATACGCGGCATGGACAGATCACTCAAGACGATGTGAATTTCACTCAGGTGTTGTTGGAACACTTCCAACGCCTCGACCCCATCCTTTGCTGTGAGCACCTTGAAGCCCAAGCGTGTGAGCATGGTTGCAGTCATTTTTCGTACCATCTCCTCGTCCTCGACCAGCAGCACTGTGCCGCCCCCTTCTACCGCCAAGGATTTGACCGTTTTGTCAGGTTGTTTGGGGACACCTTCGGCAGACACCGGTAAAAAAACTCGGAAGGTGCTCCCTCGTCCCTGTTTGCTCTCCACACTGACAGCACCGCCGTGTGCCTTTACAATCCCAAGAACAACTGGCAAACCAAGCCCCCGACCAGTGAATTTGGTTGAGAAAAAGGGGTCGAAAATTTTATCAATATCCTTGTCCGCAACGCAATCCCGCAGCCGGTGTCCGTTACCTCCAGGTAAGCAAGAACCTTGTCCTGCGGTTGCCAGTCGATTGGAAAATGGTGTACTGTGGGGATATCTACAGGAGAAACCGTCCTGACGATCAGGTCAATGGCGCCCTTTTTCTCGTCTGCTCCCTCCCAGGCATTGGTTACCAAGTTGGTCAGAACTTGTTGTATCTGGTTCGCATTGGCGCTGATGACCGGACCGGGGGATGGCATGTCGACATTGAAGGTCAGGCCTTTGGGGGCTGCGGCCTGAAGCAATGGCAGGAAGATATTTTGAGACAAAACAATCAACGTTGCCGGTTTTTCTGGCTGCGAAACAACCCTCAAAAACCTGACAACCTTGACCGTTGAGAGGAAGTTCGGCAATCAGACTTTGAAACTGCCGACAATAGCATTCAGCTCGGTGGCCATGCGCTGCAGATCCTCGGAACTGGCCTGCACCTGTTTGCTGCTCAGGGAAATCCCGGTGGCGGCAAGATTAACCTTGCTGATATCCTGGGTAATATCACCAGCCACTGCCGAACTCTGGCTCACATTTTCATTGACCTCCTGAATACCTTGGCTGGCCTGGGCGATGTTGTTGGCGATTTCCTTGGTCGCGGCGGTCTGCTCTTCAACGGCTGTTGCTATCGTCGCGACGATATCGTTTACGCCGCTGATCACATTGGAAATCTGATCGATTTCGGTAATAGTTGACTTGGTTGTACGTTGGACATCATCGATCTGGCTCTTGATATTCAAGGTCGCCTGGGCAGTCTGCCTGGCCAGGTCCTTGATTTCATTGGCAACTACGGCAAATCCCTTGCCGGCCTCTCCCGCTCGTGCCGCCTCGATAGTGGCATTGAGGGCCAAAAGATTGGTCTGATCGGATATCTCCGTAATCGTCTCGGTCACCATACCGATTTTCTGGGCCGCATCGCCGAGTTCTCGCATTTTTTCAGAGGCATTCTTCGCCTGATCAACCGCCTTACTTGAAACGACCCTGGCCCGCTCGGCATTCTCGGCTATTTCATTGATGGTCGAGGTCATTTCCTCAGCGGCGGAGGCGACCATATTGGTATTGGTCGAAGATTCTTCCATGGCGGCGGCCACATTATTCAGATTGGCGCTCATCTCCTCCGAGGCGGTGGCCACATTGGCAGCCCTCTGCGAGGTATCCTCGGCCCCGGCGGACAGCTCTTTAGCGATAGATGAGAGTTGATTGGATGAGGCGTTGACCAGGCTCGAGTTTTCGCCAATCCGTTTGACAATGCCCTGCAGCTTTTCGATGAAGGTATTGAACCAGAAGCCCAGTTCGCCGATTTCATCCTTGGATTTGGCATCAAGGCGCATCGTCAGGTCGCCCTCGCCTTGAGCAATATCCTTGAGACTGGCGATCGCCCTGTTAATCGGTTTGACGATCAGACCGGCGGCGTAGGTTACCGCTACGATGGTCAGGATCATGGCCACCAGGATAACAACTAAACTCAAATTACGGATAGAATGCGCCGCCATCAGAAATTCCGCGGCGTCCTGCGTTGCCGCCACATACCAGTTGGTGACCGACAGGGGCGCAAAGCCGGCAATTTTGTCAACTCCTTTGAAGGTGTATTCCTCAACGCCCTTTTCACCTGCCAACATTTTTTTGACAAACACTTCCATGCCTTCAAGTTTTGTCACATCGAGCGACAAAATATGTTTCGGAACAGGATGGGCGAGGATGAGGCCGTTTTTATCGGTCATGAAGCCATAGCCGGTCTTGCCGATTTTCCGGCCCGAGATGAGCTCGGTGAGGAACTCCACTTTGAGAACCAGCCCAACGGCCCCGACAAACTCCTGGGTTGTAGATTTGATAGGCACGCAGATGACGCTGATCAGTTTATCAGTTGTCTTGGAGCGGGCAACGTCGCCGATGGTCGTCTTGCCGGTGGTCTTGGCAGCCTGAAAATAGGCCCGATCCGCGACATTGCTGCCCTTATATTCTTTGCCGCCTTCGAGGACGCCGGTGAACAGCTTCCCTTCAGCATCACTGATAAAGATACCCTGGTATGATGTCCCTAATTTAGCAAAAATTCTTTTTTGGGTCTGAAACAGCCCGTTGATCTGGTCGGTTGCCCCACTGACTCCACCCTGTTTGACCATGGTGAGCACATCGACTATCTCAAGATCGGCCGCGATTACCTCCGCCAACTTCATTTCCTCTGCCAGGATGCTGTCTGCCAAGCCGGCAAGGTCTGAGGCGATGGTCTCTGCCTGTTTTTTGGCCAACTCGGAAAGGGCGGTGGACGATTTTGAAATCGAAAGAATACCAATAATGAGGAGGGGCAAAAGAACTAATGTGATGCCACCGGCGACAAGTCTGAATTTAATCGATGTTACTTTCATCTCTACGATTTCTCCATTTTTTGTTTGTTTTTCTCAAATCCTGTTTTGGTTATCATGCTCATCAGACTGCCATGTCTCTGTAATGTCTCTGGAGAAACCAATCTCTTCGGGGCACCACTCACTGCAAAGATTTGCTCCTGTTTTCGCGCCATCCAGAGCGGAGCGGCAAATGCCGACTCAACACCTGAGGCCCTCTATTAATGATACTTACCAGCGGCTGAATTTAAAGAATATTGAGAAGAGCTTGCTGGGGTTAGGGGAAAATCCCGAACGGCGGTGCATGTCCTCCCGGTATCCCGTCAGGAAAGCCCTGTTCAGTCGTTGCGCACAACCGCCGCGGATGAATCCGTACGGCTGAAGATATAGAGCACGCTCTCGGCCTCGTGCGGCAGGAGCATCTCCGCCAGCAGACCGGTTGCCTGGACGCAACGGAAACCCTTCGCTCCGGCATAGGCCTGATGATTGCCGCTGGCATGGCGGTGACGGGAAACGATGACGATATAATCCTGAACTTGGGGGCTTGCAAAGATTTCCTGCTCAAACGAATTGCCGGGTGGCGGCCAGCAGCAGAGGACGACCTGCGGTTTGCAACGCGCCAGCGCCTCCTTGCCTTCCAACCGCAGCACATCGATCCCCATGGGCACCCTGTCGGCCCAACTGAAATCGTCAACCGCCGTAATATCGACCCCGAACCGACGCAGGCAGGCGGCAAGAATGCCCCGGCCCGCCCCTATTTCCAGGGTCGGGCGAGAACCGATGCGCGCGCCCAGGCTCTTGATGAGTTCGGTGGGAGTGATGACATAACAGCCCGCCTGCATCAGCAGCGCAGTCGCTGCCGCCCGGTTCTGCAGCAGCCCCCAGGCAAAACGGTGCAGGCGATACGGCAGTGCCCTTGGCCGTGTGGCCAGGGGCAGGATAAGCAGACGGAAGAGCAGTCTGTCTCTGAGGCTGAGTTTTCCTCCGG
>JANOIV010000219.1:0-21777 GCA_031407875.1 Desulfobulbaceae bacterium | reverse complement strand
GCCATCTCCACGGTGCCGTAGCCGGTCATGATGATGGTAGTCATGGTGGGGTCGATTTCCTTGATCCGCCGGAAAAAATCCACCCCATCCATGCCCGGCATCTTCACATCGGTGAGGACCACATCAGGCCGCCAGAAGGTTATGACCTCCAGGCCTCTGACACCCGAATCGGCCACTCGTACCTCATAGCCGCCTTTTTTAATCAGGATCTTGGCAAGCAGCACTTGCATGTCCGGTTCATCATCCACGACGAGGACCCGTTTCCGATACTCCTGCTGCTCTTCATACATCGTTGTTCACCTTTTTTCGCCATGATCAGGGGGAACGGCGCCGGCCGGATTGGTTCATTCCATCGCTAGCTCCCGCCTCAACGGCAAAGGGCATGCTGGCGCAGAAATGCCTCTCGTGGACGACAGGAGGATGTCCAGCAGAATCATGCTTCAGTCTATAGAACAACACGGTTTTTTACCAGAAGTACTTTTTTGCTGCGGATAAATCAGGGATGGATCAGTTTGCCGGCCAGAAGGGTGCCGGTTATGGAAAGACACTCCATGTCGAGAAACCACTCAGCGGAGGCCCTGTAGAGAATAGAAGCGGTGGCGGCAAAGAGTTCGTCCCGGTCGTTGAAGTTGAGCAGGACCGGAATCCGGGGAAGCGCGTAGAACTGCACCGAAAGATCATAGGTCTGGGAGGTCCTGATTTCCCCTCCGATGAGAAGACACCTCTCCCGCAGGGCGGAGATATTGCCCGCAAAGGTTGTTTCGATGATCTTGTTGGTATTGGTGGTGAAATAGGAGATGAGCGGTCCGGCATCCTTGAATTCCCGATAGGTCACCAGCCGATCTGAAAGTGGCGGCAGCTCCATGGGACAGGTCAGGATATATTTGCTGAGGAGCACCTGCAAACCCGGGTTAATTTCTCTGCCGTCGGCATCCGTGATAGCCTCCCGCGAGACGAGGTATTCCGTATCATAGAGTGGGATATGGAGACTGCCGTTTTCAGCCCTGGCCCCGAGGAGATCGGCCTTGGCCGTGATATCAATCTTACAGAGCTCCTCAAGATAGAACTGGTAGGTCTCGGCAAAAACGTGGGACTGCTGCATGTTGCCTCTCAGACAGGTGCGGCTGCGAGTCGCTTGAGGAGAAGATCGCGTTCATCTTCTAGAGCAAGCAGATCCAGCATCACCGGCGGTTTGGTCGAGTGGGCCGGCAAACGCTTCTCGGTTTCGGCAATAAGAACCTCAAGTTCTGCCAGTCTGTCTCGTATTTTCCGAATGTCTTCCTGCATACAAAGTATACTACTGCGACGTTTGCAGCCCTGCCAGGGCTCTCTCTATGATCTGCACTTCACCCGTTAAGGCCTTTCGTTTATCAACATGATAAAAGAAGCTATCGCCCAATTTGCTCGTTCTGGTGAAGACCACAATCTCGAATCTGTCGGGGTCTTCCTGCAGATCCTCGGCCCAGAGCACCTTGTCGATCTCAAGGGAAAAATCGCGGCAGATATGCTTGGCGAATTTCTCTGGGTTCGCCGACACGGAAACCCCCTCACCTGTCCGTGAAAACACGCAGACATAAGGTTTGAGATAACGCACCTTACTGTTCTCTGTCCCCGTCAAGCTGACAATCTTCAGATTATAGGCGCCCGGGAACCAGGCGATCGGTTCCTGGTCGTCATGTTTCTTGCCGTCCCAGCTGTATTTACCGTTAAAAATCTTCATTGGCGTCCTCCTACCTGCCGCAGCCTCATGCCGGGCAAATAATCCGACCGGCAGGCGTTTCCCAAGTCGCTGGAGGGAAAAGCCCGCCGGCCGGTTTCTACCGATAGACTCTAGTGATCTCAGGCAGTGGCGTCAAGGATCCGGCGATCCGCCATATCCATCAGGACCCTTTCCCTGGTCTTGTCAATGCCGAGGGCTTGGCGTTTTTTATCAATATGGGCAATCATCAACCGCGCCATCTCCCTCGGGTCGTCGGAAAATCCCCACTTGCCAAAGCCCTTAGCCTCAAGTTCCTCGAAGAGATGTTTCTCGAATTTGGTGCCCTTGGTCATCGGGAAGGTGTGGCCGAAGATGGTATAGACCCCGGAGGCCACGAAATACTGCCCGATGGCGATGGCTTTTTCACTCATCCATTCCGGGGCGCAACCGGCGGCCGGCAGATCGGCAATGCAATCTCCCAGACCTCCGGTCCGCACCATTTCCGAGGCGGCAACAAGGATCCGGCTGTTGTCTACACAGGAACCAAGACCCAGGATAGGCGGCATTCCGACCGTTTCGCAGACCTCGGCCAGACCCGGTCCAGCCATTGCCGCAGCCCCCGGCCCGGTAAGACCGGCCTTGGCCAGGGCCAGCTGCGAGCAACCGGTCTGCAGAACCAGGACATCATTTCTGATCAGCTCTTTGACCAGTTCGACATGGGAGTAATCCTGTTTTGAGCGTGGGTTGGTACAGCCGACCACCCCGGCGACCCCGCGAATCCGCCCGTTGATGATATTCTCATTGAGTGGCTTGTAGCTGCCTCTGAATGAGCCGCCCAGCATATAATTGATATACTCATAGCTGAAGCCGTGCACTCCGCGTCCGGTCTTTCTCGGGATCTCGATCGGTTTACTTCTGGTCTTAAAGCGGGTTATCGCCTTGATGATGATCTCTTCCGTGCATTTCAGCGGGTCATGTTCGTCGAGCTGGATATGCAGAGCACCCTCGATCTTCGCCCGATAATTCGTGGTGATAAAGGGTGTATCATAACAGTCGGCGACGCGTTTGAGATCCTGTTTGATGCACTGGACATCCACGCACATCGCGTCGACCGCCCCGGTGACCAGGACAGCCTCGGTCGAGGAAAAATTCCCGGCATGCGGCAGTCCGTGGCGCGAAAGGGCCTCAAGACCGGAGCAGCACATACCAACCAGATTGATACCCTTCGCCCCGGCATCCAAAGCCATTTGTTTCAAGGTAGGATCGGCGGCTGAGATAATCATTCCTTCAAGGAGGATGGGCTCGTGGCCGTTGACGATGATATTAACCTTATCCTCCTTGAGCACGCCCATATCGACCTCCACCTCGACAGGCGAAGGCGTGCCGAACAGAATGTCAGAAATATCGGTCGAAACCATCGAACCGCCCCAACCGTCGGCCAGCGCTGTGCGGGAAATCTGCTTGGTCAGGTTCTCATAGTCCTGATCGACGCCGATGGCCGTGCGGTGCATCATCTCCATGATCTCCCGCATAGCCCCACGCGGCACGATTCCTTCCTTGCGCCAGGACTCAAGGGTCTTTGGTGGCACCCGTTTCATCATCGGGATCTCGCCCTCGACCTGGGTATAGGTCTTCTCCAATTCAGCATAGAGTTCAAGGGCCACCTCCTTCAGCTCCTTTCCCTCCGTCACTATATCCAGAGACTTGGCAACCTCATAGAGTTTCAGCGGATCCTGTATTTTAAATTCCTTGTTCTTGCCGTTGATGACTTCGCGAAAAAGCTCAAGCATGCCCATACCATGGTCGGTGTGGGCGGCGGTTCCGGCGGCGACCATCCGGCCGAAATTTCTGGCAACAATGGTATCGACAGTCGCTCCACAGATGCCCACTCGGTCATAGGGTGACGAGGTGTTCATCCGGCACGGACCCATGGCGCAGTGCTTACAACAGGCTGACTGAGCCCCAATCGGGCAGGCCTTCATTTCATTGGCCCGATCAAAAGAAAGTTCAACCCCGTCCTTCCGGGCCTTGGTAATCATCTGCGCAGTTGATTCACAGATCGTGATGTCTTCCACTTTCATGAGTTCTTGTATCTTAGCCATGGTTCCTCCAGAGAAAGGGTGTTCGGATTGGGCATCTCACCGGGTCTCCTATACAGAAATCAGCCAGAAAGATCTTGTGAAATGCGGCACTTGTACGATTTCAATAATTCACACCCCCCTGATTGTCGGGAATGAATTATACGACCTGAACTATTTATAGGAAAGATTATCAAACTTATAGGATACACCACATGATTTCATTGTCAAGTGATGGAGGGAAACAGAAAAGAAACCTGACAGGAGGAAAAGAAAGTGGCGGGCGCCCCAGCCGGACCACAAGGGGTCTACGGCACAGGTCCTTCCATCTTTTTTAATGCACTTGCACTACCCGGGATTGTTGCACACGCAAGAAAATGCATTCCTGCTATTTTTTCAAGGAAACAAGGTTTTTGACAATGGCAAACAATGCCTCTGGAGCATCTGCAATATTTTCGAAGGGCCGTCGCCCTTCCCGATCGGCGGTGACGATTTCTTCTTCCTCGGGCAGAAAGCCGAGGATGTCGAAATCGGCCAGAGACGTACGAATTAGTTCCTCGTCTGCCTCTCCCTTCACCCGGTTTCCGAGGACAAGGATACGTTTGATGCCGATATCCCGCCCGAGCTTTCTGATCTTTTCAGCGGCCACACGGCTTCGTGTCCCGGGATTGACGACAATGATCAGGGCGTCGACAGAAGATGAGGTGGCCCGGCCGAGATGTTCGATACCGGCCTCCATATCCATGACGACGATATCGTCACGGTAGAGGACCAGATGGGTCATGAGTGCTTTCAGGATAGTGCTTTCAGGACAGATGCAACCGGAACCGCCGGTCTGTACTGTCCCCATGACCAGCAGTTTCACCCCGTCGCGTTCAAGCGAGAATCTCTCCGGGATATCGTCCACTTTGGGATTGAGGGTGAAAAATCCTCCCATCGTGCCGGGTTTGGCCCCTGTCCGTTCGGCAATGAGGTCGGAGAGTTCGGCAATCGGCCGGATCGGTTGATCTTCGGAGATACCCAGACCAGCTGCCAGATTGGCAACAGGATCGGCATCGATGGCAATGACCTTATTGCGAGTATCGGCGGCCAGACACCGGGCAAGAAGAGAAGTCACGGTGGTCTTGCCGACCCCGCCTTTACCACCTATAGCTATTTTCAGGCTCATCTCGATATACCTCTCGGCGGTGTTTCGGTCATGCCGGTAACTAGTAGTCGGTCATCCCTCAAACCATGCCTATTTAATAATATTGCCATCACCATCAACCATTGCCACAATAAATCCATTCTTCGTGGCATTTTCATGCAGTTCTTCGACATGGATTGCCTGTACTTCATATTTTTTCCCCTTCTCCCTGGGCAGAGTCAGCAGGCAGTCATTCGCGGCCTCTCTGTTCTGAAAGGTCGGGATAAAATCTACGTCCTGCTCTTTGCTGTGCAGGCCAAGCATATGTTCATCTCGACCGGGATCACAGACAATGATATATACCCAACTCTCATCCTTATCTTTTTCTCCCATATTTCACCCGTTCAGTCGACAGTAATAGGCAATACAACAATTTATATAAACCAAAGCTCCAACTCACACGCAAAAAAGGCCCATCTATTCTGCGATGGGCCTTTTGAGGATATGGAAAAAGGGGACCTAGATCTCGAGATAGGAATCGGAGAACAGGGCCTCGCCCAAGATGACCTTCACCGTCTTGACATAATCCCCGAGTTCTTTGGTCAACGTGCCCGGATCAGGGGCACTGCCGTCCATGGTCTGATGCACGACATCGACGATATCCTGCCGCCGTCCTTTAGCCACCGCAGTCAGGTTGAGATCAAGAGGATCGGAAATGACCGCCTTCATCCCGTACCTCTCCAGCATGATCATGTAGGTTGTGTTCATTATCGGCCTGAGATGTACCGGCGGACCGTTGGAGATGTTGGAAAGCCCGCAGGTGCTCATGGCACCGGGGGCGATATCTTCGAGCATCATCTGGAAATTGAGGAGACTGACACACTGAGCCTGCTGAATATTGACCGGGGTGACAATACCGTCTACCCAGATCTTCTCGTTCGGGATACCGGCCTCATTGGCGGCATAGAGCAACTCGACGCAGAGAGCTGCCCGCTCGTTCTCATCACGGGGCAGTCCGTCGGGTCCCCACATCAGGGCGACGATATCGGCCCCATACTTTGCGGCCATGGGCAGCATGACCGTATAGCGCTCAGGCCGGGCCATGATCGAGTTGACGATATGGGGCTTCGCTGCGGGTTTGAGGACTTTCAGTCCCTCCTCGATGGCGGCGATATTAGAGGTATCAAGAAGCAGAGGGATCTCCGGCGCCACTTCCTGCACCACCTGGCAGACCCATGGCATCAGTTCATGGCCATCCTTCTTGGCCGGACCCAAGTTGATGTCGATATAGTCCATGCCTTTTTCTTTCTGCTCAAGGACTTCGGCCTGAATAGGTTTAGGGTCACGTTCTCTGTATGCCTTGCCAATCACCGTGGAGATTACATTCAGGCTTTCGCCGAATAGAATCATAGTCTTCCTCCTTTAACGAACTTATAGTTATAATTCATATACATGGAAGCTAAAACGCCGCAGAGATCATCAGAACCGGCAAGCCCCGATGACCTCTGGATTGTACCGTAAATATGCAGAAAAGCAGCGCCTCAGCCGAGATAAACGCTCTTACTGTCTGGCCTTAAGGAAACCGGCAAGATGTGCGGCCTCCCGGGGACCGACCGTAACGGTCCAGCCGGAGAGTTCTTCCTCAACGTCCCCGGCAATTGCCGCGGCATAACCGGGAATGATAAGCTCAGTATGCTTGACCTTGTCCATTATACCGCTTTTCTTCACGAATACTCCCACGTCATCACCGCCGAATTTGCCGGCAGCCCAGGCGGTCAGGACCGAGAGGCCTTCAGAATCCTTGATCAGGAGCCAGGCCGGCACCCTGCTCGCCTCGATCTCACCGGAGACAATGAAGTAGGTCAGGGCGAAGTTCGTGGTAACCAGTACCGGTGAGTTCTCATTCGGGTTGCCAATCTCGAAGATCCCCTCGGTGACGGTCATCGGCCGCTGCGGGTCGGTAAAGATATTGAGCCGCTCCAGCAAGAGCGGGAACATGACCTCGGTGGTCAGATCGGAGAGGACCACAATTCCGCCATACTTGGAGACGAACATACCGGCGATAAGGCCCTCCATAGCGATATTCGAGGCCATCTCGCACGGGAATGATATGGTCGGGAAACCGAGTGATCGGTTGCTATCTTTCAATGCTGCCCGCCGCAGCGCAACCTGATCGGCCAGTGCCTGTTTCAATTCCCTGGCCCCACTGTCGATGACCAGATCCTTGAGACCCATCGCCATCAGCTTATCGGTGAGGGCGATGACTCCGTCAATCGCTCCCGCCTTCACGACAAGGGGCAGATCGTTATCTTTGGCGATCTTTCCGAAGGCCTCGAAGTTGGCCTCATTCGCCGCGTAGAGCAGCGGCCTCTTGAATCCACAGGTCTCAACTGCAGCCTGCATGACACCAGCATCCTCGCTCATGAGGACCAGATTGAACTCCGAAGTCTCGGCAATGATCTTTGCAAGAGTCGCAAAGGCTGTCTTATCGCCATTGACATCCTTGAGGGCGACCAACTCCGGCCGCAGATTCAGGCCAACGCGCTCATACTGGATCGCATTCCACACCTTGAGTTTGGCCTCGGCAGCCGCTGGAGCTGTATCAGAGGTCATGAGACCGGCAAACACTGTCTTGTTGAAAAAGGTTTTTTCATGCCGGTAGAGCACTGTCTCGCCACCAACTGTCGCCCGGCGCACACCCCGGCCGATGACCACCGGCCGGATCGGCGGGGCAGAGGCCTCGGCCAGCTGGGCCCTCGCCTCATCCGACACATAGGGACAGCTGTCCAGTTCGGCCTTTGAGGATGCCAGATTCATCGCAAAGGCCAGGCAGGTCGGAACACCACACTCTTTACAGTTTGTCTTCGGCAGGAGTTTGAATATCTGAATACCTGTTAACGCCATTTCCGTTATCTCCTTATGTTCATATCAGGATGGTCACTGCCGTGACTGGTCGGATGTTCTCATCCGGCCAGTCACCTTGCCTGTATAACTTAACCAATGATGGGTTCCATGCTCAATGCCGGATGCCCTTTTTCCTGCAGAAATGGCAGGATCTCTTCTTCGGTGACTCCGATCGTTTCATCGGCGATCATATCGGCGAAGTTCTCGATACCCATTTCCTTTCCGCGTGCATTAATTTTGTCATACATCTCGTCTTTGACCACCTTCGGCATCCAGACCATTCGCAGAATACCACCATCACCGAGGATGAATTTTTTCTGGGTGATATTGTACTTGGAATGACCGATAAACCCCGGAGAAGACGCTCCACCGCCCATGACACCGGCAAGGGTGGTGAACTTCATACCGGATGGTGTTTCGCCCGCATAGTCACGGCCGACAGTCATAACCCCATTACATGAAGGCAGCATGGCGGCAATACATTCACAGCAGCCACAGGTCGTCATCGGGGCATGGACCATAGAATAAAAGTTATAGGTATCAATAGCCCCTTTTGAGGCCTTCTTAATAAACTCATCGACGCCTTCAAAGCGACCGCGAATCGGATCGAGGACCTTGCCTTTCAATACAGGCTGGTTGGGCCCGGTAGGATTAATCTCAAACGAGGCCTTGCAATCCATCCAGTTATAGGCACCGCAGAGCCCGGTCCGCTCAGGGCTGACCGTACAGACATGGCTGGGGGCAAAGGACTGACAGAGGGTGCAGGAGTAGAAGGTTTCGACATCCTCATCGGTCATGTTGTCGACACGTTCATCACGCACCTTGTACTCGGCCCGAGCCCTGGCCGTCAGTTTATCCACATCCTCTTTTTTGGTGAACAGGGTAATCTGAACTTTATCAACAATTTTCTTGAAATCCTGATGGAATTTAGCATGAAGAACTACGCCGATATCCTTCAGGGTAAAGCCCTTGTCGATGGCCGCCTTGCTGACCCGGACCCAGGAGATATCCCTCTGACCGATATGCATGATGCCCTGGGTATAGTTGATCAGATGGTGGATCTGTCGCTCCAAAATCGGTTCAAAATCCGTCTGGAATTCCCGACCGGCAACCTGGACAAAGATGCCCAGAGGCAGAGTATCTCCTTCCTTGAGATCGCCGATGTCAGGCCCATTGACTATGACCTTGCCATCCTCGATCTCGCTCATTTCAGCCATCTTGACCAGCTCGGTGCACTGGGTCTTACCACCGCCCATCTGACAGAACAGATCGGCGCCCCGCACCCGCTCGCCCTCAAAGGCCGGGCCGAAGGCGCAGGGAATGTCGATCTCGGTGATATTGATCTTCAATCCCCTGACTTCAACGGATTTTTGACAGATCTCGTTATGGGGCACATTGGCGACAACATGCTCATAGGTGCAGATACCGGTCGGCAAAATCTCTGGGATGTCAGTGTCAGCCAGGGTCGGGAAGCCCCAGTTGACACAACCGGCAGCGGCTACGGCCCACTCGGTGCCGACATCGCCCAGCGCGTTGACGAAGGCAAAGATCCTGTTCTTGTTGTACATCAGCATCTTCCGGTAGTCACCCGGCTCAACACCGCCGAAGGCCATGGCGGCTCGGTTGGCAAAGCCAAGGGCGAAGACCGCAGAGGAAATGTCCGGTCCGAAGGGCACGATACGGGTCTTCCAACCCACCTGCATCCCGGCCTCAAGGCATTGCTCAATAACTGTCTTGCCATTGTGATTGGCGGCGCAGAAGATATAGAGACTCTTCTTCTGATAATCCTCGACGATCATTTTGGCGGTCTCGGCGTCAGGTGCCGCACCGACGATGGCGGCAAAGCCCGGAGCCGAACCATCAACGAACTCAACACCACGCTTACGCAGGATGGTATCATCGGCAGGCCCAACCCAGATCTTGCCGGCCTCGATATCCGGATCCTCGCCGAGCATGTAGAAATCAGGCTCACGCAGGATGCGCAAGGCTTCCTTGACCTCATAGGCAAAGATTCCGGCCATGCCGGCATCGAGCAGAGGTCCGAGGTAGGGCAGATGATTGCTGCCCTTGATGTGCGGCGGCAAAAGACCGCGGGCGAACTCCATCGGTTTCTTGAGGTCCTCGAGGGTCTCGACCTTCATACCTGTAAGGGAATAGATGACCGGTAGGTAGTATGCAGTATTAGGAAAACCAACTTTGGTATCGGCATTGTAGGTCTGAAGGGCCTTCTCAAGCTCTCCTTCGACCTGGGAAACGACTTTATAGCCGCCCTGTATCGCGGCAAACGCTACTAATCTTGACATGTTTTACTCCTTTGTTGAGGATCGATCGTATAGTTTAGGTTATATACTCCCTATCAGGCCTCTGCCTCAAGTTTCTGTCTGTCGGCCATATCCATGAGAACCCTGTCTCGGGCCTTGTCAATGCCCAGCTCTTTGCGTTTTTTATCGATATGGGCAATCATTTTGTGGGCATGCTTGATGGGGTCGGCCTCGCAATCCCACATACCGCCATACATTGTTTCCATATCTTTATAGAGATGATTTTTGAACACAGGTGCGCCTTCCAGCGGTAGTGAATAGCCGAAAACGGTATAGACACCTGATGCGACAAAATACTGACCGATTGCGATAGCCTTTTCGCTCATCCACTCCGGGGCGCTGCCGGCGACCGGAAGGTCACAGAGATCGTTGCCGAGACCGCCGGCCTTGACCACCTCTGTTGCGGCCAGCAGGATACGACTGTTATCGACACAAGAACCGAGGTGCAGAACCGGTGGAATACCGACAGTCTCGCAGACCTCTGCAAGTCCCGGTCCGCAGTGAACTGCGGCGGCGCCAGGGGTCAGCAGTCCGTGGATACCGGCGGTGATGGCGCTGCAGCCGGTGGTAAGGACAAGGACATCGTTTTTGATCAGCTCCTTGATGAGGACGATATGCTGTTCATTGTGCTTGGTCCGGGCGTTGTTGCAGCCGACGACTCCGGCAATGCCGCGGATACGGCCGTTGATGATATTGTCATTGAGGGTAAAATAACTGCCCCGGAAGGTTCCGCCCAGATGATACTGGATGGATTCAACACCGAATCCGGCGATCTGGGTGGTCTTATGGCGTGGAATCATGACATCGGCGCCACGGTTCTTGAAGTTTTCAATAGCCATCTTGACGATGCGGATGGCGTCCTGCATGGCGTAGTGTTCATTAAACTCGATGTGGATGACATTTTCCTGTTCCATCTTGGCGATGGGATGGGTGGTGATGAGTAAGGTGTGGAAACATTTCGCTACGTTGGCCAGATTCTGAAAGACACACTGGACATCGACGACCATCGCATCACAGGCACCGGTGATGATCGCAAGTTCCTGCTGCAGGAAGTTGCCGGCCGGAGGAATACCATGACGCTGCAGGATCTCGTTGGCCGTACAGCAGATACCGGCGAGTTGGATACCCTTGGCTCCAATCTCCTTGGCATAAGCAATCATCTCCTGGGATTGGGTGGCAGCGACAATCATCTCGGACAGCAGCGGCTCATGGCCATGGACGATGATATTGACATGATCCTCTTTCATAACCCCGAGATTGGCCTCGGACTGTAGAGGGGTTGGGCTGCCGAACATAATATCCTGCAGGTCGGTGGCGATCATTGCCCCGCCCCAACCGTCGGCAAGAGAGGCGCGGGTTCCCTGCTTCATCAAGTTCTTGTAGTCCTGATCGACACCCATATGGGTCCGATGCATGATTTCAACAATCTCCCGGTCGATGGCCCGGGGCAGGACTCCTTGCTTCGCCCATTTCTCCTGCAGGGGCTTGGGCGCCCTCTTTAGGTAGGCGAGCGTTCCCTCGGGCTTGCCCCATTCCTTGATGGCAGCCTCGGCTACACCCAGGGCGATCTCATCGATATTCCTGTCCATTTTTTTGCCGTCAATCTCAACGGTCGTGGCCACATCAAAGTATGGGGCGATCTGGAGGAGTCTGGCCGGATCCTTGATAGTGTAATCCTTGCTTTCTTTTCTGGCGACTGCCAGAAAGGTTTCCGCCACGCCTCGACCGTGGTCGGAATGGGCCGCGGCACCGGCCGCGATCATCCTGGCAAAATTGCGGGCGGCGATGGTGTTGGGGGTGGCCCCGCACAGGCCCTTTCTGGTGTCCTCGCCCACAACCCCACCCTTTGGCAGCGGCAGACGGCACGGACCCATGGCACAGTTTTTACAGCAGATTCCCTGCAGCCCGATGGCACAGGGTTTCATGGTCACCGCACGGTCAAAAACCGTTTCAATCTGAAGTTTATGGGCGCGTCGTATCATCTCCTGGGTAGATGGCTCGATGGATGCCTCCATCGGGTCTGCCAGTTGTGGGGCTTTTACGACACTTGTCTTTGTTTCTTCTGCCATGAGAAGTTCCTCCTCGAATTATGATCAAAAAATAACCAATTGCTCTAGGATCTTTACTGATACTGCAACCTCGTCAATTGACCGGCCTCTTGTGGAATCTGTTCAACATCTCCAGTATTTTTTCCTGCTCAGTCCTCTGGACCGCAGCAGGTGTCATGGTGACCTTGCCGGACGAAGCCGCCAGGCTTTTTCCGGCGGCGTTCTTGCGTTCCTGCGCCCGTTTTTCCTTCAAGGCCTTCTCATCGGCATCCCGCGCTGCCTTCGCAGCCAGGATTGCATCCGCCTCAGCCTGGGCCTTGGCCTCCACAGCAGCTTTCGCCTTCGCCTCGGCATCGGCCTGGGTCTTCACCTCCGCCTGCTCCCTTGCCTTGGCGTCCGCTTCAGCCTTGACCTTGGCAGCGGCCTCCGCCTTGACTTTGGCTTCTGCCTCCATCTGGGCCGCAACTGCCGGATCAACCGCCGGAGCGACAGGAGTCCCTCCCTTGGTTTCAACTTTGGCGGCAGCAGGTTTTACCGCTTCTGCTTTTGCAGCAGGGGCGGCAGGGCCGGCAACCGGTGCGGCAGCTTTTGCCGGGGCTGCCTTTTTCTTTTCTTCCACTATAGTCAAATCAAGCTGCGGCGCCAGGGCGGCGAAATCGATCTTGACATCCGCCATCTTCTTGGCGATGGGAGCCGTCTCCATGGCAGACCCGCCACCGGCCAGGATCCTAATGTAATCCTTGACTAGGCGTATGGCTTCCGGATGGCGCATGATGAGGATGCTCGTACCACTCATCAAGTAGGAAACCGCCCCGATGGCCTCCATCATAATGCCGCGTTTTTCGGGGTCCCCAAGCAGAGGGGCGTCTTCCACGGTCTGTTTGGCCTCTTTACACTTCCAGATTTCGTTGCCCAGGTTGTTGATCATCGGATACTGGAGTTTCTCGTCTCCCTGGGACATGGCCGCCATCGTCAAACGTTCCATGACGGAATAGGAGTATTCCATGCCATACCCTAGACCGCCGGTGGTGGGGTCGACCAGGACCCTTTCCATTGGCATACCGAAATTTTCCAGAAGAATATTGATTTGCTTGGCCAAGTTGACATCGATCGGCGAGGAAGCGATGATACTATGACCATACCCCATCGCCGCTGCGGCGATACCCTTGTAGTTCTTTTCCTCAACCGGTCCGAGGATGATATTACCGCCCTGACATGCCTCACAAACCACCTTGAAGACTTCCTCATCCTTGGCAGGCGAGGCGCATCCCCAGACAATCAGTGGTACATTGATGGCCTCCATCACCTTTTTGACCGTGGCGGCCGCGTCTTCCGCACGGGCGTCCCGGTCATTGGGATCAGTACTCTTCAACTGCAGAACGATAGCTTCAGCGCCATATTCATCGATACATTTTTTGGCCCAGGCTACAGGATCAGCAACCACGTCTTTGAAATGGGCGAGCGCGGGCTCGGCCCAGTCTTCCGGTGCCATATCCCAGATCTCCATGGCGATAATGGGCTTATTGGGCATCTCGCCCTCGAATGTATAAAAGGGATAGCAGGTCTGGCCTCCAACGGTTACGGCCGAGTCTTTTTTACCAATGGATATTTCCCTTATGCCTCCGGTATAGGATTCCTTCTTCATTTCAAATCCCACGATTACCTCCTTGCATCTGAGTGATTATTTTCCTCAAGGTTATTGTTCCAAGGTTACCAGTCTCTGCAGCACAAATCCTGTCCCTGTAACGCCAACCTCCCCTTTATTGCTCAAAAAATTATTTTATTACTACAATCATCTGCCAACCAAAAACCCTTGCGCAGAAGTAAAAAACATCGGCTGCATCTATAAATACCTCTCTGTTTTTCTCCGAAACAACCCCCTTGTCCCAGTCCTGCGAATTGAACTTTCATATGCTTCAACTCAACCCATCAATCAGCTTTGAAAATCCCCCGGCCTCCTGTATCGATTTTTTCCGTGTCTCCATGCGTTGTTTCGTTCGTGGAAATTTCTCGATTTCCGTGTGGGGAAGAAACATGGCCGCCACGTAATTGCTCATATAGGAAGGGGTTTCCGACAGTTCAAAGTTGGTCATTTTTCTGGTTACTTCAACGACATCTTTACGTATTCTGTTGGTTAGTGAGCTCATCCTGGCGCCCATGAGAGAACCGTTGCCGATAAAGGTGACCCGTTCCGCCTCAATCTCCGGCAACAAACCGATGGTCATTGCCCTGTCCAGATCTATATAGCTGCCAAAACCTCCGGCAAGAATGATATGCTCTACCATGTCCATGGTCAGTCCGACCTCTTCGAGAAGGGTCATACAGCCGCTGTATATTGCCCCTTTGGCCCGAATCAGGTTATCGATATCAGGCTCTGAGAGGGAGATATCCCTGTCGATCTGTGTCTCTTCCTTCCAGGCCAGGACATATTCCCAGATACCGTTGTTTTTGCGTATCCGTGAGGTGTTCAACTCCCGGTTAAAATGCCCCCGGTTGTTGATCACCCCCATTTCGAGCATGACAGCCGTCATGGTGATGAGACCCGAGCCGCAGATGCCCTTCGGCCGCACATCACCGATGGTGACAAGCATCGGCTCAAAACTTACCGGATCAAGAGAAAAGTCCTCAATGGCGCCCTTGGCCGCCCGCATGCCGAACTCAACTCCGCCGCCCTCAAAGGCCGGTCCTGCCGAGCAGGCTGTACAGGCCAACCAGTCCTGGTTGCCGATGACGATCTCGGCATTGGTGCCGATGTCGAGAAAAAGTGTCAGCCGCTCACTGCGATACATCCCCGAACCCATGATCCCGGCGACGATATCACCGCCAACATAACTCGATACCACCGGATAGAGCAGGGCTATGACCTTCTCGTTGATGTCTATTCCTATCGACGCGGCATCAAAGGGCGGATACATTGACGAGGCCGGCACATACGGAGCCCGGCGCATGTAACGGGGGTCGATATCAAGCAGGAGCTGGGTCATGGTCGTGTTGCCTGCCAGGGTTATTGTCGAGATGTTCTCCCGCCCGACCTTCGCCTGGGAGACTATCTCCCTGATCACTTTATTGAGCGTGGCGACGACAACCTCTTGGAGTTTCTTTCGTCCTTCAGGTTTTTCTGCGTACATGATACGGCTGATGACATCCTCGCCATAACTGATCTGGCCGTTGAAATCACCGTACTCACCAAGACAGTCCCCGCTAGTCAAGTCAATCAGCTGACCATAGACCGTCGTGGTACCGATGTCCATGGCAATAGCATAGCTTTGCAAGGTCGTATCTCCGGCCTGGACATCCGTAATGAGCGTCTTGCCGTCATCTCGAACAGGTCGAACAAGCGTCACGGTGACCTGGAAATCATTTTCACGCAGAGTTGCCGGCAGTTTTCTGATGACCGGCATGGTCAGCTCGAGTTTGTGCTCGTCCGAGTTGAGCTTGAGATACTCAACAAGTCTTGTGACATCAGGCATATTGTTCTGGGCATCGGGTGGTGAGAGTTCCAGAAATATTTTTTCGACGGGTGGAATAAACAGCCCCTGCTCCTTCAGGCTACCAAAATCCATGTGCTGTATGGTGGCCGTCCGTCGCGGAGCGCCCAGTTTATTGAGAACACTTGCGTCAATAGAAGATTCGACGGGTATCCGCACCGACACACCTTCCGAAACCCGTGCCAGGCAGGCCAAGCGATACCCCTTCTCGACATCCTCTTTACTGAGCCTCTCGGAGACGCCATCCAAGACTTGACCTTCTTCAATCAGGACCCTGCATTTGCCACATACGCCTTCGCCGCCACAGGAGGCATTGACATGCACTCCCGCCTTGAGGGCGGTTCGTATAAGACTCTCACCTGAAGAAACTGTTATCTCTCTATTGTGAGGCAGAAATGTGACTTTATACGTATCCATTCTGGTTTCCACTAATGGTCCGGAAACTGTCTCCCTGAACTGCACGATTTTTCCTCAGAACCGCCCACAACATTCTGCATACACACTTTCAGGCGTGCAAGGCGCAACCAGTCATACAGAGAAGATTGCATCCGGCGGAACTTCAGGTAGAAAATCTCTCCATGTCGTTGCTGCATGCAAGAGAATTCGTATTTATAAATACCTCAGTTTACAAACTAACAAACATTCTTTTTGCTAGAGTCGGTCATCACTCCTGCTGATAAGAGCAACTCTCATTACCCCTCAGATGGATTACTTCCCATTCTTGCCTAAATACAAAAAAAGTTGTCTTTATATTCGGTCGGTCTCTATATCTCAGAGAAATCAAAGGGGAAAAGCATTCGGAAAACTTCAATTCTCGCCTCTATGGCGGCAGCCTGCTCTTTTCGGGGGCCTTGACATGAATAATGCCACTTCCCTTCCTCGACAAAAGCCCACGCTGAAGGGAAATCAAAGACGGTTGTTCACATCAGCCGCCAAAGCGAAGTCTTATAATTTCCTAATAAGACCTCTGTCGGCTGGTAACAGGGGAATCCCACTGCCTGAGCTATCAGAGCGGCAGCATCACTAACACTCATTGTGCTGATATTGATGAAGACCATGTCGTAAAAACTGGGATCAACGGTATCAATACCATTGAGAAGTATGGCTCACTCCCACCTCTCTTCACCATCGACCTTCAACTGCAGGTCTGTCTGATCCGGTGCATTATGCGCCCGTTCGCCCTCGGCAGCGATCCTTTCCTGCATACCGGCGACGATCCTGACTTTCAAGTCAGGCCAGACTTCGCACTGAAAAAACTGCCCGGCCAGACCATGATAAACGTGATTATCCTTCTTCAGGAATCGCACTATCGATGAAGTTGATAAAGCGTTCCCGGCCGAAAGAAAGACGCTCCAAAATCTGCGCTGCGCACTGGAAATTGCGCATGAACTTTATTTCAGGGATATCGTAGTCTTTACTGGACTCCAGGAGAGTATCCCATGCGATGCTTGAAAGCCAAGGGCTATCTATCTATCGGACACCTCGTGCGTCACTCCGCTGCCCCGAGAGATGCTAACAATCACCTCCCTCCTTTCACTTTGAAGACCGTGAAAAGAAACCTGCAGAGTTTACTTGGTCGGAGCCTGGCAAGCCTTCGATTCGAACATATTACTGCATTTTGGACATTTGAGCGACTTATTCAGCTCGTCAGCAAAAATTTCAATCTCCCCCTGACAGGACGGACAGACGACTTTAACCTCATTCAACTGTTTGTTGCTCTCAAATCCTGGACAATGCTGGTCTGTCATAGCGCACCTCCTTCTTTTGTTAATTTACCCCTGATTACCATATCTATTAACACTTTCTTGACGCGCCTTTCGTCAGCGTAAAAAAGCAAAGGACACGATGCCTTTTAGGAACGATCCTCCGGTTCTTTTTCTTTTCGACGCTCTTTCTCAAGAAAAAAAATGGCGCAGGACGAGCGGTACTTACAGTAAATATCCTGATCCCGGCAGGCGATACACGCTTCGCAGACATAATATTTATGCTTCATACATTGATAAGCTGTCTCAACCTCCGGGTGGTTCCTGCACTTTCCCATCGCCGCCAGGGTCTCATTCTATACGGAAGATCGCTTACTTCCCAAGGTGCAACCAAGCCGATTTCACCGTGTTCTTCATGAGCATGGCAATCGTCATTGGTCCGACTCCACCGGGTACTGGGGTGATCTTGCCGGCAATCTTCTTAGCGGCCTCAAAGTCCACATCTCCCTTGAGAATGGCCTTACCGGTCGCCTCGTTCATCCCTACCCGATTGACACCTACGTCAATGACGGTGGCACCCGGTTTGATCCATTCCGGTTTCACCAGATCAGGGACACCGGCTGCCACAATGAGGATATCGGCACGTTTGCAGTGCGAGGCCAGATCCTTGGTCCTGGTATGAACGATGGTCACGGTGCTGTTAGCACCCTTGCCCTTCTGAGCCATCATGATGGCGATGGGTTTACCGACGATATTGGAACGGCCGACCACCACCACTTCGGCCCCGGAGGTCTCGGTTCCCGATCTCATGATCAGTTCCTGGATACCGGCGGGGGTACATGGCGGGAAGCGGACTTCATCTCCGCCGATCATCAGACGGCCGACATTGACCGGATGAAAACCGTCGACATCCTTGTCAGGATTGATGGCGTTGAGAACCTTTTTTTCATCGATATGTTTAGGGATGGGCAACTGGACCAGTATCCCGTGGATGGCGAGATCGTTGTTGTATTTGTCAATGAGGGCCAGAAGATCGGCCTCGGTGATATCCACCGGCTGGTTGTCCTGAACCTCGTGAAAACCGAGGTCCTCCGCTGTCTTGACCTTCAGTGTAACATAGCTGATTGAGGCGGGATTTTCTCCGATCAGGATGGTGACAAGACCAGGCCCCCGACCGTGTTTGGCCTTCATCGCCCTGACTTCTTCCGCCAGTTCGGCCAGGATCTCCTTACGAATCTGGGTTCCGCTGATAAGCTCTGCAGTCATGCTCGTACTCCTTCACGTTTGGATTGGCTCATTCTCTGTCTCGGCATGTTTCCTGTCGACCGGATTGCGTCGAAGATCGATCATACCGAAAAGGGGGAGCGAAACTCCCCCTTTAACGCATCTCGGATCGGTCTAAAACACCCCTTTCACCTTGCCGGTTTCGACATCAACGTCAACACGTTTGAAGGCTGGATTGGAACTGGTTCCCGGCATCAGACTGATAGCGCCGGCCACCGGTACGATAAATCCTGCTCCCCCATAAGTAAGAACCTCACGAACGCTGAGACGCCATCCGGTGGGAACACCTTTGAGGCTGGGATTGTCCGAGAGGGAAAGGTGGGTCTTGACCATACAGAGACCGAGCTTGGACAATTCGGGGTCGGCCTGAATACGATCAAGGGCCGTATTCGCCGCGGCCGAGAAATCAACCCCATCAGCGCCATATACCTCTTTGGCTATCTTTTCAATGCGTTCGCGAACCGGCATGTCAAGATCATAGAGGAGCTTGAAATTGTTCGGTTCTTCGCATGCCGCGATAACCGCATCGGCAAATTCCAGGGCCCCATCACCGCCATGTTCCCAATGTCGGGAAACAGCAACTCTTGCGCCGGCCTTTTCGGCAAGCTGACGAACCGTGGCGATCTCGTTCTCGGTATCCGTGTAGAAAGCGTTGATGCAGACAACCGGGCTGATTCCCGCCTTGCGTACAGTATTGATATGGTGAATAAGGTTTGCACACCCTTTGCCCACCCATTCCACATTCTCCTGGCTGTATTCCTTGGGCATCGCTTTGCCCGGTACCGGGACCGGGGCACCGCCATGACATTTGAGTGCCCGGATCGTGGCGACTACAACCGCGCAATCCGGCACCAGACCACTGTAACGGCATTTGAGGTTCCAGAACTTCTCGAAGCCGATATCGGCGCCGAATCCTGATTCAGTCACATGGTAGTCAGAGAGTTTTAAGCCGATCTGATCGGCGATGATGGAACTCTGGCCGATGGCGATATTGGCAAATGGTCCGGCATGGACAATGACTGGCTGTCCCTCGATGGTCTGCATCAGATTGGGATTGAGCGCCTCGACCATCCAGGCCGTCATGGCGCCTGCTACCTGCAGATCCTCGGTGGTGACCGGTTTGCCGCTCTTGGTGTAGGCCACGACGATCTTGCCCATGCGCTTACGCATATCGGCAAGACTGGTGGCGACTGCAAGAATGGCCATGACCTCTGAGGATACGGCGATACCGAACTTTGACTTCATCATGAAGCCATCGGTCTTGCCGTTGACTCCGTCAATACCGATGATGATGTTACGCAGGGCCTGGCAGCAGTAGTCGATGACAAAGCCCATCTCCACCTTGGTGGGATCGATGTCGATCCTGTCCATCCCCGAGAGACGTTTGAGCTGCTCGTCGGTATAGTTCCGCTCGTGCTGTAGGCGGGAGGTAAGGGCGACCATGGCCAGATTGTGGGCATTCATGATGGCGTTGATGTCGCCGGTAAAGCCGAGAGAAAAAGGAGTTAGTGGGATACACTGAGCCAGACCACCGCCAGCGGCTGATCCCTTGATATTCATGGTCGGGCCACCGGAAGGCTGGCGAATGGCGGCGGACACTTTTTTGCCCCGTTTACCGAGGCCTTGGACAAGCCCCATGCTCGAAGTGGATTTTCCTTCGCCAAGCGGAGTCGGGGTGATGGCGGTGACATCGATGTACTTGCCATTGGGCTTGTCCTTCAAGCGGTTCAGCACCTTGCGGAAGTCGATCTTGGCAATATAATGGCCCTGAGGAAGGAGCTCGTCCTTGGTAAGCCCGAGCTGTTCGCCAATCTCATAGATCGTCTTCATGGTTTTTTCTGCTTCTTCAGCAATTTCCCAATCTTGATGTTTTTTTGGATCTAGCATATGGAATTCCTTTCACGTTGTTCCATCCCTCGGGAGGGTTGGAAAAAATTAGATGAATTTCTGCATCCGCCTGCTGGGCACAATTCGCACAATTTGCAACATTTTCCGGATCACTCTTCCTCCGAAAGATCGTGAAAGCCGCGTGATAGAGCCCCCGACAGCCCAGACAAGCGTATCTTTCGAAAGTGCAGACAAACTCCCTTTCCCCGCAAAGAAAAAAAAGCCGGGCGCCAAACTGATACGTATAATTTCAAAAGATTAATCATTAGAGTTGTAGCTTACCGTGCACGTCAAAGCAACTCATTTTTTCCAGTTTTATTATCAAACTTTTAAATAAACAATCATGATACATCATATCAAACATGATTATTCACCCTGCCAATTTGTTGGTATTTTTAGACCATTCCTTTCCATTTTTCAGAGGCTTTCCTACGCAACACAGCAGTCAATTTCTGCCGGACACTCTCTCTGCCGCGTTTTGACGGGAGAAAATATTCTGTCGGCGGTTGCAACCGCAGGTTTGAATATCACCACACCAGGAGGCAGTGAGGGTGTCTGCGGCAAATGCCGGATTCACAACACGAGACGGACGAGATAGCCGGCCGGGGATATCGTTGCCGGAATCCGTGCCTGCCAGATGTATAAAAGTGCGGAGAGCAGCCTCTTCATCGACATCGGCACCAACGGCGAGATCGTCATCGGCAACCGGGAATGGCTGATCTGCGCCGCCTGCTCGGCAGTCCCTGCATTTGAGGGAGAGGAATCAGATTCGGCATGCGGGCTTGTATCGGGGCAATTGAAAATTGCTGATCTGGTCGCACGATTCATTGACCGGCGGTGATTTCTCAATCACCGAGATCGATCTTGAGCGGGCGATTTCCATCGGCCTCCTGCCGGAACTCGACAGGGAGCGCTTTTACTATCTCGGCAAAGATTCTTTGCTCGGTTGCCAGATCAGCCTCACGGATCACCGCCGGTTCAGGGACATCCATGATAAGTATTGTCAAGGGGAAAACGGAGGTTTCCCTTCAACCTTCAAGGAGTGCTCAGCCTTCATAGCTCCTTACCACTGAGGGGAGCGGAAGTAAAACACCGTTCCGAGAATGGGCTCTCCGAAAAAGCTCGTCGGAGGAACGGTGTTTTACTGGAGCGAATTTGAAGAACTGTTTGACCCCTGGTGGCTTTGCGTCTCAACTTGCCGTAACCCGACCATTTTCTTCTCGTTCAATGGGCCAGCGT
>JANOIV010000117.1:0-3168 GCA_031407875.1 Desulfobulbaceae bacterium | reverse complement strand
GTAACAGACACCTTACCTAGCGAAACTCACCATGGCTGGAAGTTCATCGCCTTCGGCCCGGACGGCAAACTCTACGTACCGGTCGGCGCGCCCTGCAACATCTGCGAACCCGATCCCCAGCGCCATGCCAACATTTTGCGGATGAATCCGGATGGCAGCGGCACCGAGGTGTACGCCCGAGGTGTGCGCAACACGGTCGGCTTTGACTGGCAGCCGCAAACCAAGGAGTTGTGGTTCACCGAAAACAGCCGCGACTGGCTCGGCGATGACGCGCCACCCGACGAACTGAACTACGCGCCACGCGCCGGGATGCATTTCGGCTTTCCGTACTGCCATGGCGGCGACTTGCCCGATCCGGATTTTGGGGCCAAGCGCCGTTGTGAAGAGTTCGCCGCACCCGCGCAGAAACTCGGGCCGCATGTCGCCTCGTTGGGCATGCGTTTCTATACCGAGACGATGTTTCCGCCGGAATACCGCAACCATATTTTCATTGCCGAGCACGGTTCGTGGAACCGCTCACAGAAAATCGGCTACCGGATTTCGCTGGTTCGTCTGCAAGGGAGCAAGGCAGTCGCCTACGAAACTTTCGCCAGCGGCTGGCTACAGGGCAAAACTACTTGGGGGCGTCCCGCCGACGTGTTGGTGCTTCCCGATGGCTCGCTGCTGGTATCGGACGACTACGCCGGCGCAATCTACCGCATTACCTACCGCGGCCTGAACTGACGGTGACTAAAACCTGCAATTCGGTGTGGTCTGCGAAAAAGCCCGCACACCCCTTTTGCTGATTTCCATAGCCTGTTGTCTAAGCTGGGCCACCTCAGCTGATCCTTAACGGTTCTTTGGGCACAAATCTAACTTCCAAGCCGCCTCACGATCGACGAACCAGTACAGATTCCCGCGCAGCGGCCGAATGAGCTGGGCCGGGTACAGTCGCCGCTGGTCGATCTCTTCCAGTATGGCCTGTAAGACACTGGCTTTGTTGCGACCTGTCACCAGAAACACCACCAAAGCGGCCTGATTGAGCAACGGCGCGGTCAAGGTTATTCTGCTGAATTGTTCGTTGGCGCGACGAGTAACGGCGGTCCAACGGACCTCTTCATGCAAGGCCTCGGAACCCGGCAGCAGAGAGGCTGTATGGCCGTCCTCACCCAAACCCAGGAAGACCAGATCAAATTGGGGCGGTTCTTCACCGAAAAAGCGGCGCAGTTCCGCTTCATAGTTTTCAGCCGCTCGGTCGGGCAGGCCATCACAGAGTATGGGGTGCAGTTGTTCAGGTCTCAACCGCAATGCGTCGATGAATGCCCTGTGGGCCATCAAGGCATTGCTGCTCGGGTCATCGGCCGGCACACAACGTTCATCGCCCCAGAAGAGATGCACTTGCGGCCAGGGGATTTGGCTGCGGAGCGGTTCTAAGGCCAGTAGCTCATAGCTGCAACGCGGGGTGTCGCCACCGGCCAGCAGTACTGAAAAACGGCCATGGCCAGTGACAGCGGTTTGGGCCTGCCTGGCAAACAGTTGCGCGGCAGCCTGGCTGAGCGCTTCCTTGTTTGCAAATATTTCAATCACGATTCCTCCTCCGTGAGGGTCGGGTGCAACCAGCTGTGCCGCTGTCTGGCAATCATCAGATCGGCTGCTTCAGGTCCCCAACTCCCGGCGGAATAATCGGAAAAATCGGTTGCCGGTACCGATTCCCAGGCCTCCAGAATCGGAGAGACCACCTGCCAGGCGCATTCAACCTGGTCGGCCCGCATAAAAAGCGTCGCATCACCGCGTATCACATCGAGCAGCAATGTTTCATAGGCCTCGGGAGTGGGAGTTTTAAAGGCTTCATTGTAGCGAAACTTCATCTCGGCGGCCCCAAGCAAGAGACGGGTTCCCGGCTGTTTGACCTGGATACGGGTGCCGATACCTTCTTCGGGCTGGATTCTGATGACAATCCGATTCGGCTGCCAACTCTCCACCGCTGCAGACGGAAAAAACTGATGCGGCGGCGAACGAAATATGACGGAAACTTCCGAGACTTTGGCCGGAAGGCGTTTGCCGGTACGCAGATAAAACGGCACACCCTGCCAGCGCCAGTTGTCGATATAAAAGGTAAAGGCGGCGTAGGTTTCGGTGGTGGATGCGGGCGAAACGTTTTTCTCTTCGCGGTAACCGGGAACCGCTTTGCCGGCTATGGTGCCTTTTCGATACTGACCGCGCACGGCTACCTGATGGATATCTTCAGTTCGAATCGGTCGGATGGCGCGGAGAACATCCACCTTCTTATTGCGAATATCGTCGGCATCAAAAGTAATCGGCGGCTCCATTGCTACCAGGCAAAGGACCTGGAGCAGATGATTCTGGACCATGTCACGTAAGGCGCCGGAGTGATCGTAATACTCGCCACGCTCTTCAACCCCGACTGTTTCAGCAACGGTAATCTGAACATGGTCAATATAGCGCCGGTTCCAGATGGGCTCAAAGAGTGAGTTGGCAAAACGGAAGGCCAGGATATTCTGGACCGTTTCCTTGCCGAGATAATGGTCGATCCGGTAGATCTGGGATTCGACGAACATGCCGTTGAGAAAATGATTTAAGGCCCGGGCCGAAGCCAGGTCCCGGCCGAAGGGCTTCTCAACCACCAGCCGGTCGTGCGTACAGTCCCGGCACACCCCGAGCCGCTGCATCATGGCGGCGGCAGATTTCATCATAGTCGGCGGTAAGGCCAGATAATAGACCCGGTTGGCTCTCATGCCCCATTCTTCCTCAATTTCGTCAAGGCGGGCGCGGAGTGTCTGTCCGGATGCCGGATCGGCCAGATCTTCGGACAGGTAGGAGATATTGTTTGCAAAGGCGCTCCAGATCGATTCATCGGCCACCCCACGCCGGGATAAACGGTCAATCCCTTCCCTGATCCGTTGTCTGAAGGTATCGTTCTCCATGTTTTTGCGGGCGACACCGACAATTGCAAACCGTTCCGGAAGCTGTTGATCGAGCAGCAGATTATACAGCGCCGGGACTAGTTTTCGCCGGGTAAGGTCACCACCTGCACCGAAAATAACGATGATGGTCGGCTCAAGCTTTGCGTTGTTCGGCATGATCAGTCCCCCTTCGTGGTCGATTTTTCAATATGACCGCCAAATTGATAGCGCATGGCCGAGAGCAGTTGATCGGCAAAATCAGCCT
>JANOIV010000095.1:0-11009 GCA_031407875.1 Desulfobulbaceae bacterium | reverse complement strand
GAGTTGTCGGTCTCGGTGCCGATGATCTTGATGGTGTTCTTGTTGGCGCCGACCGTACCGTCCGAGCCGAGACCGTAGAACAGGGCCCGGTAGACATCCTTGCCCTCGATGTTCAAGGAGCGGTCATAGTCGAGACTGGTGAAGGTGATATCGTCGTTCGGGCCGACGCAGAATTTGTTTTTCGGCGCCATGGCGACCATATTGTCAAAGACTGCCTTGACCATGGCCGGGGTGAATTCCGCCGATCCCAGGCCGTAGCGGCCGGACAGGATCATCGGTGGCACCGCGGTGCTGTTGGCCTCGAGTGCCTCGCCGACGGCGGCGCGGACATCGAGATAGAGCGGCTCGCCGATTCCGCCGGGCTCCTTGGTCCGATCGAGTACGGTAATCCGGTCAACGGTGGAGGGCAGTGCATTAACCATGGCCTTGCCGTCAAAGGGGCGATAGAGACGGACAATAACCATGCCGACCTTCTGGCCCTGGGCCACGAGGTAATCGATGGTCGAGGCAGCGGTCTCGCAGCCTGAGCCCATCATGACCAGGACGTTTTCAGCGTCGGGGGCGCCATGATAATCAAAGAGGTGGTACTGGCGTCCTGTCAGTCCCGCCAGTTTATCCATGGTCTCCTGCATGATGGCGGGAGTGGCGTTGTAGTATTTGTTGACGGTCTCGCGGCCGGTGAAGTAGACATCGGGATTTTGGGCGGTACCCCGGATGGTGGGGCGGTCGGGGGTCAGTGCCCTTTGCCGGTGGGCGATAACCAGGTCTTCGTCGATGACCGCCTGCATATCTTCATAGGTGAGTTCCTCCACCTTCTGGATTTCATGGGAGGTCCGGAAACCGTCAAAGAAGTGCATGAAGGGAATGCGGGATTTGAGTGAGGCCTGGGTGGAGATCAGGGCCATATCCATACACTCCTGGACATTCTGGGCGCAGAGCATGCCCCAGCCGGTCTGCCGTGCGGCGTAGACGTCGGCATGATCGCCGAAGATCGACAGAGCTTGGGTTGCAAGAGAGCGGGCGGTGATATGTAAGACCGTCGGGATCAGCTCGCCGGCGATCTTGTACATATTGGGAATCATTAAGAGCAGGCCCTGGGAGGCGGTAAAGGTGGTGCACAGGGCACCCGTCGCCAGAGAGCCGTGCATGGCGCCGGCCACCCCGCCTTCAGATTGCATCTGGGTAACCACAGGAACGGAGTTCCAGATATTTTTCTGCATGCTGGCAGCTTTGGAATCGGCTTCAGCCGCCATGGGTGAGGAAGGAGTAATAGGATAAATAGTAATGACTTCGCTGGTGGCATAGGCGACATGGGTGCAGGCCTGATTGCCATCGATTGTAACCATTCTTCTCGGCATGAGCTGTTCTCCTTTGTAAGGACTGATATTTTCTGCTGTGAAGCAGGTAGGAAATGAATGATGACGCTACGGTCAGGGTTGTATTGAGTGGGGGGGACGATATCACTCAACCTGTCTTTCCCGACCGGATGAGGGCCGGGGGAAAAGAAAATCTGCATACTCATCGAAAGATCTCAAAAATTGTGCTGAGTGATGTAATATAAAGCGAGTGCATGTCAATTACAATAACTGTAATATTTAAGATGAAGTGAAGTAAATTAGATTGTTTTTTTCAACCTGGCAATAAATGAGTAATTCTAATGGTTGGCATAACAAAATTTAAAAGTAACCGTTTTCCAACCCTCTCTTCCGGCTGGAGGCCTGCGCAACACCTTCAGCGATCAGGAAAAACGAGTCTTGGTGTCTGCAAATGAAGGGCTTTCCCAAGACAGACCTGGAAGCAATCCTGGCTTTTCTGGCCGAACAGGATGATTTTGTTTTTCTCGATACATCACGTCCCGATCAAGAAAACTACCGATCATTCCTCTTTGTTGATTCGCTGACTCGTCTGCAATACCGGATCGGTGATGAGGCAGAGGCGTTTCTGGGCGTCCTTGAGGGATGGCTCAGTGGGGGCTATTATCTCGCCGGCTGGTTCGGCTACGAGTTCGGCAGCCGGATGGAGGAGCGGCTTGCCGGTCTGGGAGGAAAAGCCTGCCGCAAGGGGCAACTCCTCGCGGACCTTGGGGTATATGGACCGCCGCGGATCTTTGATCATCAGACCGGAGAGGGCAAGGTACCATCGGCGAAGGGCGGTTCCCTGGCCTGCGGTTGGGATATGCGCGATCTGCAGCCGAATGTCGATCACCGGACTTATCTGCGGGCCATTGAGAAATTGAAGGGGTATATCGCCTCCGGGGACACCTATCAAGTCAATTATACCCTGAAACTGTTTTTTCGCTGGTTGGGTTCTCCCGAGGCCCTCTACCTTGATCTGCGTCATAATCAGACTGTTCCCTACGGGGCCTATATGCGCTCGGGTGAAGAGAGAATCCTGTCTTTTTCACCCGAACTTTTCTTCCGGAGGGACAGCCGGGGGCTTGTGGTCAGACCGATGAAGGGAACTTCCCGCCGCGGCGACAGTCCGGAGGAAGATAGACTCCTGCGGGAGGGCCTTAGTCGTGATGCCAAGAACAGAAGCGAAAACGTCATGATCGTCGATTTGTTGCGCAACGATCTGGCCAGGCTCATGCACCGGTCGGGAAAGGGTGAAGTGCGGGTCAGCTCCCTTTTTGATGTGGAGACCTATGAGAGTCTGCTGCAGATGACCTCCACCGTCGAGGCGCGGTTTGCCGATCAACAGTCTTCCGGGGATCTGCGACTGAGTGATGTTTTTCATGCCCTTTTCCCCTGTGGTTCGGTAACGGGTGCCCCCAAGATCCGGACGATGGAGATTATCGCCGAACTGGAAAAGGAAGATCGGGGCGTGTATACCGGGGCCATCGGCTATCTGGCCCCGGATTCGACCATGGTGTTCAACGTGCCGATCCGTACCGTGGTCCTCAGGGGAGATCGGGGTGAAATGGGGATCGGTTCGGGGATCATTCATGACTCAGACCCCGAAGAGGAGTGGCAGGAATGCCTTTTGAAGGGCAGATTCCTCAGCCACTGCCAACCACGGTTTGAGCTCCTGGAGACGATGCTCTGGCAACCTGATTCAGGCTACTGGCTCTTGACTGAACATCTCGCGCGACTGGCCCAGTCGGCAGCGCATTTTTATTTTGCCTGTTCAGAGAATCGTATTCGTGAGGAACTTCAGGAGGCAGCCCGAGCCTTCGGCAAGACCTGCAGGCGGGTGCGTCTGACCTTGGCCAAAGACGGAAAGTGTCAGATTTCTGCCTCTCCTTGTGATTCTCTGAAATTATTCAGGCTGCCGGCGACTCCCAGGCCTTCGCAACAGAATCTGCCGCTGGTCGATTTTTCCGATCAGGTTACGGAAAAGGATTCTGCCTGGCTCCGCCACAAGACCACCCGCCGGGATATCTATGACCAGGAATGCAAGACCGCCCGGGAGAGAGGGCTGTTTGATGTCCTTTTTCTTAACGATGCAGGTGAGGTCACGGAAGGCAGTATTGCCAATATTATTATTTATGGCGATGGCATATACTCAACCCCGACCCTCGACAGCGGTCTGCTGGCCGGGGTGATGCGCGGGTACCTGCTGGCAGATCAGGAGAGGCCTCTGTGCGAAACCGTGTTACGGGCTGAGGATGTCCGGAGGGCCGAGGCGATTTTCCTCTGCAATTCCGTGCGGGGGCTTGTACAGGTCACTTTGTCGAAAAGATCCTGAAAAATCGCAGTGGCCGGAATACCGAAAAAAAGACAGGAATACAGGGCGCAGCTAATGGATAATCTCCTGATCCAGATCGCTACTGATCTGCACGGGCGGTACGATCAGATTGTGCTCTTTGCCGAGAGTGCGGACCAGGGTCATAAAGGACGAGGGCAGTGGGATATCCCGGCCCTTGAGGAGGATACCCAGTTCGTAGGCCCTGGCCAGCAAGGCAGAATCGTCGCCATGGTCTTCCCGGCTGTCGCACAGGGCTTGGATGCGCAGCGCGTCGGTGATTGGGGCGCATAGTCCTGGTTTATCAGTATGGATGCTGAGGAGTTCCTGCTCGATGATTCCCCAGTTGGTTTTTCGGAATTCCACGAATTTTTCTTCCGGGTTGGGGTCGCCGAGCAATTCGCTTACGATCGCGCCCGCCAGCATTGACAGGTCCGCAGACGTAAGATCGGGATACTTACCTGCCAGACTGGCGCGCATTTCCTTGAAGACGATCATCTGGATCACACTGAGTCCTTCGCGGAGAACGGGGATGAGCTGGGTTTTGCTTTCGGCTGCTTCGGTCATGGCTTCCTAAAAGAGGATCTTCACGGCGGGGTGAGTCTTCAGTGCATCAAAGATGGTCAGTCGGGTCGCTTCATCCTGGACCACAAGCCTGGCCTCCAGGCTGTGATACTTTCCACCGGAGCTTGTATGTGAGTCGGTGATTTCAACGGGATGGGGTGCGCAGGCGACAAGGATGGCCTCTCTGAGAAATTCGCGATCCTCGCCGATTATCTTGTAGCTCCAGATACAGGGATAGGTAATCTCCGGTTGCTGTGGCGGTGTCGTTTGTGACATATCGTGCTTGATCGGGTCGTGTACGTGAGAAAGAGTCGGGCAGGCACCCAGCAATTACTGGTTCAATGAATAACGATTACTGGGGCAAGAGTCAAGGAGAAGGGGAAATCAGGCTGGAGGGAAAATGCCAATTTCAGGCAATTGACCTTGTAATAGCTGCGTCCTGGGGCTACGCTTTTGCAACAAAATGGTAACAATCTAGAAATGTTGATATTTACCGGGCGATAACGGAGACAATGGGTATATGACACAGCATGATGATCAATGCAACTCGTCAGAGAGTGGAGAGCAGGCGAAAATGATGGATGCCGATAAGCATTCCGAAAGAACACAAAAGAATCATCAGTCCATCCTGGATGATGTCCCTGTCGCGTGTTTCTGCAGCGATGTCGAGGGAAGATATACGTATGGCAATAAAGCTTTCCGGCAGTTCATCGGCATTGACCATGGCCTTCTTCTACAAAAAGATATATACGAATTTCTTGCTCCCGATTCTGCCCAAACATATCGGGAGGTCGACCGGAACCTGTTGCGTCAAGGCGGAGTAGTATCTTTTGACGGAGATGCCCTTGCCGGTGCAGGAACAAAATGCCCGGTTGTCTATAAAAAATCCCTCATGCGCAACGCCGAGGGAGAGCTTTGCGGAGTGATGACCTCCCTGGTGGATCTTTCCGTCTTGCAGGAGGTAAAAAAAGCCCTCGCTGAGAGCGAATCCCAGAGACAGGCGATTCTCGACGGATTTCCCGGAATCCTGGCCCTGTTCGATCAGAAGATGAACGCTATCTGGGTGAATGACACCGTGCGCACGATCTGCGCCGACCCGATCGGTAAGAGCTGTGAGCAGATCTTTTGCAAACTCAACGCCTCCTGTGATACTGCCTGTGCTGTCTACCGCTCGACCCTGACGGGGGCAGTCGAGGTGGGTATCAAGAGTTCCCCTATCCTCAGCGAGGCTGGCGATGAGCAGATGTATGAGATGACCGGAGCCCCTGTGCGCAACAGTCTGGGAGAGATAACCGGTGTTGTTGCCATGGCCCGGGATGTCTCAGAGAGATACAAACTGGAAAAACAGTTGCGGCATACCCAGAAAATGGAGGCGATCGGCACCCTCGCCGGGGGAATCGCCCATGACTTCAACAATGTCCTCACACCAATCATGGGCTATTCCGAGATTATTCGTCTAAAGATACGGCAGGACGGCAAAGGGGATCAGGCGATACTGGGTTATCTCAATGAGATTCTCCGGGCGGCCAAGAGAGCAAAAAGCCTGGTCGAGCAGATACTGACATTTTCAAGGAGCATTGAGAAAAAAGAACTCCGACAGTATATCCATCCCATTGTCAAAGAGGTGATGAAGCTCTTGCGCGTCACTCTGCCGACAACCATACAAATCCGCGAAGAAATCGATGAACAGTGCGGTATGGTTTCGGTAGATCCGGTGCAGATACATCAGATCCTCATCAATCTCTGCACCAACAGTGCCCATGCCATGGTTGGAAGTCGCGGGACTCTGACAGTTAAGCTTGTCAAGGCCGGACGGGACGAGGAGGGCAAGGACTGGCTCGAATTGAGTGTCGCCGATACCGGTTGCGGCATTGAACCGAAGATGCTTGACCGGATATTTGAACCCTATTTCACCACCAAGGAAAAAAGCCGGGGAACGGGCATGGGACTGGCCATGGTTCACGGTATTATCAGCAGGCAGGGAGGGAGAATCACAGTTGAAAGTCAGGTGGGCGTGGGGACCGTTTTTCGGGTCTTTCTGCCTATCTCAACCGAAAAGACCCTGCTTGAACAGGTCGTGAACGTCAGTGAAATAGCCAGAGGCACAGGACGTATTCTGCTGGTTGATGATGAAGAGCAGGTGGTGCAGGTCACCGGGCAGATGCTCGGCAGTCTCGGCTATCAGGTGACCGGTAGGACCTCGGCCACTGAGGCCTTTAACCTCTTTGCCGGTTCCTCTCAGGACTTTGATCTTCTTATCACCGACCTGACCATGCCCGATTTGACAGGTGTTGAACTCAGCAACAGGTGCAAGGCCATCCGGCCCGGGCTGCCGGTCATCCTGTTTACCGGTTATTCCGAGCAGTTTTCTAAGGAGGTGGCCCTCCAGTCCGGCGTGAATGAGTATTGCACAAAACCACTTTCCCTGCGCGAACTGGCCACTGTCGTGCGCCGGGTCCTTGAAAATGGCGGCGGCAATCTCCATTGAGTGTCCTGAGAGCCAATTTCTTTTTTTGTCAGTAGCCGTCTTCGAGGTTTTTCGTGCCGTTGATCAGGCTTATCTGGTCGTTGAGGGTCCAGAGATCATAGATGTAGCCGATACCAAACAGGCCCAGGGTACAGAGGTAGAGCAGACCCGTCAGCCATTTCCCCATATACATCCTGTGGATACCGAATAGCCCGGCAAAGGCCAGGAGCAGCCAGGCGACATTGAAATCGATTTCTCCGTCGTTGAAACGGATGTCGGCCTCTCGGTTCATCGTTGGGATAAGGAAGAGATCCACGATCCAGCCGACGAAAAAAAGGCCGAGGGTGAAGAAATAGATAGTCCCTGAGATCTGCTTGCCGTAGTAGAACCGGTGGGCCCCGAGAAATCCCAGGAGCCAGAGGAGGTAGCCGATGGCTAGCGAATGGGTGGGGGAGGTGTCTGTTTGCATGGTGTGTCCCGGTTGATTTTGTTTTTCAGTTGCTGAACCCGCTTCCAGGCCTCAATTATCCGTTCTTCAGGCAAATGACCTTCCTTGATCGCCCCGATAATGCGGGCGACCAATTTCCGGACGATGAGCGGATCGTACTCCAGATTATTACCAACAATGAGGCTATCCACCCCGGCTGTCAAGGCCATGACTGCGGCTTCGGCCAGACCGTAGCGATCGGTTATGGCCCGCATCTGCATATCATCTGAAATGACGGTTCCAGTAAAACCAAGGTCATGCCGGAGCAGCCCGTCAATCGTCGTCTTTGACAGCGTCGCCGGCAACAGCGGGTCAAGCCGGCTGTTGAAGAGATGGCCGGTCATCACGGCATCGGCCTGGCCGGTCAGGATCAATTGCCGGTAGGGTTCGAGCTCAATGGGGTCCCAGGTCTCTGAAATATCGACAAAACCGAGGTGGGAATCGCGCATGGAGCTGCCGTGTCCGGGAAAGTGTTTCAGGCAGCAGAGGATGTCTTTTTCTCGATGGGCCTCAATCCAGGCCCCGGCATGCAGGCTGACCAGACCCGGTTCTCTTGCAAAGCTGCGCTCGTATCTGCTGATGATGGGATTGTCGTCCCGGAGATTGAGGTCGACGACCGGGGCAAGGTTCAAATTGATGCCCATCCTGTGCAGCATCCCGGCGGTCTTGAGGGCGCTGTCGTAGGTCGCGGCACAGTCTTTCGAGGCCCCCAGCCTGGCCGCCGAGTCTGTTGTCGGAAAGCCTCGTTCTGGTTTAAATCTGCTGACCATGCCGCCTTCCTGATCGGCGGCGATGAGCAGATTGCCCCTGGCGCAATCCTGTAGATCTGCACAGAGCCTCCTGGTCTGCTCTTCCGACCGGATATTGTTGTCAGGGTATTTTTTCGCAAGGAGGCGGTCAAAGAGTATGACTCCTCCCAGCGAGAGTTCACGCAAATCCAAGACGAGCTGGCTTGCCGGGAGAAGGCAGTCACCCTGGAAGCCGACAATGAGGAGCTGCGCTATCTGTTTTTCAAGATTCATGGCAAGAAGGAGTGAGAGAGGTTTTTCTGAGAGGAGAGAAATACTATAGCGGGCGGGTTAATGGAAGTGTTTTTCGAGTTTTTCAGCCATTGCCGGGGCGAAAATGCAGCAGAAGCTCGGCCGCTGCTTTTTCGTTCCCTCTCCTTCTGTCAAAAACATGACCTGGCTGTTGTCGAGCGGCTAGGAGCTCATAATCCCTCTTCTGAAGGCTGCGCGATGTTCTTCTGCCCAGGTGTATTTTCAAAACACCTAGTGTTTTGAAAATAAAGAGTATTTATATGATTTCCGAGTTTCCAGAGAGGTCTGCATCCTGCTGAAAATAATCTGGCACCATTGTTGCTTTCATCTTTTTCGAGAAAAGGCATAAAGTTTTGATTCCGTTGACCGATAAAGTACCAGGAAAGAAGTAGTCTTTTGAAATTGAACTCTAAGAGGAAGCAGCACATGAATCTCTCGACAAATGAACCTCGAATCATAAATCAGCCACAGTTTGTGGAGATAGATAAGGTTTTGGTTGAGCTTGATTTACTGAAGAGACAGTCGGAACGCCTCGACCTCATGAATAAACTCCATGGCCGCATGGCCGGAGTTCTGAGTCTTACCGGGATGATAGAGTCCTATTCCGTCTGGTTGATGCCACTGGTTCCCCATGAGTTGATTGGTTACAGCAATGCGGCTCGTCAAAAGAAACATCTCTTCTGCTCCGGTCATGGGCCGAACCGCAGACGGGCCATGGCCTTTGCCGAACAACTCATCGACAATCCGGTTCCCTTTGAGGGTGGCTGTAAAAACCAGGATGGTCATTATGCCCACAAATGGATTTTCGAATCTGCCGAAGAGGCGGGTATCCTGTTGATTCTCAAGGATAGTCAGGAATTGTCAGTCGATGAAATCGATCTCATCAATGCCTCATTAGTGATCCTCTCTGATTCTTTGCAGCGCGGGCTCGAATATGAAGAACTGTTTGAGCGAGCCAGCAATGATCCGCTGACCGGGCTTTCGAACCGGCGGGTCTTTGATGAACGGATCAAGGGGATGATGGAGAGTGCCAAGCGCTATAAACGGCCTATGACTATGGTTTCCATGGACCTCGACCGTTTTAAGAATATCAACGACAACCTTGGGCATCAGGTCGGTGACGAGGTCCTCAAGTCTGTGGCGAAGGTCTTGAAAGTTGCGGTGCGGTCAACTGACCTGCTGGTGCGGATGGGCGGCGATGAATTTTTGCTGGTCCTCGATGATACCGACCAGAAAAACGCCCGGATTCTTGCCGAAAGATTATGTATCGCCGTCGATGAATTGGAAATCTGGGCCGATACGAAGACCAAACTGGGAGTCAGTATTGGTCTTTCCCAATTACAGGAAGGGGAGAGCCTTGGGCAGTGGCTGGAACGTACCGATGATATCCTCTATCACGCTAAGGCGGAAGGTCGTTCGCGGGTGGCCGTCAGATAGATTCTAGGAAAAAGTGCAACAAAAAAGGCCGACCCCTTCAGGGAGTCGGCCTTTTTTGTTGCTCATATGTGAAATCGGGATATCAATCCTTTCCCAGGGTGATCTTGAGAGGAATACTATGCAGGGCCCGGCTCTGCTGTTCGGTATAGCCCAGCGACCAATCCTTGCAGGTTATCCCGTCGCCCAGGAGCTGTTCAATCTGTTTGACCAGCCCGTTGATATTGATAACGGGATGGCGGGAGAAGACCTGGGGCAGACCTTGGGTGAGATTGCAGGCCAGACAGCGGCCCGGACGTTCGTGCAGGAGCAGCTCCATGATAAGCTGATCTCCCTTGGTCCCCCGGTAACCGAGCTCGATATCGTAGGATCCCTCGGCGGCATCGCCGAAGAGGGCGTCGAAAAAAACATCTGAGCGTTCCCGTGGGAACAGTTGGCGTAAGGTTTCGCTGGTAAAAACCGATTCAAAGGTGTTCGAGTTCATGGCTGCACCGGAGATAACTGTGAACGATGAAACACTGACCGGCAGGGCCAATGCCGCTTTCAGCTGGCTACTATACCTGCATCCTGCATTTTGTCAACCAACGTTGCGGGGTCGAAAACACTGTGTTACACTAGCGTCCATGAAAAATGAACCATTCCCTGCAGACAGAAATAGAGCAGTTGCGACCGTCAATCTGGACGAACTGAACCCTGCCCAGTACCAGGCGGTAACAACGACTGAGGGGCCTGTCCTGGTCGTTGCGGGGGCCGGCAGCGGCAAGACCAGAACACTGGTTTATCGCGTCGCCCATCTCATGCAGAGCGGTGTCGCCCCTGAGAATATCCTCCTCCTCACCTTTACCCGTAAGGCCTCCCAGGAAATGCTCTGGCGGGCGGGACGTCTCCTCAACGATTCCTGCAATAGGGTGGTCGGCGGCACCTTTCACGGCACCGCCAATATGCTCCTCAGGCGCTATAGTTCCCGTCTCGGTTTCGGTTCAAACTTTACCATCATCGACCGGGCCGATGCCGAGGGTATCATCAATCTCCTGAAGACCTCTTTGGGGCTGGGCGGAACATCCAGGCAGTTTCCCTCCAAGCGGGCCCTTATCAATATGATCAGCGGCGCCGTCAATAAATCGCTGGGGCTTGAGGATCTGGTCTATCAGCAGTATGCCCATCTCAGCGAGCATCTCGATGAAATCCTCAATCTGCAGCGGCACTACCGGGATTTTAAATATGACAACGGCCTGATGGACTACGATGATCTGCTGGTGAACTGGAAGAGGCTGCTGCAGGAGTCAGATGAGGTGCGCCAGGCCATCTCCAGCCGTTTCTCCCATATCATGGT
>JANOIV010000240.1:0-7006 GCA_031407875.1 Desulfobulbaceae bacterium | reverse complement strand
TGGCGGTAATCGAGAGATGTCGGCAAGACTATTGGCTGCCTTTAACTCAGTCATCCGTTGTTGGAGCCTCAGTCCACGTTTTGCACCCAGGTGCTTAATGCTTTCCTTAGACTCAGAACAGATTTTCTGCAGCTTTCTTATTCTAAAGAATATACGCATATCTCTCGCTCAATTCAATATTTTTATTAACATGATGTGTTAATAATTTTTACATTTGTTGTCACGTTGATCTTGGCATGCATGGCCTTCACGTCAACCGGGGGATTCGACTCGGTGCTCTTGCCGAATACTTCCGAGGCGGTGCAGGTAAATAGATATCTTCATGCTCCCATCATCAGTTTCTGCACGATAGCCTCGACCCTCTCACCGGCAAACTCTGCATGGTATCCCCTGGCGAACTCCCGCCGATCATCGTCGCCATCGAGGGCAAGATAATGTTGATGCTCGGCATCGGCGCCGAACGAATCGCCATGGAAATGACGATACAGCCTCTCCCTCGGAGCTATGAATGGGCTATTTGTGGTGCCAAGACGAGATCGGGTGGAACCTGTAAACGCCATGATATACAAATTAATGGCAGGTGCCGGCTGCATGGTGGACTCTCAACTGGCCCAAAAACTGTGGAGGGGAAAAAACGGTCCTCACAAAATTTTTGGAAGCGAACCCCATGAAGGGGGTATAAATCGTATAAGGTTCGTATAAAAGTATTTTCTAATTTCCTGTTACACAGGTGCCGCAAATATATTGATGGGACAATTTATTATAAACTTGCCACATCAGGTGATCTCCAGTATTGAATCCGCAGGTCCTCACGCTATTGAAAATCCGTAACCAGTGAATTGATGCTTACCATGAACCTTTACCTTATTTTTATTTTGGCCATTCTCCTGCTGAGCTATCTGCTTGAGCTAGCGGTGGCCATGCTCAACCTCTGCTCACTCAGCCCCGAGCTGCCGGCCGAATTCGTCGATGTCTACGATGCCGAAGAGTATACCCGCTCACAGAAATACATCAGGGCAACCACAGGTTTCTCCCAGATTCAGGCCACGGTGACTCTTGCTCTGACCCTGATCTTTATTTTGCTGGATGGTTTCAACATAATCGACGAAGTGGCCCGCGGTTTCGGTTTGTCCTCGATTCCCACCGGGTTGATTTTCTGTGGTCTGCTGGCCATGCTCTCGGCAATGCTACATCTTCCTTTTTCCATTTACGCCACCTTTGTCATCGAGCAGCGCTTCGGTTTCAACACCACCACGATGGCCACCTTTATTGCTGACGGCCTTAAGGCCGTACTGCTGTCTGTGGCGCTCGGCGGACCGCTGCTGGCCAGTATCTTCTGGTTTTTCGAAACCGGCGGCTCGCTTGCCTGGCTGTATTGCTGGATCGCTGCTGTGGTCTTCATCCTGGTCGTCCAATTCCTCGCCCCGGTGCTGATCATGCCGCTGTTCAACAAGTTTACTCCGCTCGCCGAAGGTGAACTCAAAGAGGCCATCACCGGCTATGCAGTCGGGCAGCAGTTTGCCCTGCAGGGAATTTACACCATGGACGGCTCCAAGCGTTCAACCCGCGCCAACGCCTTTTTCACAGGATTCGGCAGATTCCGCCGTATCGTCTTTTTCGATACCCTGATGAATAAGCTGAATACCAACGAGATCGTCGCCGTCCTAGCCCATGAGATGGGCCACTACAAACTCAAACACATCTTCAGCATGATGGCGCTCTCCATCCTACAGATGGGTTTCATGTTTTTCATCCTCTCCTTCTTCCTTGACAATCCCGGTTTGTTTGCGGCCTTTGGCATGGAAAACATATCCGTCTATGCTGGGCTGGTTTTCTTCGGTTTCCTCTACGCCCCCATATCAACCCTGATCGCTATTGGATTCAACGCCTTTTCCCGACGCAACGAATACCAAGCCGACCGCTTTGCCGCCCGAACAGGTGCAGATGGCGAGGCCTTGATCAGCGGTCTGAAAAAACTGAGCGTCAGCAACCTCGCCAACCTCACGCCTCACCCGTTCAACGTCTTTCTCCATTACAGCCATCCACCTATCCTGGCTCGGATCGCCGCTCTCCGCAAATTGAGCGCCGGCAGTCAGGAAACCTAAGCCCATGAACCAGTTTAGCGATCAGGTGTCGGAGCACAGGCTCAGCTGGCTGTTCATGAGGGGATAAGATCAAGATCCGAGAGGACTGAGATATCTCAAGATTATGTGTTGAGGACCATCAGGGACACGATAGAACGGTGCCGGCAGAGTAAACAGGTTGTGGATCGGCAAGGGGAGATTGTCCTGGTGGAGACACCGACCGGCGAGCTTGCCCCGGCTTACGAGTTGGCGCAGGCAATGTCCTGAAAGGCTGTGATCTTCTGGGAAGACACCTGGGCATGTTCAAGGCCGACAACGAGCAAAGCAAAGACCGGCTGGTCATCATCAAAGATTTTAGTGGCGAGGGATGAGGGGGCATGACAGAAGTTTTGGATGACAGGTGAAAGCAACTACCGGGAAACAACCCTGTAATAATGAGATTGTTTACCGGGTCCGGGCCAGATCCACATTGAAGCGCGAAGGCAGAGTCAGTCATTTGGCTCTGCCTTTTTTATTGCCATTATTGTTCAGCAACCCGGTTGAGGAGTCACCTTTCGGAACAGTATCTCCTGCGGCTTGGTCAGGCTCGTTTCGATAAACGCGAGATACACCAAGTAGAAGGAACCTATCTGAACCAAATGACCCAACATGTTGGTCACGCCGAACGGATCGGTATACAGGGTGAACGTCAAGCCGGTGGCGATGGACAGGATAAGCGAAGACACAATAATCTTTAGCACTCTGAGATGGTCGGCTTGTTCCGATGATTTCAAAATAAGACCGTCCATTATTTTCTTGTGCTAAATACACGTATTTCCAAAAATTAAAAATCACGAAACCGGTATGAATATCCCTATATTTCGGCATGCAAAGATCAACGTGACGACAAATGTAAAAATTATTAACACATCATGTTAATAAAAATATTGAATTGAGCGAGAGATATGCGTATATTCTTTAGAACAAGAAAGCTGCAGAAAATCTATTCTGAGTCTAAGGAAAGCATTAAGCACCTGGGTGCAAAACGTGGACTGAGGCTCCAACAACGGATGACTGAGTTAAAGGCAGCCAATAGTCTTGCCGACATCTCTCGATTACCGCCAGCCAGGTGCCACGAACTGACAAACAACAGAAAAGGGCAGCTGTCTGTTGATCTGGAACATCCATATCGCCTCATATTCATTCCCGCTAATGAGCCAATTCCGCTACGTGATGGCAGTTTGGCAAGGGAAGAAGTCACGGAAATCGAAATCATAGAAGTTACAGACACCCATAACGAATAAGGAGGGTGCCATGCTGAAAGCACTGAAAAAATACGAATTTGAACCTGATTACGCCATACCACCCGGGGCCACATTACTCGAAGTCATGGAATCATTCGAGATGACACAGAAAGAGCTGGCGATAAGGACGGGGTTAACAGAGCAAACATTGATCCGTATCTTCAAGGGCAGTCAACCAATCTCCTACGAGACCGCTAATCGGTTGGAATTAGTTACGCAAGTGCCGGCTAGTATGTGGAACAACCTCGAGGCTCAGTATCGGGAACAGCTTGCCAAGCTGGAAGAAAGACAGCGGCTTGAGGTTGAAAAAGCATGGCTCAAAACCATACCCGTCAAAGAATTAACAGAACGTGGTTATCTGGAGGCTGAGCGGGACAAGGTGAGTTTGTTGCGTAATGTTTTAGCTTTCTTTGCTGTCAGCAGTGTTGATGCGTGGCATGAAATTTGGGAAACCCCTGCTGTTGCGGCCAGAAGATCGAGCTGTTTTGATTCTCAACCAGGGGCAGCGGCCGCATGGATTCGGCAGGGAGAACTGCAGGCGCATAAGATTAAATGCTCACCCTTTGATAAATTAAAATTCTCTCAAACCTTGCAAGAAATCCGCCGTCTCACCCGGGAAGATCCTAGTGTCTTCGTGCCTCGAATGATAGAACTTTGTGCAGCTGCAGGAGTTGCCGTTGCTCTCGTTCGTGAAATGAAAAAAGTGCCCTGGAATGGGGCAACCAGGTGGCTAACACCTAGCAAATCCATGCTTCTTCTCAGTTTGCGTGGCAAAGGAGAAGACAAATTCTGGTTTTCATTTTTCCACGAAGCTTGTCACGTCATAAAGGACAAGAAAAAAGATCTTCTCATCAATGATGGGAGCCACGATGACCCTCGCGAAAAACAAGCTGATAAGTTCGCAGCGGAACTATTGATCCCCTCAAAATATGATTCAAAGATTTGTTCTTTTCAATCTAGACGAGAAGTAATCGAACTTGCTGACGAACTTGGAATTACTCCCGGTATAGTCGCTGGGCGCTACCAGTTCCTTACCCGTAATTGGCACATTTTCCGAGATCTGATCCAGAAACTCGAATGGAAAGAGTGATAAGGCCGAAGATTGATTTATTGAAGCGATCAAACAAGAGAGGAAGAATAGTCAAACTGGGAGAAAGAAAAGGGACTATTTACGAGCGCAAACGTTAATATATGCGCTCCACGCATAAATATACGCTCGGCGCGTATGTTTTATGCGTTAATCGTTTTGGCATGTACGGAGTGAGGCAATTTTTTATCACTCAAATAGCTTAAAAGGAGGGATATTGAAAAAAAAAGGAAATAACGAGTTCACCTAGTCATGCCTGCCATCATCTCTAGCCAGATAGCGTACCAAACACGAATGAAGTAACAGCCACGATTTCATCCTCAATCTGGTAATTAATTCTGTATATGTAGACAGACATTTTTTATCGACTGAGCATATTAATGTAAAATCGATGTAAAAACCTTGTGCTACATCACTGTTCCACGTTGGGATATAAAATTTTTTATAAATGCTATAAGATTGAAGACTTTCAAGTATTTGACTTGGTATTTCTGCTGTTAAAGGAATTAGTGGGGTAATATGTGAGAAATGGGGTGATTGTATATCACGTTGAAGATCGCAAGTGTTACCAAGAATCATCCAATAATCATACTCTTCCTCAATTATTTTTATATTGCCTTGTTCATCAATAAATGGAAATTGCCCCTGGAATTTTAAGATGTCGCCTTGACATAAATCTGGCTCAAGATCCCTTTCAAAAAAAAATAAATTGAATATCTCTTTAGAAGCAACAAGCCCTTTTATCTCCTCTCCAAGTCCGTCAAAATCATAAACTGGAGGCCATCGGCTTTCACATTCGAGGTTATTCATCCTTTGTGGATTCGGTTATTTAGAAAAATAGTTTTTGTTTTGACTGGTTTTGATGCGAAATACAATTCAACTTCTTTGTCGATTTTTTCATCAACTGGTAAGAATGCTAACTTACTAATAATATTAAGCGAATTCTCAACGTTTATTTTTGAATTTACAGATTTTTTTCTTTCCAACAGGGTCACATTTTTTAGTGGAGACCATGTGGAAGGAGCAATTTTGTAAATTTCATCTTGAATTTTGCTTCCTTGTTTTTCAATCTCACTTCCATATAGGCTGATCTTTTCAAGCGGTATAGACTTGTTTGCCGCTAACAATCCGCCATTATAAATCAGGGCACCACATAACAAATATGTCACCGCAAGATTATGATTTATTGAATAGGACTTGCCTATATATGTTTCGTTTGTATTTTTCATGCTGGATACTCCGGCTTCAAGGTTTCGACGAATTCTTTCCTCAACAATCTAAAAAAGAAATCCACTGCTTCCTCGTGGCACTTGTCGATTAAATCATTTATTCCATCAAAAGAAAAACCATCCTTTGGCTCAAAAAAGGTATCCGTATCTATAATTGAGCCAACCTTCTCTACACCTAATGAATTGACAGTTGCATTATTGGCGACTTGAACCCTAGTTGAATATCCATCCTTATTGAAAATAGCTGAAAAAACAGATTGTATGGATTCTAATGGCTTGTCGTTTAGAGTAATTGACAAATTTATATAGTCGTAAATATTCAGTTCAAAAAAATCAATATAGCGAATACCAATACGTGAGAAGCGATCAACAACCCCTGTTTTTTTCAGATTTTCAAGCAAATTCTTTATTTCTGGAAAAAACTTTTCTTTCCATCCATTATAAGCCCCTGTGTTGGATAATGAAATCACACGAGGGCCAATGTTCAATTTAAAAGGTGGATCATCTGCCTGATAATAGGGGCTGAACAAAAAGTTCGGATCATTTTTTCTAATTTCTTCAGGGATAGCTGTAATTGGAAGGCTTTTGAAATCAGGATATTTAGATTTCACTTGAGCAAAAATCATTCCTAAAATTGCATCAGGAGGCACTTTGCTCTCGTAGCGTAACTCCACAACTGCATCAATTATAGGATCAGGAGTGATTCTTGTTGGGCGGCTCATAAGAAGAATACCTTTTAGCCAGAAGCTTTTGGATGTCCATTTATGGACAGTGCGAACTAAAATACACTCTTTACAAACGATTATATAGCATTTTACATTATATGTAAGGGTAAACAGGCCTCAACAAGCTGATTTTTTCATGACAAGAAACTCCTCAGAGTCTTTGCAACGAACCTGTGCTATGAACCATTCTTTTAAATGTCCTTTGAGTGAAGAGGTGTTGACTGATTAACTGCGTAGCATGAAACCGGCATGAAACCGGACATGTCTGAAAATAATTAAATGGTTTATAAATCTCTATAACCTTTTAATTATACAATGCAAAGAATGGTCGGGGCGGAGTGATTCGAACACTCGACTTCCTGCTCCCAAGGCAGTATATTTCAGCTTTTCTTGTGAACTTATTGCGTCTCACAAGGTCTCTCTTCAATTAATTATCTCTTGTATTTTCAGTATAATAATTGTACGATATAATCTCACAAAATAACAGTTGGTGTCGTACCATCTTGTGCATCGTCCGCACTTAATCTGCACTTAATTTGAATTAAGTGCAGAAGAGGAGATTATGGGAGAGGACAAAAAACAGCGATTTTCCACCGAC
>JANOIV010000201.1:0-2411 GCA_031407875.1 Desulfobulbaceae bacterium | reverse complement strand
GTGACGAAAAATCTGTTAAAAACAAAATTCGCGAATTTTTTGGCGATGTAGTTATTTTTGTGTTGGGAGATATCGACGATTATGCCAACGATTAATCAGCTGATTCGTATAGGCAGGGAAAACAAGAGAGACAAGTCAACTGCACCTGCTCTCAAGTGTTGCCCGCAAAAACGTGGTGTATGTACAAGGGTCTATACTACGACACCCAAAAAACCGAACTCAGCGCTCCGCAAGGTCGCCAGGGTGCGCTTGACTAACGGAATAGAGGTGACATCCTATATCCCGGGTGTCGGTCACAATCTTCAGGAGCACTCGGTTGTACTCATTCGCGGTGGCAGGGTCAAAGACCTTCCAGGCGTTCGTTACCATATCGTGCGCGGTACCCTTGACACAGTCGGGGTTAAAGACCGCAAAAAAAGTCGCTCAAAGTACGGCGCAAAACGACCGAAATAACAACGCATTGATTTCGTTTTAGGGGATAGGTATGCCAAGAAGAAGAGAAGTTCCCAAAAGAAATATTCTCCCGGATCCAAAGTTTCATGACAAAACAGTGGCAAAGCTCATTAATATATTGATGCTTGCAGGCAAAAAGAGTATTGCCGAGTCGATACTTTATGGTGCTCTTGAGGTTGTTGCGCAAAAGTCGAATGATGAAGCGGTTAAGGTTCTGAAGAAAAGCCTTGATAACATCAAGCCTTCGCTAGAAGTCAAATCGCGCAGGGTTGGTGGTTCAACTTATCAGGTCCCAATCGAGGTGCGACCTGATCGGCGCATTTCCCTGGCAATGCGCTGGTTGATCAAGTACTCGTCTGCTCGTAGTGAAAAGACTATGAAAGATAAACTCGCTGGTGAAATCCTTGATGCCTATAATAATCGCGGCGCTGCCGTGAAAAAACGTGAAGATGTCCATAAGATGGCAGAGGCCAACCGCGCCTTTGCACACTATCGCTGGTAATTGTTTTAATAGCTTCGGAGGATTTTGTGCCCCGCTTAAAAGAGCTTGAAAATTACAGAAATATTGGGATTATGGCTCATATCGACGCCGGTAAAACGACAACGACAGAGCGCATCCTCTACTATACAGGCGTTTCTCATAAAATTGGTGAGGTTCATGATGGGACAGCCACCATGGACTGGATGGAGCAGGAGCAGGAGCGCGGTATTACGATTACCTCTGCTGCAACTACGTGCACTTGGCGTGACTGCCTTATCAATATTATCGATACGCCTGGCCATGTAGATTTTACAATAGAAGTTGAGCGATCTCTTCGCGTTCTTGATGGCGCTGTAGCCGTATTTTGCTCTGTTGGCGGTGTTGAACCCCAGTCCGAAACGGTCTGGCGACAGGCAGACAAGTACGGAGTGCCTCGTATTGCTTTTATTAATAAAATGGATCGTGTCGGCGCCGATTTTTTTCGAGGCGTTCAGATGATCAAAGACCGACTCAAGGCAAATCCGATTCCTATACAGTTGCCGATTGGCAAGGAAGACACTTTCAAGGGTGTCATTGATCTTGTTCGGATGAAGGCTGTTATCTGGGAAGATGAGGCCTTGGGCGCTAACTACCATGAGGAAGAAATTCCAGCCGAACTTTTGGACGAGGCCCGCGAATACCGAGATAAGTTGATTGAGGAGATTTCAAGCCACGACGACGTACTTATGGAGAAGTATCTGAGTGGTGAGGAGTTGACGGATGCCGAAATTATGGCTGCAATTCGCTCATGCACCATCAATATCAAAATTTGTCCGGTCATCTGCGGCTCTGCCTTTAAAAATAAGGGTGTTCAAAACCTGCTGGATGCAGTTGTCAATTACATGCCTTCTCCAGTCGACGTGCCTTCAATAAAAGGCATTGACGTTGACAGCGGTGTCGAAATAGAGCGTTTGGCATCCGACAGTGAACCGTTTTCTGCGCTGGGGTTCAAAATAATGACCGATCCTTTTGTCGGCCAGTTGACTTTTTTCAGGGTTTACTCTGGCGTTGTGACCGCCGGGTCGTATATTTATAACTCTACCAAAGGCAAGAAAGAGCGCATTGGCCGTATTCTTAAGATGCATGCCAACAAGCGTGAAGAGATCAAAGAGGTTTACGCCGGGGATATCGCAGCAGCTGTCGGTCTTAAGTACACAACAACAGGTGATACGCTTTGTGATGAAGATAAGCAGGTAATCCTCGAGTCGATTGAGTTCCCGGAACCGGTAATTTCGATTGCTATTGAACCAAAAACTAAGGCAGACCAAGAAAAGCTCGGAATCAGCCTTTCAAAGCTTGCCAGTGAAGACCCCTCATTCCGCGTCAAGACAGATGAGGAGACCGGGCAGACAATTATTTCAGGAATGGGCGAGCTCCATTTGGAGATTATTGTTGACCGTTTAATGCGTGAGTTCAAGGTCGATGCAAATGTCGGCAA
>JANOIV010000198.1:0-21827 GCA_031407875.1 Desulfobulbaceae bacterium | reverse complement strand
ACTAACTCAAAATGATAGGATCACCAATTCCTGTTAAGCACTACACCGTGATGCTGCCGACGGTTTAACGGGCAGGGAAAAAAGCGGAGATTCCACTTAAACTTCATTGAATCTTGTTCAAACAACCGGAGCCACCTCTCTTCTCTCTTACTAGGCTTCTTTTTCCATTCTCTGGGAGGGACTCATTGCACTCTTTCTCTTGGGCCATTATAATAGACAACAATTCACTATGATCCTTTTCCTTTGGAGTGTTTCAGGAAGGGGAGGAGGAAGCATTTCTCAAGAGGACACATTGCTATGATAGGACTTCATTATTCTCGCAACAACCTAATTAAACTCGCATATTTACGTTTTTTTTACATTTCGTTCATATTGTTCTGTACATCTTCATTTACTCTTCTTCCCTTCTCCCTCAATTTTGAGCAATGTTCGATAATCACTCAACCGGTCTTTGCTGCAGATACCGGATCTGATTCCGGCACGGGAACCGACACGGGAACCGACACGGGAACCGACACGGGAACCGATACGGGAACCGACACGGGCTCCGACACGGGCTCCGACACGGGAACCGATACGGGAACCGACACGGGAACCGACACGGGAACCGATACGGGAACCGATACGGGAACCGACACGGGCTCCGACACGGGAACCGACACGGGCTCCGATACAGGCAGCGATACGGGTGAAAATAGCGATGATGATTTAGGTGGTGACAGCTATGAAGATGATGATGATGAACGTTTTGTAGATGATCATCAGGATGATTCTCTCGATTCAGGTAATAATGATGGCAATGATGGCAATGAGCCCAAGGCTCCTAATGTGGCACAGAAAAATGCCAGCGGCTTTGGCGATAAAGACGATAAATTTTGGCGTTTAGGCGGTTTTGACAGCCTTACACCCGTATCTACCCAAGAGGAAGAAGCTATCCTCGGGGCCTGGGACAATATCGAAAAGCCGCCGGTTTCAGCTCAATAGAAATCCACACCCAATGGTTAGTGTCATGAAATCAGTATTGCCCTCAATTTCTGGAATCGCTTTTCCACTCGTTCTAACCTCCATACTTTTTCTTGGCACTTCAGGCTGTACACCCATCGCTCCTCAAACGCAACACCTCCAGGGAAGGCCAATTCTGGCACCAGTCAGACTGCCTGACTACACGGCCGGAACCACCTATATCTACTCAAATGGCACCTGGGACCGAGTGGTTGAGGCAAATCCTTCTTTTGTAATCTGGGAGAACAATCTGGGTGAGCGGTCACTCGGTTCAACCGATTTCACCTATCGACCGGCAAAATGGGAAAGCAAAGGCATAAAAGGATATCGTACGTTCAGGCCCACTGAGTATCTCTACACCGAGACGAATGGCAGTCTTTGGCCTCTCGCAGTCGGCAATCGAACCCTTTACGATGAGAAGAACAAATGGGGAGTTCCGGGTATTTACGAAAAGCACGCAGAAGCAACCTGGAAATGTTCGGTGAATGGCACTGAGCAGGTCAATGTGCCGGCAGGCGTATTCGCCACCTGGGAAATTACCTGCTCACGCTCTAACAAAACACTCAAGGCATCCAGACCGAAAATATGGGAGGAGAAGACATTTAATTATGCCCCGGCAATCGGCCACTGGGTTGTTCTTGAACAGAATTTTAGTGATTCAAAACCTCGTGTACGCAAAGAACTTGTGGCAGTCCTGCCTTCTTTGTCAAATTTGGGTATCGATAAAAAAAGTGCTGTGGGTATCAAAGAACATTTCCAACAGACTCTGGGAACATCGCCAAGCGGGCAGATGGAAAGATGGACAGACACGAGCAAAAAAATCTCCTTTTCCATGACACCGACTGCTACTTTTCGTCTGGCTGATGGGACTCCATGCCGACAGTATGAACAAAAACTTGATCTTAGCTGGCATTCAAAGGCCTACTACGGTATTGCCTGCCGCGGCGAGACCGGTCTATGGGCCGTTCCCAGAAGATAACCGCCTTTGTGAGAACACATCCCACACCAAAAAAATCCTGATTCGGAAAAAAATTGACCAGGCTGTGTCTGACTTGAACGAGCTGGACATTGATCTCTGGGTGTCCTTCTGTCGCGAGTCAGCCTGCGTGCCCGCCCCGGTTATCGGTCTTATTGTCGGTAATGGTGCATGCTGGCCCTCGGGGTTTTCATCGGCAAAACCGGTAAAACTGCCGTATTGGTGGGCGAAGCAGATACCTCCGACGACGAACTCTCTGGACTTACAGGCATGTACGTACCTACTCGACTGATGTGGGCCTGGAACTGCTTGATATCGTCAGATGCTACAATCCCCGCAGTATCTCGTCCTGAATTTTTCAAAGAGCAACTACACCGCGGTGGCCTGTCGCATGGTCACTTCCTGCAGATCCAAGAGGCCCTGGCCAGCGCGTTCTTCTCCGGTCGCCTGATTTCGTCTGAAGATATTGTTGCCAGAGTCCGGGGCCGAAAAGCCCCACAGGAACTGGTACGATTACGCACCGCAGCGGAAATGGCGGCGGTCTGCTGGGAGAAGGCGCAGAAGAAGATTGAGATTGGCGTGACAGAAATTCTCGTATCGCTTCAATCTATCAGGAGATTTTTCCTGACCTCGGCGGCACGCCGTCTTTCAACACCATCGTCAATGCCGATTCAAAGACCAAATCCGGGCACAGTTCACAAACGACTACGATTCTCGAACGAGGAGGTTTGCTCCATGTGGACTTCGGAGTACGCTATGTGGGCTACTGCTCCGATATCCAGCATCTTTGCTTATCTCAACCGGGAACATGAAGCAGCAGCCCTCAACAATCAGAGAATTTCCATCTTTTATCGCCTCCTCCTTGACATCAACAGCCTCTGCACGTTACAAAAGATAAGGACCTGTGCACTTTCAGACCATTCATTGGCCACCTGAGGAGATAACACTCAGCTGTACACCTTGTCGTTGTTCATGTGCTTGAAGGAGCCTGTTCGTTTGAAATTCTTAACAACGGTCCACCTGCCTACATCATGAAACGTGCACTGAGTATCAGCATAGTCATATGGATTTCCCTCATCTCTCTGTCTTTGTACTGGAATCTTCTGAAAAACCGAGAACAGCAAACAGCCGTCCTTATGCAGACGGCGCGCAGTTTTTTTCAGCAGATTGAAATTCCCAGAGAGTGGAACGCCAGTCATGGCGGGTTCTACGCAAGCCAATCCCTACCTGAACCTGAAAGTGCCCAGACGTGAGCTGCATGTCGACACCGCTCTTACCCAGACCAAGATCAACCCCGCCTTCATGACCAGGCAGATATCTGATATAGCCAAGAAGTACAATAATATCCAATTTCACATAAAGTCAACAGGCACAAACGACAGAAGGAGCCTCTCTCCGTTCTGATGTGTGACATAGATAATTTCAAGGGCTATGACGATACCTACCGTCACAGTGCAGGCTGCGATTGCCTCTTGAAAATCGCCCAGACCATCAAGAAATCCCTGCGTCGGCCCAGTGACTTCTGTGCCCGCTACGGCGGTGAAGAGTTTGTCATCATCCGCCCCTTGACCAATGCGAAAGGGGTCTTGTCGGTGGCCATGACAATCATCGAAAACGTCCGGGAGTTGGGCATCCCGCACGAGCAGTCCCCCCTTCACTGCGAGTTACGGTCAGTATCGGTGTGGCGACCGCCGGATTACCTCAGACGACCACCGATGAGACCCTGATCAAACAGGCGGATATGGCCATCTATCATGCCAAGGGCAGCAGCCGCAATTGTGTAAAGGTGTTCTGGAACTGAAACCCCAAAGAGAAGTCTGCCAACCTCTCTTGAGTTAGCCGTCCTGTGGATCAGACGGAGTTGCCAGAATCAATTGATGGAATTCCAGATTGAGCCAGCGTCCGAATTTAAATCCGGCCTCCCTGATCGTTCCGGCATGATTGAAACCGAATTTTCGGTGCAATTCTTTACTGATGGCATTTTCAGAATCGATTCCGCCGATCAGCACATGATAACCCTGCTGCTCGGCGCTTATGATGATTTCCTGCAAAAGTCTCCTGCCTAGCCCCTGCCCCCGGAATTGGCCCGCCACATAGAGTGAGTGCTCGACCGAATACTTATAGGCCGGAAAGGAGCGAAACGGACCGTAGCTGCCAAAACCCATCAATTCACCGTCAGAACTCACTATCCCCAGGACCGGAAAACCACCCCGCACCTTTGCCGCAAACCATTCCTGCATCATCTGATGTGTGCGGGGTTTGTAGTCATAGAGTGCGGTTGAGTGCAGGATGGCCTCATTGAAAATGGCCCGGATCACTTCCGAGTAGCTTGCATCACATTGGACTCTCTTCATAATTCCTACTGCCTGAATATTTATCGGCTTTCTCTCTTGTATATATACCCGGCCGGCTGCTTTGCCATTGAGGCATGCCCTTTTCCAGGATTTTGTACCCCCTCTTTCTGCGAAAAACAATTGCAAACTTTCGCAAGGAGCAGTAAGGCAAGCCCTTTATCTCGTCACTTGAACACAACCGCGTATCGATAAAGCTACGCAAAGCGAAAAAGGAAATGCAATGCTTGGAACACTTGTCAATGCCCTGGCCATCATCGCCGGAAGCGTCACGGGACTCCTCTTCAGCAAGGGAATCCCGGAACACTACAAAGTTACGGTACAGAATGGCGTAGGCCTGTCGGTCATTCTTATCGGTATAAAGGGTGCCCTTGTCGCCGACAATCTCCTCGTGGTCATTATCTCCATCGTCATCGGTGCGCTTTGCGGTGAGCTTGCACGCATTGAACACCGGCTTGAACAGCTGGGGGATTTTCTCGAGAAAAAGGTGAACAAATCAGAGGGCAACGGCGACAGCACCTTCGCCAAAGGCTTTGTGACCGCCAGCCTGGTTTTTTGCGTGGGCTCCATGGCCATCGTCGGCTCTCTGGAAAGCGGCCTGACCGGCAATCATCAGACCCTCTACGCCAAATCCGTGCTCGACGGGGTGACCTCCATCATCTTCGCCTCCACCATGGGACTGGGGGTGATGTTCTCGGCCGTGGCGGTTTTTCTCTACCAGGGGGCAATCACCCTGACGGCGGTTTTCATGAAAAACTTTCTGGTCCCTGCCACCATCCAGGAGATGACCTCAACAGGCGGCCTGCTCATTGTGGCAATCGGTTTGAATATGCTGGGCATAACCCGGATCCGGGTCGGTAATTTGCTGCCGGCCATCTTCATGCCGCTCATCTATTTTGCCCTGCGTCAGTGGTTGTAATCGGCCAGGGTGTCTCTTGCCGCCTGTTCAGCCGATATCCTGTTTTTCGGGAGATCCCACTCCCAAAACCGCCGAGAGTATCCGGGACAGATCCAGAATCTGATAGGGTTTTGAGACAATATTGCAGAAACCTGCCCGGCGATAATCGTTGATGATCGGGTCATTGGAGTAGCCGCTGGAAACAATGACCAATGCCCGCGGATCAAGGGCGAGAAGACGCTGCACCGCCTCTTTGCCGCCCATCCCGCCAGGGATGGTCAGATCCATGATCACCGCATCGATATCTCTGCCTGCACGCCGACAGGATGCATAGAGCTGTAAGGCTTCATGCCCGTCTCGGGCCTCAATTCCCTCGTAACCAAGATAGGCCAGCATGTCACAGACAACCTTGCGGACGATCTCCTCGTCATCCATGATCATGATCCGCCCCTTTCCTCTCACGATGATCCCCTCCGGGGCCCGAGCCATCTCTCCCTCGCTATCAAGAGCCGGGAGATAGAGGGTAAAGGTTGTCCCCCTATCCGGGTTTGAGGCAACGCTAATAATGCCATCATGCTTAGTGATGATGGAATGGACGATAGACAGGCCTAGCCCGCTTCCTTTGTTGCTGTCCTTTTCCTTGGTTGAAAAATACGGATCAAAGATCTTGTCGATATACTGTTCAGCAATACCATGACCGGTATCCCGGATCTGCACTCGGACATATCGCCCCGGCCTCAGCCCGGGAACTACCTCGTCCGCCACCTCCTTGTTGGCACAGGCAACCGTCAGGATGCCACCATCGGGCATGGATTGATCGGCGTTCAAAACCAGATTCTGGATGACCTGATCGATCTGTCCTCTGTCCAAGTTGACGGACCAGAGTAATGCAGGAATGTCATACTCGCATTTCACATTGCTGCCGGAAAGGACAAAAGGGACAGACTCTCGGAGGAGTTCGGGCAGCGACGCCGTCACTTTGACCGGATCACCACCGCTCGCGAAGGTAAGGAGTTTGACCACCAGATCCTTGGCCCGAAGCGATGCCTTGACGGCCCGAGAGAGCAGATCACTTGCCTGATGGTGTTCGTCGATCATCCGCTCGGCCAACGAGATATTCCCGATGATCGCCACCAGAATATTGTTGAAATCATGGGCAATTCCTCCGGCCAGCACCCCAACGGATTCAAGTTTTTTGACTTTGAGGAGTTCTTCCTCCAGCCGCAGCCGCTGGGAGATATCCTCGACACTCCAGACAACCCCTTCCAGTCCGTCTTCCGTGACGATGAGGCGGCCTCGCCAGTAACAGGTTACGGAAGTACCATCCTTACGCAGAAGATCATTCTGTACTTCGCACGAACCGGTCTGGTGCAGTAACGGATAATTTGCCCGGCCTTTGGCCTCGTAGGTCTCCAGAGAAGGATAGAATTTCCGGGTCGACTCGCCGACCAGTTCCTCCTGGCTGTAGCCGGAGATGAGGGTCATTTCGGCATTCACCCGTTTGATCACCCTGTCATAGCTGACAAAAAGAATGCCTACAGGGTAGTTATCCAACAGGGCCTGGAGTCGGGCTCCGGCGGTCCGCAGATCCTGGTTGATCCTTTCCGCCTCAATTTTTGCGTCTATGAGAGCCGCAGTACGTTCATCGACCTTGTGTTCCAGGGTGGCAAAACTGATCTGCAGTTTATGGGCCATGGTGCTGAAGGCTGTGGCCAGTTGCCCTATTTCATCATCCCCCCTGGTATCAATGGCAGTCTCCAGATCGCCTTCGGCTATCCGTCGCGCCGAGTTCTCAAGCCGTATCAGAGGATTGAAAACATATTTTCGGGTGATAAACAGGGAGGTGAAAAGGATGGCGATAATCAGAAGAAAGGCCAGGACAATGACACCGACCACGGTGAGAACCAGTTCCTGCTGGATCTGAGCGCGGGAAATAGCCACCTGAAAGACTCCGGCCTTCTCTTGCGAGCTGTAGACATCCACCGATCTGACCAGGAATTGCGGTGATTTTTCAAAAAATGAGAAGTCTTTCCCAATATATCGGGCCGAGGTCTTTGAGGCGACAGCCGTCCCTTCGGCGAGGATGCGCGCGGAGGCGATCGCATCGTTGACGAGGATGGCGCTCAACACATCGTTCATCGTGCTGTAGTTCAATTGCCATATTGCCGTCGGCAGACTGGTTTCGGCAAATTGAGCGGTCTGATCCAGTTGTCTTTTCAGCTCCCGATCGATCTTCGAGTAGCTGTACAGGGCGACCCCTGCCGTAAAAAGCAGGAGGATAGTCATGACGACGCAGGTAAGCGTCAGACTAAAACGCCGACTCAGGCTGTATTTGGCCTTCCGGTATATAAATGCAGGGAGCTTGCGGTTCATATTCGTTCTACAGCCACTTCATGGTGATCTCACTCAAGGTGCCATTCTGGGCAATCCGTTCTCTGCCCCGTTCAAAAATCTCAATTGCCGAGAGTCCCCCGGCAACCCCCTTCTTGGCCATAAGATATTCAGGTATTGTCTCGAAGGGGCCGACCTTTCTGTACTTCTGCAAGATATTCTTCTGTTTCAAGGCATAATCATAGGCCGCTTCATAGCCGACGACACCGGCCAGCCGACTCTTATCCAGCACCTCGAAACTCTGCAGAATACTATCCGTTTTTTCCTTTTTAATCTGATGATTATTCTCCCATTTCTCCCCATACGACCACCCCCTGACAGCTGCCACCCTGAGTCCATTAACGGATTCGAGACCATGCCAGTTCAGGGTCGAATCAAAGGGGATGTAGATCACCATGCGCATTTCATCGACAATTCCGTGGGAAAAAAGGAAAGGCTCTTGCCGTTCTTTCGTCCTGTTGGCCGGAAAGATCGCCTCGACCTTGCCCGTCTTCAGATAATGGGTCGCCCGCTCCCAGGGAACGACATAGAGCCTGATGGTATAGCCCATGGCTTGATAGCTCTCTCTGACGACATCCCAGCTGTATCCCTGCAACTGCCGGGAATCGGCTCCGGGAGGAATCATTTCGCCGGCGATCTCGACCGCGTTTTCTTTTTTGAAACAGAATGGCACAAAATCCGTGAGGGTCGCCAGGGTGACAACCTTCTCCGCTGCCAAAAGAGACGATGGCATAAGCACAATGAAGAGCACGATCAGCTTCAGAGAGAAATGCATGGTCGGTTCTCCGTATATCCTAAAAATGGCATTACGCCACAGAAGTCCTGGCGATTGTAAGGGGAAATTTCCAGTCTCACATATCCTCCGGCCTAGTCCGTGCCTGTCTGTGGGGCAGCATCAAACACTTGGCCTCATTTTTTTTGCAAGGTCACGCGCGACTCATGAAATGTTGCACCACCGCCCATATCCGCAAGCTTCTGGGAGGTGAGGTCGTTGATCCCCCCATCCTCTATCGGCCAGAAAAGGCCTTCAGCAACAAGCAGCCCTTTACGGGTATCCGTCGACACCCTGGCGATACGGGTTGTCCGGCCCCGGTGATTCGCGAGATCGACCTGCTCCCCATCTTGAATTTTTGCCGCAACAGCATCATCCGGATGGATCAGGACCTCGCCCGGCATTCCGGCAGACCTCTCGCCGAAGGTGCTGTTGAGAAGATCGGCATGGGGCGGGGTCAGGAGTTCGAAGGGATAGCGCGACTGCAGATCGGCATCGCCGGACTCCCCGGACTCGACCAGACAGGCAAAGGGTGGCGTCTGCGGGTCGTCATCTCTGGTGAAAACAAAACCTCCTCCTCCCTGCCGGAAGAGATTGCCCTCGGATTCCGCCAGGGTCGACCGCAACCAGGTGCCGGCTGCCGGTCCTCCGGCCGGGGTGCCGGGAGGGAGTCCCTCCATATCCTGGAGATAGCCGGTTATCCTTTCCTCGACCGTCTGCAAAAAAGGCGGCTCGGCAAAGCCCATCTTCTGCGCCAGGGCCTGGAACAGCGCAAAGTTGCTGATCGCTTCACCCATCGGGGCAATTACCGGCTCGGCAATCCCGAGATAGAACTGGCCGTAGGTGGTATAGAGGTCCTTGTTTTCCAGGAAGGTGGTGGAGGGTAGGAGAAGATCGGCATAGCGGGCCGTCGGGCTCAGGACCTGTTCATGCACTACGGTGAAGAGATCGTCCCGGAGCAAGCCCTGGCGGATCATGCTGGCATCGGGGGCGGTGGACAGGGGATTGGCGTTATAGACAAAAAGAGCCCGGATTCGCGGCTCCCGTACCGTCAAGGCCTGGCCGAGCTGAATCATGTTGACAATCGGTGTTTTCTGGGCGGCCAACTCGGGGAATCTGATCTTGTCGCGGTTAGGGCGGAAGGCCCCGGCCGAAAGGAGCACTCCCCTTCCGGCACCACCCTGGAAAAGGCCGAGGACCGCCGCCAGCGAAAGGATGGCCCGCACGGCCATGCCGCCCCGACTGTTGCGGGTCAGTCCGACACCGATCCGGAAAAAAGTCTTTGGCTGAGCCTGGAGCAGCTGGGCGAGATTGCGCATCTCCTCATGGCTGACGCCGCTCTGGTCGACAAAGGCCGCCCAGGGCGTCCGGCGCAGATAGCCCTCCAACCGGTCAAAGCCCTCGGTCTCCCGCGCCAGCATGGGCCGATCAAGACGATCCTCCTCAACCAGCACCTTGATCAAGCCGAGGGCAAGGGCCGCATCACCCCCCGGTCGCACCGACAGATACTGATCGGCGGACCGGCCGGTGGTATTTTTATACGGATCGATCACCAGCAGCCGGCCTCCTCGCTGCCGGGCCGCGCTCACATACGGCCAGAAGTGGACATTGCTGACCTTGATATTGATGCCCCAGGCGACGATGAGATCCGCCCCGGCCGCCAGTTCCGGCGGGCTGCCCGGCGTCTTGCCGCAGTGCCTTCCCCAGGCAGCGCCGGCCGCGGCAAAACAGATGGTTTCATCCAGACGCAGGGCCCCCAGGCGGTGAAAGAAGGGATGACCGGCAAAGCGGTTGATTGTGCCCATATTGCCGGCATAGGAATAGGGCAGGATGGCCTCGCCGCCATGGTCATGCGCCACCTCGGTCAGCCTTGTGACAAGGAAATCCCAGGCCTCATCCCAGGAAATCCGCCTAAACCTGCCCTCGCCCTTTTTCCCCGTGCGCATCTGGGGAAAGAGGAGACGGTCCGCGGCATAGACCCGTTCGTGATAGCGCCGCATCTTGCGGCAGATAAAGCCGTTGGTATAGGGATGCTGCCGGTCGCCCTGCAGGGAAACAATCCGGCCCCGGTCAAGGGTTGCCACCATGCCGCAGCTGTCAGGGCAATCCAGGGGGCAGACGGTCTTCTTCTGCACAATGACGGGATTCGTGTCCATCGCCTCAATCTCCACTTTGCCGATCACAGTAGACCTCTAGCGGACCCCGAACACCACGTTGACCGTGACCGTCACATCCAGCTCTCCGGCCGGCAGACTGGGGGCTGCTGCGTCGGCTGCCATCTCCATCTGGGGCGTCGTGCGGAAATAAGGGGCCGGGATGGCATTGCCCACGGTCTCGCTTATCTGCAGCGGTTTTTCCAAAGTCAGTCCGGCCAACTTGGCCAGGGATTCGGCCTTTTCTCTGGCCTCTTCAAAGGCCTGGATGCGGGCCCGGCTGAGCAGCTCCTTTTTGTTTTTGACGTCAAAACTCACCGAATTCATCTCCAGCCGATTGATGGCCCCCAAGGCATCGATAATCCGGGATACCCGCTCCGGCTGGGTGTCGATCTCGGGGATCGAAAGAGTGAGGGTCTGCTCCACCCGCTGACCGATCAAGTGCCGTTCTCCGTCACTCCAGTCGTACTCGGGTCGAAAGGTGAGATTCGAAGTCTGGATATTACGCTCGGATATGGCGTTTTTCTTGAGAATATCCAAGACTTTGGCGAGTTTCTGATTGGTCTGATTCTGGGCCTGCTTCGTGGTATCCGCAAGTTCCGAGACCCCGGCGGTAATCCGTACATGGTCCGGGGCCACGACGATCTTGCCCTCACCGCTCACCGAAATGCTCTTTGGCACCTGGTTGACCGTTTCCGCCTTCTTTTCAGACACCTGCTGCCGCTTGTCCTCGATGGTTATACCGGTCTGCTGCAGTTTGCCCAGACCGATCAAGATCGTCACACAGACCACGATCGCCGCCAGTATCACACCCCATTGCTGATTTTTCATTTGTCCCTAACCCTGCTGCAAGTATTGAGGCAATATGCCCACGGCCAACTCCTACCGAACACATTTCCACAGATTGACATACAGCTGTAAACTATCGGATTGACAGGAGCAGAGCAAGGTATTTCTCAGCCCTTTTTCCTTTACAGCCGAACGGGAAAACAGCATAGTGCGACAGGCAGACAACCTGCCCAATCCTCCTTCAGAAGGCCATACACCCCATGAACGATACCAGTTTTGACTCCCGCCTCCTTCGCCTTGAGGAAAACGTCTACGCGCACGACAAGGGACGCATCCGCCTGACGCTCATCGAGGAAGATCTGCAAGAGTTTTTCCCGGCTTTTCAGGGAGGAGGCCTGAAGGTCCTCGATGCAGGCGGCGGCGCCGGGCGATTCTCCAGGATCTGCGCCCGCCGGGGCCACAGATCCATCCTCTGCGATATCTCAGTTAAAATGCTGGCCTTGGCGGCCAGGGAAAACGCAAAGGCCGGCCTGCAGGGCCAGATCACCCTCCTCCATCTCGGTCTCCAGGATCCAGCCTTGGCCGGATATGCCCCCTTTGATCTGGTGGCCCTGCACGGGGTGGCCGAATGGATGACGGAGCCGGCACAGGCCATCACCTCCGCCTGCTCCTTGGTCCGGCCAGGCGGGATGCTGTCACTTCTGGTCTTCAACAGGGATAAACTCCTTCTGAAGCAGGGCATCAACGGCATGCTGTGTGCTGCGGCAAAAAACACGACCAACCGACGCTCCAACCTGACCCCACCGGGCGGACTTTCCCCCCGGACAGTCCGCAACCTGCTTGCCGAACAGGCCGGCACCCTCCTTCTGCAGTCGGGGATCCGAGTTTTCAACGGTTTTTTCCGGGAAATCGCCCCTGCTCTCGGGTCGGAAGAATGGCTGTCCCAGGAACGTCTTTACTATCGCCAGGAACCATTTTCCGGTCTTGGCGAACACAGCCACTTTCTCTGGCGGCGCCACTGAGCCCTTCACCTGAGGCCAACGAGAGCCCTCAACCTCGAGCAAACTGTACCGCTGTATTTTCCACTGAACTGTATCTGCCGACACCTGCCCTTCTCGAATAGAGTAGGAATTTCAAACGAACTCTCTTTTCTCTCTTCTGCGAGGTAACCCCATGAAACAGTTCCGCTTCAAAAAACTCGACGCCTTCGCCACCGAACACTCCGACGGCAACCCGGCGGGAATGATCACTGTCCATGCGTTCACCGAGATCTCGGCCGCCGAGATGCAGCAGATCGCCCGGGAACTGCGGGGCTTTGTCAACGAGGTCGGCTTTGTCTGCCGAACAGGCCCGGACCGCCTGGCCCTGCGCTATTACTCGGCGGAAAGTGAGGTGCTCTTCTGCGGGCACGCGACCATCGCCATCCTCTACGACCTACTCAGCACCGACCCGAACCTCAAAACCCTGCCGCAGCTACATATCGATACCGCCACCAGCAGCCTTGTCGCGGAAAACCGGATCGAACAGGAGAAGGCCGTCTTCATCAGCGCCCCACCCCCGACATTCTCCGCGCAGGATATCCAGATTGCAGACATTGCCCAAGCCCTGCGGGTCGATCCTTCGGCCATCTCTTCCCGCCTGCCGACCGCCATGATCAACGTCGGGCTTGAGACCCTGCTCGTACCCATCGACGAACTGGAGACAACACTTGCAACCCGGCCCGACGAACGACAGCTCAAGCAATTCTGCGAAGAGCACGGCATTGATATTGTAACTATCTTCACCGATGCAACCGCCCGACCCGACACGAGTTGGCGCAGCCGGGTCTTCGCCCCGCGCTTCGGCTATCTCGAAGATCCGGCCACCGGCTCGGGCAACGCCGCGCTTGGCCAGTATCTCCTGCGGTATGGACTCTGGCAGGGCGAGACACTGTCTATTGAGCAGAACAGCGAACGGACCCGGCCCAATATCGTCAAGCTCAAGGCACGGCAGGAGACCGACGCCTCACCCCAGGTCCTCTTCGGCGGTGGGGCCATCAGCCGGATTGAGGGCAGTTATTTTTTGCAGTAGATCTTATTTATTACGAGGCAGGTGGGTATGGAACACATGCGACGACTTGCCGGAATTGTCATTCAGGATTTCTATCTCAATGACTCCTCCGGCACAGGTTTGACAGGCCAGTCGTGTGTCTTCATCTACGCTCATCGCTTCAAACCTCGTCGATTCCATGGGAGTTTTAGGGCTGAGGAATCTGTGGCCCGCCAGGACACGAACAGCACATCTAACGCACCATAATGGTTTAAACAGCCATGCCACTGTTTTTAAGAAGAATTTTTGGCATATATTATCTACTGTCTGTTCTCCGAGCAAGAAAAGGAGAGGGCCGCCCACCTTCAGTTACATTTCATGGTGGTCTCAAATCTTACTTTTTATGCCTCTGTTTGCGGTCTTCAATTCGCTTGACCACGTCCTTGGCCACTTCGTGTATTTCCACCGCGGTCTTGACATCCTCACCGATATAGAGCTTCAAGCCTACGACAAGGGGTTCGACATGCTTTGCGGCCGGCGAATTCGTGAGGAGTTCAAGTGCTTCATTGGCACATCCCGAGGATGCAAGTTGAACAAACAACTCGATTGCATCTTCGATTGTCTTTTCGACAAAATCAGCATCGGCGACATACTCCCTGGCCAACTCCAACGCCTCGCGCCCTTTGCCCAGAGCACTCATTATGCAGGCCAGAGTATGTTTGTTGTATAAATTCTCTGGCGATAGGGAAACGGCACGTCGAGCCCATGTTTCACCTTGTTGAAATAAAGACGGAACACCCTGTTTATAGAATTCCCGCGATACGGTATTGAGAAGTTCGGCATCGTCTGGTTTCCTGCCGATGATTTCTTCAGCTGCCTGTAACGCGTCTGCCTGTCTTTCCGGTCTTGTTAATAACAGTTTTATCAGCGCAATGCAGGCTTCAGAAAACTCCGGATCCGATCGTATTCCTTCCCGGAAGAATTCTTCCGCCTGCTGGTCTCTACCCAGTCTGCCAAGTGCAACTCCTTTGCCCAAAAAGGCTACTGCCGCGATCTCCATAAGGCCAGATTCGATGCTATCACCAAACCGTTCTGTAACTTCCTCATACACCTTAATTGCGTCTTCGTACCTGCCCAGTTTTCCGAGTGCCAGTCCTTTGCTAACAAGGACACCTGCCACTGCTTCCGCAAAGCCAGCCTCTTGGCTGGCACTATACCGTACTATAGCTTCCTCATACACCTTAACTGCGTCTTCGTACCTGCCCAGTTTTCCGAGTGCCAGTCCTTTGCCAACAAAGAAACATGCCACTGGGATCCCATAGTCAGGTTCTTCGATGTCACCATGCTTTCTGATTATAATATCGGAATTTTTTATTGCTTCCTCGTACTTACCATTCTCAATCAATTTCATAACTTGCTTAAGTCTCTTTAATAACTCCTGAATATCAATTTCCAGGGGAACAGGTATATTCTTATGAGTTTCAGATCGCTTCCCAGTAATCAGGAAATTTCTCATCGTGCCATCTATATTGGACGACTCAAGGAAGTTTCTCGGTGTAGAAGTTAATATTTTCTCAAGGAGTTGGCTATCCCGAACCTCCTTTATCAGCTCCGCATACGCGAGGTAATGGTCACTACAAAGCTCCGGCGCAAGCTTACAGGCCTCATCAATTATCATCTTTGTTGCCGACTCGGGATCATACATGCTGACCATAAATTTCACCGCCGCCTTCACCCGGTCAGCCGGTTTGCCACGCCTGCGCATCAGATAGTAAATGTTATACATCCGCTCGGCGATCACGTACAATTTGGTCCGTTTCCCTTTCATTTTGACAGCTACGGCACCCCGTCCTACAAGGCGGCTCAATAAGGAACTCGTCTTGTTGACATCGAGCCTTGCGGCTGTGGCGATCTCGCGGGCGGTTGAAAGGTCCCAGAGTTCGGCCAGGGCAAGGTAGACCTTTCTTTCTATTGCCGGAAGACTGTCAAGATGACTCTTAAAATATTCGGTGTGATCATCGATCAAACCGACGAGATCGTCCAGTAGTCTACCAAATGACCGTTGCGCGCCAAATTTGGCGATAATGGTCAGCAGGCGCGGATTTCCGCCGGTCAGTATTCTGATCGGTCGTATCTTCTCACCCTCCAGTTTCCGACCGGCAATCAATTCCCAAATGGCATTGCATTCCTCATCATCGAGAGGGACCAGGTCGTGCATCTTGAACATCTCGAACATCGCCTGAGAAGAATTGTCGAAATTTTCAAACCTGCTGGTTGCTGACGCGAGCAGCATCAGTCGCGGTTCATTGACCAGGGTGTGCCGTATCTTCCAGGCCTCGTCCGGGCTGATCAGATCGCTGAACAGCATATTGAGATTTTCGACAATCAAAAGGATTCTTTTTCTTTGAGTGTCGGCAAAGTCCAGGAGTTGGCCGAGCGCGCGCGCTCCGAGTCTGTCGTCGTCGGTCTCGTTTTTCAGTTCGGTATAGGTTCGTTTCCATTTGTCATCGCCGGTCTGCTCCGCCAGATGAAACAGGGTTTCAAGCCAGAATTCGCCGGCCGATACAACCTCATAGCTTTCTTCCGAAAAGATCAAAGGATACCAGAGATCGTTCAACTCCTTGTCCCTTCTGATTTCCGCCGCAACACGCAATACAAGAGTCGTTTTTCCACTGCCGCGCGGGCCGATCACCAGGACGTGCTGGTTCGAGTCCGTTATATTCTCTCTGGTTATTCCTATAATCAATTCAAGATCGGTACCCCTCACCACAAAGTTTTCAATGAGATCGTTCTCTGAGAGGAGGGAGGGATTATATTTTACAATGTGCTTTGCCATTGCTCAAATCCCCCTTTCAATGGCCGGCACGTGGAAATAACCGTATCTCTTCTTCCACCAGTCCTGCAGAAGACGACGCGATTCGAAACTATACCCTCCAGGACCTGATTTGAGATATCCGTCGTGCTCCAGTACTCTCAGGATCTCTTCCACCGCCTCCCGGACACTAGTGCCAACAAATTCGTAGCCTTTTTGAATCGCAGTAAGTGCCTCCCGCACAAGACACCCGGTGACAGCGGTTTCGGTAAGTATCTCAAGGGCAAGCGGGAAAATCTCGGGACCGAGGACGAGCTTCAGTCGGTCTTCATAATGAGTAAGCTCGGCATGCCCCCGTATTCCGAGCATTTCATTTTCGTAGATGTCGTTGACCTCATCCGGATAGAAATCCATCCGTCCTCTCCTCTTACATCTGTCGTAGACCATGCGTGAAAAACATCTGGACATGGTGGGGAATGCGGCATCCAATCCTGTGCACCAGTGCAGCCTCGGCATTGTCTCTGAAGTGAATACCGTATTCGTTTGCCAGTGCCTGCAAGCATCCGATAGCGGCCTTTTCGTCCCACGATTTCAAGTCAAACGGCTGAAAATTATTGATCGTCGCGCTGAGACCTGCCTGGCGAGGTATCGGCTCAAAACCGATGCTTCCTGAAAGGACGATTCGTATCTTGCCCTAATGCTCAAGGCTGTTTTTCCGGAGCCAGGACATGAATTCGTCTGCCTTGGTCTTTCGCTCGGCCGTTATCTTGAAATCGTCTCCCTTCAAGATCCGGTTTACCATAAGCGGCACCTCATCTATCAGCAGCAAAACCGGCCGTTCCGAGCCGGACAAAATCGCAAAGAGCGCGTCACCCTTTTCGCCCCAATTGCCGGATGTGAGCCCCGCACGTAGCTTGATGCCGATTTCCCCGATGTTCAATTCCTCCACAGTCTCGACAATCTTATTTAAGGCGTTTGAAAAGAGTTCTTTTATCTTGCCCCAGAGTTTGTTGTGAGATTTGAGCGCGAGACTCAACTCGACTATCGCGTCTTCTGCGGTGGATGCTTTTTGCAGGTCGACAAACAGGCAAGTATAGCGATCATTCAACAGTCTTTTAACCTCCTTCATCAGGCTTGTTTTCCCCATGCGTCTTTGGGCGACCAGGAGTATATGAGCCCCTTCATCGATTTTACTAATAAATAGCTCGGTATCCATTTCCCTATCCCAGAAACGATCTCCTTCGACCCAATTACCAAAAGCCTGTTTTAATTTTTTCATTATTTTTCCCCAGGTGAATATAAACAGATTTGTTGCCAACAATTATGTTTGCATAATACGGCAGGTAAAATTGTTTGTCAAAAAGGATAAACAGATTTGTTGGTATGCCGTTCAACCAAACATTTGACTGTCAAAACACATGATCATTGTCAAAAGGAAGACTCAACGGATTGGGCTAGATGTGGTCTGATTCTTAAATTCCTTACCCGTTGACTATGAGGGAAGCTGAAAAAAAGAAACCCAAATATGATGGCGTCGGAAAAAGCCCGATCTCCTTCGTTGTAGGTTTTTGTCAGGCCCTCGACATACTACGTGTATTGTCGAGAACCTGCCAAAAACTCTACGCCTTGTATATCGAACTTTTTATCTAGCCATCTGTGATCCTTGTGGCGACTTTTTACGAGTTTATCAAATATGGGACTGTATAAAACCCACAGGGGATGAAAACAATGAAACCATGAAGGGAAATCTAGGGGAAATTGTAAAGAACCCACCTCCTGCGCTCAGACCCCCCCCAGAAGCGCCGCCTCCTCCGAATTTTCCACCCTTGCCTGACGTGCCGCCGGTAGATGAAGAGCCACTGTTTGCCGAAGATCCGCCCACGGCTGCATCCAGCACGATTTCGGCGACCATGGCTGCAGCATTGCAGGCCAGGTCCTTGGCCACATCCACCGCAATTTCCCGGCCTGAGCGTTTCATGATGATGCCCTGCAATATGCGGTCGACATAGAGCCAGACAAGGATCGGCAGGGCAAGGGCAAAGACAAGGCCAAAGAAATAGGGATCGGTGCTCCGGCCCGCCGCCGGCGGAAATTTTCCACCGGCGGCGCGAAAGATCAGGAGGAAAATCGACATCGCCAGAGGGATCATCGCCAAGCCCGTGCAAAGCCGCCAGGACAGAGGCACCCTGGCCTTCGGTAGGGAACGTTTGCTCTTTTTCTGCATTTCTTCCCCCTCTTCGGCAGAAACAAGCTGATTCCCTTACAAACGCCCAACTCTACGGCAGCGGGGTCTCAGTATAGGCGATATTCGCCTCCTCCGATTTGTAACAGGGGAGTTCCTTATTATAGCGCAGATCGTCGACCAGACCGGGGTTGAGGAGTATGGATTTGGCAAAAAGGGCGATGTCCGCATCCTCCAGAGATTTCTCGGCGGTCATCCGATCAAAGATTTTGCCGCAGATAAACAGCGGTTTGTCGGTGGCCTCGCGGGTGAGTTGGCTCATGGACTTTTCGGTGCCGAAGGCCTTCTCCTGAAAATCATAGGTCGATACCGACAGGGCGTCGACGGGTTCGGCCGAGAGCAGACGGATGACCATCTGCCATTCCTCCTTATCCGAGAAGAGCGAAACCGCCATGTCGGCTACGCCCCAGTTGGATATCCGGAAGAACAGCAGGCGATCCTCCGGCACAACCGCCCTGACCGCCTCAATAACCTCATGGGCGAAGCGGTAGCGCCTCTCGGTGCTGCCGCCGTAGCCATCCGTCCTGGTATTGGCATAGCCTGACATAAATTGACTGATCAGGTAGCCGTGGGCCCCATGGATCTCGATGGCGTCAAATCCCGCGGCAACCGCGCCACGGGCCGTCTCCACGAAGCCATTGATAACATGGTCGATATCGAATTGGCTCATGGACTCAGGGACCGGGTAGGGTGCCCCGGTCAGGGGATTCTGCTGTTGCGGGGCAATGGCGCTCGGGGCGATGATCCGGTTGGCGGGATTGATACCGTCCCAGGCCATGCGGCCGCAATGAAACATCTGCAGCACAGAAAGAGAGCCTGCCGTCCGGATCGCCTGCACCACCGGTTTCCAGGCCTCTATCTGTTTCTGGGTGGTGATCCGGGATTGCCGGGGATAGCCCTGGGCGCTCTCATAATCGGTGACGATCGCCTCGGTGTAGACCATACCCGCCCCGTTTCTGGCCCGGCGGACCAGAAAATCGAGGACATCCTGCCTCGGAATGGCATCTGGTCCGGCGGAAATTCTGGTCATCGGGGCGACACCGATACGGTTTTTCAGGCTGAAATTCTTGATGGTGAAAGTGTTAAAGAGTTTGTTCTCGCCTGCGCTCATATAGGTCTCCTGTTTCAGATGAAATGGCTCACGCGGACAGCCGGACAAGGCATCAGGCCGAACCCCCGGGTTATGATCCAAGTTGCTTGAAAGACCATAAGAAGTTGGAGGCCGGAAGGCAAGCGGGAGAGGTTTTTTCAGTCGCCGCAAAAGACGACTTCTGCCTCCACTCTTCAGGGCAACTCGACAGCCCAGGTATCAAGAGGAGGAACCGTTTTGACGATCCCCCGCTGCTGGAGAAAGGCGGCAAACCGTTTATAGCGATTTTTATCCAGGGCCCCCGGCCGCAGGGCGAAACGCGGCAGGGTATCCCGCCAGGCCCGGCGGTTGAGTTCGTCATCAAGATTTTTTCGGCCGTGGCTGACGAAGAGCTGCCAGCTCTCGTCAGGATGATTGATCAGGTACTGCACTCCTTCCTCCAGGGCATCAACGAATTTGCGCAGCCTGGGATCGGCGACAGCGGTGTTCCTGGCCACCAGGATCAGCTCGTCATAGGCCGGCACGCCGTATTCTTCGACAAAAAAGGCCCGGCCCGGCCGCTTTTCGATGGCCATCTGGTTCAGCTCAAAATTCCTGAAGGCCCCGATCACCGCATCAACCTGTCCGGAAAGGAGCGATGGCGAGAGCGAAAAATTGACATTGACCAGTTTGACATCCTCAAGACGCAGACCCACTTTTTCGAGCATCGCCTGGAGGAGCGCGGTTTCAAAACCACCTACCGAATAACCGACAGTCTTACCCTTGAGATCGGCAATGGTCTTGATCTTACCGTCGGCCAACACCACCAGACAGTTGAGGGGGGTGGCGATCAGGGTGGCAATCCTCGTCAGCGGCAGTCCCTGATCGACCTGCATCTGATGCTGGTGCTGGTAGGATACGGCGATATCGGCCTTGCCGGCCGCCACCAGTTTCGGCGGATCATTGGGATTGGAGGGCGCGATTAATTCGACCTCCAGGCCCTTGGCGGCAAAGAAGCCTTTCTCAAGGGCGACATAGAGCGGGGCATGATCCGGGTTGACAAACCAGTCGAGCAGCACCGTGAGCTTTTCTCCAGCCATGACCGGCGCAGCGGTCAGCATCAAGGTGGCAAGCAGCAGTATCGTCAGAATTTTGGGGAGTTGTTTCATATTCTTCATCCTTTTTTGGGTTCCCAGAAAATGAGCTTTGCAAGAAGACGGTCAACGACAGCATAGAGGAACAGTGAGAAGAGGACCAGAAGCACCAGGGCGGCAAACATGAGATCGATCTGCATACGGGCATTGGCGTGGAGCATATAAAAACCTAAGCCCGAACTTGAACCGACCCACTCGCCGACGACTGCACCGATCGGGGCGACCGCCGTCGCCATCCTGACGCCTGTAGCAAACGCCGGCAGGGCCGAGGGAATAACGATAGAGCGGAGCACGGCCAGGGGCTTGGCCCCCATGATGCGGGCCAGTTCCAGCAGATCCGGCTCGGCTCGCTGCATCCCGTAATAAAAGGAGGAAGTCACCGGGAAAAAGATGATGAGTATAGCCATGGCGATCTTGGAGGCCATACCGTAACCGAACCAGAGCACCAGCATCGGGGCCAGGGCAAACACCGGCAGGGCCTGACTGATGACCAGGAGCGGCAGCATCCAGCGTTTTAACAGGGGCGAGACAATCATGGCCAGGGCACAGGAGGTCCCGAGCAGGGTCCCGAGCACAAGGCCCATGACGATTTCCGTGCCGGTGGTCGCCAGATGCCCGGCCAGGGTCGGCAGGTGCGTGGCCAGGGCCTTTGCCACCGGCCAGGGCCCTGGCAGGATATAGGGTGGGACCTCGGTGACGATGACGAGAATCTGCCACAGGGCCAGCAGGCCTGCCACAAACAGGAAGGGCCGCAGGGCCTTCATGCTGCTTCTCCATTCATCAGCATCTTCAGCAGATCGGCATATTGCCGGGCAATCTCAGGGCTACCCGGGTCGCGCGGTGGTCTGCCGGGCGGTTGCAGGTCTGCCGCCACCCGGACCGGCGAACCGGCCAGCACAACTATCCGGTCAGCCAGACGCAGGGCCTCCATGGGATCATGGGTGACCAGCACCACCGTCCGCCCGCTGATCATCCCGGCCGCCAGATCCTGCAGCCGCATGCGGGTGAGGGCATCGAGGGCCGAAAACGGCTCATCCATCAGCAATATTCTCCGCCCCTCCATCAGGGTCCGCAGCAGGGCCCCGCGCTGACGCATGCCCCCGGACAGGGTAGCGGGCAGGGCCTGGGCATGATCGCCAAGACCGGCGGCTCGCAGAAGGATCCGGGCCTGCTCCCGCAGTTCTTCGCTC
>JANOIV010000183.1:0-13067 GCA_031407875.1 Desulfobulbaceae bacterium | reverse complement strand
CCGGCCTGGATGCCGATGACTCGCTCTTTTCTGCCGACCAGGGCCGGCATATCGCAGCGGGCCTCGGCGTCGTTGATGATGGCGAATTCATCAGCATGGCGCAGGGTCTCAAGGGTATCGGCGGTCTGTTTGAAGATCTTCGAGGGGATGCAACCCCAGTTCAGGCAGGTGCCGCCGAGCTGTGCTTTTTCTATCAGGGTGACATTGGCGCCCATTTGCGCGGCGCGAATGGCGGCGACATAACCGCCCGGTCCTGCTCCGATAATAGCGATTTTTTTGTTCATTGGCAGGGGCTCCTGGATGGGGTTGAGATGTTGAATGCGACAAAAAAAGAGGAAAATACTGACGATATAATCTAATTTAGTTGTCATTGTTGACAACATCATCAGTATAGCGTATCGTCTTCCTATAAATCAACATTTTTTACAGTACAGGAAGGCGCATGAAGATCGACGATATCAATATATCCATTATAAATCACCTCAAGGATGGCAGGATTCCCTTCAAGAAGATCGCCGACGACCTTTCCTTGTCGGAGGGGACGGTCAGATCGCGGGTGAAAAAACTGATGGATGAAGGGATTCTCGAAATAACCGGTTTTGTCGACCCGGAGGCTATCCCGGAACAGAACGTCGTCCTGGTCGGTGTCCGCGTCAAAGACATGAACCTCGTCAAGAAGGGCGAAGAGTTCAGCAAACTCCGGGGGGTCATTTCGGTCTGTGTTGTGACCGGGCGTTACGATCTCATCCTGATGGTCATGCTGGGCCGTGATTTTTCCATTTTGGAATTCTACACCGAGGAGGTCGCGACTATTGAGAACGTCTCATCGGTTGAGACCTTCGTGGTCTATAAGAGTTTCAATCTCAAGGTGCCGCTGACCCTCTGAGGGGATTGCCGGAATAACTCTAAAAGAGCAGGCCAAAAGGAGAGGAGGAGAAAATGGACGAACTGCGAACGACGGCATTGCATGCCTGGCATCTGGAACAGGGGGCCAATATGGCCCGATTCGGCCTTTACGATATGCCGCTTTGGTATCCCGCCGGCGCCAAGGCCGAACATCTGGCGGTCATCGAGGCGGCCGGGGTCTTCGACACCAGTCATATGGCGGTCATCGGTGTGCAGGGTGAGGGGGCGAGGGACCTGCTCCAGTTCTGTTTCACCAAGGATCTGGACAGATGTCTGGGCAAGGACAAGGGACCTCTTGTGGCCGGCCGCTGTGTCTATGGAATCTTTCTCCAGCCTGACGGTACCGTCATCGACGATGCCATTGTCTATCAGCTTGGCGTTTATAATTATATGGTCGTGGTCAATGCCGGCATGGGAGGGGTCGTGGCCGCCCATCTCGACAGCCAAAAGAAAGATGCCTCGGTAACGATCACTGATTATACCGACAGGCTCGGCAAGATGGATATCCAGGGCCCGTTGTCCGCGAAAATCCTCAGGAAAATTCTGATCCAAGCCGATGAGGTCTTTGCCGGGATGGCATATTTCTCCTGCAAGGGTGGGTTTGCAGAGCTGCAGTCTCCGACGGTGGTGAGACTCCTCGATAATACCCCGCTCCTGCTATCCCGGACCGGTTATACCGGCGAATTCGGTTTCGAGCTGTTTATCGCGGCGGAACATTTTGTACCGCTCTGGCAGACCGTGCTGGCAGCCGGGGAGGGTCTCGGGCTCCTGTCCTGTGGTCTGGCCGCCCGTGATTCGCTCAGGGCCGGGGCGGTCCTGCCCCTTTCGCATCAGGATATCGGCCCCTGGAAATTCGCTCATAATCCATGGCAGTTCGCCCTGCCCTGGCAGGAAGGCTCAAAGACCTTCAGCAAGGATTTTCTCGGCTCGGCCGCCCTTTTGGAGGATGCGGATCCCGAGTACACTCTGCCCTTTGCCGGCTATGATCTGCGAAAAATCACAGTGGGAAAAGACACCTTTGTAACTGATCTTCAAGGTGATACAATAGGCCAGGTGCTGACCTGTGCAACCGACATGGCCATTGACCGGGTGGGTGAAAAGATAGTCAGTGTGGCGACTCCGGCAGCTGAGGGCAGGCCGGAGGATTTCAAACCACGGGGGCTCAGTTGTGGTTTTGTCAAGGTACGAAAACCTCTGGCCGCCGGTGAGCAAGTCATCCTGACCGATGGAAAAAGAGAGGTCAAGGTTGAGATTCGGGAAGATATCCGGCCCCACAGGTCCGCGAGGCGCCCTATAACTGCTATGCTGTAAAGTCAAGGAGAGGACAAAACGATGAAAGAACTGAGTGAACTCGAATTTCCGGAAACCAAACGCTACACAGAGGATCATGAATGGGCGGCCGTCGATGGAGATACGGTGCGGATCGGGGTGAGCGACTATGCCCAGGACCAGCTCGGAGACATTGTCTATGTCGAGATGCCCGAGGTTGGGGATATGTTTGAGAAGGGCGACGAGTTCGGCACCCTGGAGTCGGTCAAGGCCGTTTCCGAACTCTACCTGCCGATGGGCGGAGAGGTTGTGGCGGTCAATGACGCCCTGCTTGAGACCCCCGAGCTGATCAATCAGGACCCGTATGGCAGCTGGATCGTCGAGATCAGGCCGACTGATCCGGCGGAGTATGATGAACTCATGAATGCAGAAGATTATATCGAGATGCTGAGGGGCTAAACCTATGCGATATCTACCCCATACCAGAGAAGAAATTGCAGAGATGCTGGCGGTTGTCGGTAAAGACAGCTTGGCCGGACTGTTCGACGCTATTCCGCAGGAATGCCGTTTTGCCGGCGAGATCCCGATCCCCCCGGCCCTGACGGAGTGGCAGCTGGGCGATCAGGTGCGGGAGATAGCCGCCTCTATGGCGGTTGGCCCGGATCATACGGTACTGGTCGGGGCGGGCAGGTATCATCACTTCATCCCCGAGACCATCCACGCCCTTGCCAGCAGGTCGGAATTTCTAACGGCCTACACTCCGTATCAGCCGGAGATGGCCCAGGGCACTCTGCAGGGGATCTTCGAGTACCAGACCCTGACCGCCAGGCTTCTCGGCATGAATGTGGCCAACGCCTCGCTGTATGACGGCGGATCGGCCCTGGCCGAGGCCCTGCTCATGGGTCTGCGGGCGGTGAAAAAAAGCCGTAGGGTGGCAGTCTCTGCCGCGGTGCATCCCCACTATCGGGCGGTGGCCAGGACCTACCTGCAGTCGACCGGCTTTGAGTTGGTGGAACTGCCCTTCGGCCCGGATGGCATGACCGATTTTTCCGCCCTGCGGGGCATGACCGAACTTGCCGCCGTGGCGGTTCAGTCGCCCAATTTCTTTGGCGTGGTCGAGGATCTGGAGACGGCGGGAATGGCCATCCATGCCACCGGGGCGCTGTTCATCAGCTGTTTTACCGAGCCTCTGGCCTTTGGCCTGCTGAAGAGTCCCGGCCAGTGCGGGGCTGATATCGTCTGCGGCGAGGGCCAGAGTCTTGGCATGGCACCTTCCTTTGGCGGGGCGTCCTTAGGGATGTTTGCCTGCCGGAACGAATTTGTCCGCAATATGCCGGGACGTCTGGTGGGTGAGACCGTTGATCTTGAGGGCAGACGTGGCTTTGTCCTGACTCTTTCCACCCGCGAGCAACACATCCGTCGGGAAAAGGCGACCTCGAATATCTGTTCGAACCAGGGTATCTGCGCCATGATTGCCGCGATGTATATGGCCTCGCTCGGCGGCAGCGGCATCAGAGAGCTGGCCCGTGTGAACTACGACAAGGCCCAGTATCTCAAGGCTGAGCTCGAGAAGGCGGGGGCCTCCCTGGTCTTTCAGGCACCAACATTCAATGAGTTCGTGCTGCGCTTTGATCGCGATTTCGCCCCGATCCGGCAAAGGTTGAGGGAGAAAAAGATCGTGGCCGGCATTGACCTGGGCGGCTATTACCCGGAACTGTCAGGGTGTTATCTCTTCTGTGTCACCGAGACGGTTTCCCGGGAAGCAATGGATATAGTGGTAAGAGAGGTGAGTCTATGAAGAGCGGACCAGGGACGAGCGGACTGATACTGAATGAACCCCTGCTCTGGGAAAAGGGTAAAAAGGGGCGACGAGGCATGAGTATCCCGGCAAGTGATGTACCGGAGGCTTCACTCGATGCCGGGCTCACAGGCGCGGGGCCGGATTTTCCCGATCTGAGCGAGATAGACATCGTGCGCCATTATACCCGCCTGTCCCAGTGGAATTTCGGGGTGGATACCGGCATGTATCCTCTTGGCTCCTGCACTATGAAATACAACCCGAAGATCAACGATAAGCTGGCGGCAACCCCGGAGATCGCCTCGGCCCACCCGATGCTCGATGATGGCTCCGTGCAGGGAACCCTGCGGCTCATGTACGAGCTGCAGGAAGATCTGGCGGCCATAACCGGTATGGATGCCGTTTCTCTCCAGCCCTCGGCCGGGGCCCAAGGCGAGCTGGCCGGTATGCTGATCTTTGCCGCCTATCATCGGAGCCGTGACTCCGTGCGGACCAAGATCCTGATTCCGGACACTGCCCATGGCACCAATCCGGCCAGTGCCGCCCTCTGCGGCTTCAAACCGGTGTCTCTTAAAGCCAATGAGCGGGGTGTGCTCGATGTGCAGACGGTGGCGGATCTCATGGATGAGGAGACGGCCGGTATCATGCTGACCAACCCCAATACGCTGGGGATCTTCGAGACCAACATCCGCCAGATAGCCGATATTGTTCATGCCAAGGGTGGCCTCGTCTATGGTGATGGGGCCAATATGAACGCCATCATGGGCATTGTCGATATCAAAAAATGCGGGGTGGATGTCATGCATCTCAACCTGCATAAGACCTTCTCCACTCCACACGGCGGTGGCGGGCCGGGTGCGGGCCCGGTCTGCGTGGTAGGTAAACTGGAGCGTTTTCTGCCGGTGCCGAGGGCGGTCAAAGAGGGTGATGTCTACCGCCTTGAGCTCGATCGTCCAGAGTCCATCGGTCGGGTACATGGTTTTCATGGCAATTTCAGCGTTCTGGTCCGGGCCTGGAGTTATATCCGCAGCATGGGGCCTGATAATCTGCTGAAGGCCAGCCAGTTGGCGGTCCTCAATGCCAACTATATTAAGGAGCGGCTGAAAAAAGACCTGTACCTGCCCTATGATCTGCCCTGCATGCATGAGTGTGTCTTTTCCGATGCCTTTCAGCATGAAGACGGGGTGAAGACCCTCGATATTGCCAAGCGTCTGATCGATCATGGCTACCATCCGCCGACCATCTATTTCCCGCTGGTGGTGCCCGGGGCGATCATGATCGAACCCACCGAGACCGAGTGCAAGGAGGATATCGACCTCTTCATCGAGGTGGTGCAGCAGGTGCTCTCGGAGGCCAGGGAGACCCCCGAACTGCTTCTCCAGGCCCCGGCACGCGCCAAGCTCAGACGCCTGGACGAAACCCTGGCCGCCCGCCACCCATGCCTCCGCGGATAGACCATGACCGCCCAGTTCTGTCGTCTTGGCCTGTGCGACTACCGGACCGTCTATGAACTGCAGACCCGGTTGGTGGCCGAACGCCGAGCAGGGGAACGCGATGACCTCTTCCTCCTGACCGAGCACCCTGGCGTCTTTACCTTGGGGCGACGGGGCGGTCTGGAAAATCTCATAGTCTCTCAGGAGTTTCTGGCCAGGGCCGGTATCCCGCTTGTCCATATTGAGCGGGGCGGCGATGTGACCTACCACGGCAAGGGCCAGCTGATCCTCTACCCCATCATTCATCTACGCCAGGCCCACCTCTCGATCCCGGACTATGTCTATCGCCTGGAAGAGCTGATGCTGAGACTTACTCGGGACTGCGGGATCGAGGCCGGACGCGATGCCAGGAATCATGGCATCTGGGTGGCCGGCAAAAAGCTCGGGAGTGTCGGCATCGCTGTCCGACACGGGGTTACCTTTCACGGACTTGCCTTGAATGTCAATGTCCCGCTGACCCCTTTTTCCTGGATCAATCCCTGCGGCCTTACCGGTGTCCGGATGACCTCTTTGAGCAAGGAATGTGGCACGGAAGTAGGGCTTGAGCAAGCCGCTCAGCATATCCGCCAGCATCTTAGCGATATTTTTCTCCGGGATTTCATTGAGGTCGACAGGCCGGAAATTCTGCCTGCGGAGGTGATCTGATGGCTGGTTGCGCTGGCGGCGAGATTCGGCTGGGCAAACCCCGCTGGCTCAGGCGCAGTCTGCCGTCCGGACCGGAGTATGAAAAGATCCGGCAGCTCTTGAAAGGCAGGGATCTAACCACGGTCTGCCAGGAGGCCAAGTGTCCCAATCAGTTTGAATGCTATGCCAAGGGGACGGCCACCTTCATGATCCTGGGTGACAGCTGCACCCGTAATTGCCGTTTCTGCGCGGTGCGGCACCGGCCCGCAGGACCTCCTGATCCTGCCGAGCCTGCCCGGGTGGCTGAAGCGGTCGCTCTTCTTGATCTGCGCTATACGGTGATCACCTCGGTGACCCGCGATGATCTTGATGATGGCGGGGCCTCGATTTTTGCCGAGACCATAAGGGCCATAAAACGGCAAAAACCCGAGACCCTTGTAGAGGTGCTCATTCCCGATCTGCAGGGAAACTGGCAGGCGCTCCAGACCATCCTAGAAGCAGAGCCGCATGTCCTCAACCACAACGTGGAGACAGTCCCCCGTCTCTATCCCCAGGTGCGTCCCCGGGCGCGCTACCAGCGGTCCCTCGAATTGATCCGGCAGGTGAAAAAAAACTATCCACAAAAGGTCTGTAAATCGGGCATCATGCTGGGCCTCGGCGAGACACGAGACGAGCTGCGGCAGGTCTGGGCCGACCTCCGTCAGAGTGGTTGTGATATCCTGACCATGGGCCAGTATCTCCAGCCGTCGGCGGAGAATTTGTCTGTGCAGCGTTATGTGCCGCCCGAGGAATTTGACGAGCTGCAGATTGAAGCACTTTCCTGCGGTTTTGCCGGAGTCGCTTCCGGTCCCTTTGTCCGCAGCTCCTATCAGGCCGAAAAACTCTATCGCAAGGCCGTGAGAAATATCTCATACAATGATAACACATGAAAAATAGCAGTTACCATGAGGAGATATCCGTCAGGCAATCGACCCTGCAAAAAAGACCTGTGCCCTCTGTCTCGAAAATGTGGTTTCGCCCTGTTTTGCAGCTCTGGTCTCCGGTACTCTTCCTGTCGGTCTTGCCGCTGACGGGATGCTCGGGAGATCGGCAGCAAGTAGTCGATCAGGGCAAAATCAAGGCCTGTTCTCTTGTCACCCAAGCTGAAATGGCGGAGATCACGGGACGACCGATGAAGTCCCCGGAGGAAAAGACCAACGGTGCGGCTTCCACCTGTACCTATGTCAGTTCCGATGAGGCCGGAAAGGGTGGCGGTGCACCTCTAATATCCTTTGCGCTCTTGGCCTCGTCTTCCGAAAACAGCGATGCCGATGCCGCATACAGCCATTATGTTGCCGATTTAAAAAAATCTGAATATGGAAATGACTGAAATTCAAGGGACGGGTAAAAGGGCCTGCTGGAACGAAGGGTTCAGGCAGCTGACGGTTTTCAGTGGCAGGCATATGCTGGTGCTGAGCGCCGGTACAAAAGAGCAGGGAAAACTTGAAATCTGCGGCAAGATTATTGCTCAAGCCTTACTCCGTCTGCCGGAATAATCAGGGGAAAGGGAGCTGGTTGAAGAGCTGCCCTTCTGGGGTTGAATACACTGTTATGAGGAGAACCTGTGCTGTCCCACGAAGAAATGATCGCCCTGCAGGCCGAAAAGCATGAAGTGATCGAGCCGGAAACGTTTCGCAACAACAAGGATTTTGTCCTGCACCTCATTCATACCCGGGCCTACGAGCAGGTGGCCCTGTATACGGCCGACAAGAAGGTGCTCGATCTGGGCTGCAATACCGGCTACGGCAGCAGGATTATCAAGGCTTCAGGGGCTGAGGTCATCGGTGTAGATGTGTCGCCTGAGGCCATTGCCGTTGCCCGGCAGAAATACGGTCCGGCAGGGATAGAATTCTACTGCACCGACGGTGGCAGACTGCCCTTTGCCGGGCAGAGTTTCGATATTGTCACCACCTTTCAGGTCATTGAACACCTTATCGATCATGTCCAGTTCCTCACTGAAATCCTGCGGATCATCAGGCCCGGTGGGCGGGTCATCTTCACGACGCCCAATGGCCCCCTGCGCCTGCATTCCGGCACAAAACCCTGGAATCCCTTTCATGTCAGGGAGTTCAGCGCCGATGAGCTGCGCAGACTTTTGCAGAAATATTTCCCCAAGGTCGAGATGCTCGGTCTTTTTGCCGTAAAACCCCTGTATAATGTCGAGTACGAGCGTATCCGCATAATCCGTGAACGGGCAAGGATAAAACAGGGACCGGAAGGGGCTACGCTTGCCGGCAGGGTCAGACTTTTTCTCCTGCACCTGGAGGCCGAATTCGGTAAGAAAATCCATAATATGGATAAACAGTTCCAGAAGAGATACACCTCGCGCGATCTCTATTACAAGCGGGAAAACCTCGATGCCGCCCTGGATCTCATGGCTGTCTGTACCGCCGGCCAGCCTGCCTCACCCTGAGCCGGCTTTCCCCATCCGCCGTTGGAAGAGTCTCAGGCCAATGATGACGAGGAGATAGGTTGCCGCGGCAATCATGATAATCACTGGTCCGCTGGGCAGATCGAGGCTGTAACTGGCACCGAGTCCGCTGAGGATAAAAACGATGCAGAACAGGGTGGAGAGCAGCATCATCTGCAGAATATTGCGGGAAAAATTGCCGGCAATGGCGGCCGGTAAGGTCAAGAGGGCGATGACCATGACGATGCCCACCACCCGTACCAGCAGCACGATGGTCAAGGCCACCAGACAGAGGAGGAGGAGGTAGAGCCAGTGGGTCCTGACCCCCCGCAGTTGGGCGTATTCCTCATCAAAACAGAGGGCCAGGAAGGAGTCGTAAAAGAAGCCGATGACCCCTATGACCAGCACGTCGAGGGCTAGGACGAAGAAGAGGTCGTTGCGGGTGATGAGGAGGATATTGCCAAAGAGGTAACTCATCGGGTCACTGTAACCGGGTGTCCTGGCAATAAACAGCAGTCCTATGGCCATGCCGGCCGACCAGAGCGCGCCAATGACACTGTCTTCCCGTTGCTTGGCATAGAGACTGACCATCGCCAGGATGCAGGAGGCCAGGAGGGCGACGACAATCGCGCCATGCAAGGGACCGAACCAAGTGATGCCCATGGCATTCTGCAGGTAGAGCCCGGCCCCGATGCCCCCCAGGATGCAGTGCGAAATGGCGCCGGCGATATAGCTGATCCGCCGGACTACCACATAGGTACCGATCATGCCGAACGGGATCGCGGCAAAGATACCGGTGAGCACGGCATAGCGGAAGAAGGGCAGATTCGGATCGGAGAGGGCGGCAAAAAACTCAGTCATGACAATGTCCTCCCTCGCTGCAGCGATGGTCATGTCTGATCATCTTCAGATCTCCCCCGTACATTTCCTGAATCAGTCTACCGGTAAGCTCACTGGTCGGGTGGATCACCACCTGCCTGTTGACACAGGCTATCCGTTTGAAAAAACTCGAGGCAAAACCCACCTCATGGGTGACCATGAGAATGATCATGTCCCGGTTCAATTCGGTGAGCAGGTCAAAAAACCGAACCTCAGATTCATGATCAATATTGGCCGTCGGTTCATCGAGAATAAGGATTTCTCCGCCCGAAGCCAGGGCCCGGGCGATGAGCGCCCGTTGGCGCTGACCTCCGGAGACGGAGGCAAAAGGCCGTCCGGCCAGATCGGCCAGACCGGTCTTGTCGAGGGCTGCCATTGCTTTTTCTCTGTCCGCCTTGGTATACCGACCGGTAAAAGAGCCTGCCAGTCGGCCCATACAGACCACATCCCTGACCGAGATCGGGAATTGCGGGTCATAATGGGCATATTGAGGGACATAGCCGATGCGCAGACGGGCCACTTCCGGTTTCTGGCCGAAGATCCGGATAGTTCCGCGATTCGGCGAGAGCAGACCGAGGATCAGTTTGATCAGGGTTGTCTTGCCACCGCCATTGGGGCCGACTATGCAGATGGAGTCCGCCGGCCAGATGTCGAGGTGGACACCAGAGAGCACAGGCGTCTGGTCGTAGCCGAAGTGCAGGTCGCGAACTTCAATAACCGCAGTTTCCTGTCCCATCAGTTTTTCACCCCATCTTTGACGTCAAGCGCGGCCTTGATCTTTGCCGCCATTATTTGCAGATTGCCGACGACATCCTCGGCGAGGTCGTCAAGGGGTTCGACGATTCCATTGATGGCCTGGGCCACGGTCTGAGCGCTCTTGGTATCAAACTGCTGTTGGACGAAGATGATTTTTATCTCGTCCTTCCGGGCCATTTTGATGAGAGTGGATAATTGCCTTGGACTGGGTGATTTGCCGCCAATCTCGACCGCTTGCTGCTTGAGATTGTATTCTTTGGCGAAATAGCCGAAAGCGGGATGAAAAACGTAGAAGGTCGCTCCTTTATGGGGAGCCAGTTCTTTTTGCAGAAAAAGATGCAGTTGGCCAAGTTCAGTTGTTATCCGTGCAAGATTCCCCTCATAGATCGCCTTGTTTTCAGGATCGGCGGCGACCATGGCCGCTGCCATCTCCTTGGCCATAATCTGCAAATTCACGGGGGAGAGCCAGACATGGGGATCATCGCCTGCATGTCCGCCCTGTCCCTCATGCCCTGCTTCATGGGCGTCTTCGACCATGGCAATCCTGGTGATACCGCGCGTGGTATCCACAAATCTCAGACCTGCAACGGCCTGAGCCAATTTTTGGGTAATCTGTTTTTCAAATCCCAGGCCGATTGTAAAATAGACCTTGGCTCGGGAAAGGGCTAGAATCTGCTTCGGGGCGGGTTCATAGGTATGAGGATCCCTGCCTTTGGTTACCAGGACATGGGTGATGATCCTGTCGCCACCCAGTTGGTCGCTCAGCCATTTTTGCGGAGGGATGGAAACAAAGACTTCCATGGGGGCAGCCCATGCAGATGAGACAATAAACAGCAGAAAAGCGAGCAGCAGACTAAGTCCAGTGAGGTGCTGTTTCATGATCTTCTCCCTTTTTATAGGATGTTATTGCAGATCCGCCGAATTGAGGGCGTTGCAGACATAGTGGACCGCATTGCATTCATCGCATTTTTCCAGGGTGTGCATGGTCAGAAAATGATCCCAGTGGTTACGTTGTTCGGGAGTCAGCAAACCGCTGCCATGGCAGAGCGGACAGTCATGCTCGAGAGCCGCCAGGATGGCCTTGCGGATAAATTCTGATTTATTGGTAATCTGATCCAACTGTCTGGCAAGTTGTTCATCGGTCTTGAAGGTGAAGATGCGTTCCTGGGTTTTTTTCATGCAGATCCTCCTCTGTCTGGCAGATGCTATTTGGTAATACCAAGTAATACCTTGAGGGGTAAAAGGCAAGTGCAGGCTCAGATTTGGTTGGAGAAAAAAATCAGCAGGTGGTGGTTGAGGTATCATACTGCGAAGGGTAAAGCCCGAAGACTCAGGGTGGTGGGAATAAAAAACCGGACATGCAGGATTTTGCATGTCCGGTTCAGAACAGGAAGGAAGAGGCCGGCTTTTAAGCCGAAAAGGCTACAGGATCTTCATCACAAGCCTGCCTATCCCGCCTTCCAGGAGAGAGAGTTTGCGCGCAAGGCCATAGGAAAGATCGACATCGCGTCCTTCGATATAAGGTCCCCTGTCGGTCACCACAGCCTTGGTGGATTCGCCGGTGCGGGGATTGTTGAGTTCGACTTCGGTGCCGAGCGGCAGATCCTTGTGGGCAATGGTATTGGCATACATATTGTAAAGTTTGCCGTTGGCCATGGGTTTGCCATGGAAGTTTTTGCCATACCAGCTGGCCGTTACCTCGTCTTCGGTTGCGACGGTGACTTTGCGGATGTGCAATTGCTGGCCGATCTGGATAGAGTCCGGGTCCTTGATGTCATTGTCTTTGATCAGGTCCTTCAGATTGACGTGAAATTTGTTTACGGCCAGACCCCAGAGGGTATCTCCGGCCTTTACGGTATACTCTGCCACGTTGCCGGTCGAGGCATTTCCCTGCGGCGTTGCGGCAGTGGCGGTTAAAATTTTGGTCTCATCGAGGACAGCGGCAAAACTCTTCTGCTCAACCTTGACCGTTGCCCCTTCCCGCAGGAACCAGTTGCCGTTTCTTTGGGATTTGCCGACCGCTTCGGGATTCTGGCTGCGCAGGGTCTTCCAGTCTGTCTGTAGTCGCTGGCTCACCTGGGCGATGGTATCGCCTCGCTGTACCGTGTATTGACTCATAAGCTGCACCGATGACGTGTTCTTGGGTCAAGATGGGGATCAGCCCGATTATCGATGGCCAACCCTTTCGCATCCGGTTTGTATGAAGGCGATTCCGTCTCTGCTCTGACTTCGTGTCGATAAAGATGAAAACACCCTCAGGTCTTTTCATCTTTTCAAGTGTTGTATCGGCTGAACGGGAACTATGGATTAGCTGTTTCTTGAAGGGAAGTCACAGGACTGGCATGCTGGTGAAGAATTCCGGTCGTCACGGACAGGTCGGCATCACTATAAAAAACGATGTGGAGGTTCTGCAGAGGCTTGCAGGGAAGCGCGGGAAGATTGCAGGAAGGCGTTCAGGCCGGCCGGCACTCAGTATCCGAAAGGATCTCTGGCGTACCGGCACCGGCGACTCTTTTACTCTTCAATGACAAAGTCATCGCGGCGGTTTTCGGCCCAGGAGGCCTCGCCCTTTGTCGGCATGAGGGGACGCTCCTCACCGAAGCTTCGTGTCTGCAGGCGGGCCTCTTCAACACCCATCTGTATGAGATAGTTCTTTGCACTCTCAGCCCTCTTTTCGCCAAGAGCCAGGTTGTATTCGCTTGTGCCCCGATCATCACAGTTGCCCTCGACCACGACCCTGACCCCCGGATTATCAAGAAGATACTTGGCGTTCTGGCTAAGACGGTCGCCTTGATCTGGTTGTATGGAAGAGTCATCAAAACCAAAATAGACGGGCAGCAGGGGCTTAGTTGATCTGCCGTACATCTTTTTGTATTCATCGCTCTGGGTCCCC
>JANOIV010000166.1:0-4301 GCA_031407875.1 Desulfobulbaceae bacterium | reverse complement strand
CGGGAGGTTGGAGACGGGAGAGAGGGGGGCTATTGCTGGCAAACGGCCCTTACTCCTCGGGGGGAGTTGGAGGGATTATATTCTTGGGCGCTGGTTTCAACATAGGAGATATCCGTGACCATTCCGAAGCGTTTTGTTTTCTCACTCGCGGCCGTCGCACTGCTCGGCAGCGCGGGCCAAGCGCAGAGTAGCGCGCTTGTGGCCGATCTCATGAAAGATGTGAGCGACCTTGAAGGGAAGCTTGTGTCACTCGCCAAGGCTGTGCCGGCTGACAAGTACGGATGGCGTCCGGCGGCTGGAGTGCGTTCTTTTGGCCTGGCGCGAGGCCAAAAGCGTCGAGGTGTTGGCCCCGGCGGCCCAAGCTCAGCGAGACGGAACTCGCCAAGCTGGTCAAGGAACTCGAACTGAATCGCCAGCAGTCGCCCTTCTCGAACACGACCACCTGGACTTTGCGCCGGGTTTACGAGGAAGATCATACCCTGCTGGAGGCGAATTTCCGCGCCTATATCAACGGTTTTTCGAAAAACGTCGACGACATCATCGAGCACTTCAACTATCGCAACACCATCACCACGATGGTGAAGAACAACCGACTCGCCCCGATCCTGAGTCAATACAAGGAACTGGAGCTTGGCCCGGAGCAGCTCTCGGGTCTTGAGATGGGCTATATCTATGAGGAACTGCTGCGGCGCTTCTCGGAACAAAGCGGCGAGGAGGCCGGGGAGCACTTCACCCCGCGCGAGGTCATCCGGCTGATGGTCGAGCTGTTGGAAATCCCCATCCCCGACCGGCACCTCTCGATCTACGACCCGGCCTGCGGCACCGGCGGCATGTTGTCGGTGGCCAAGGAACACCTGCTCGACCGGACCGCCAGCGCGGAAGAGCGCGACAAGGTCGAGAAGTTCGTCACCGTCCATGGCCAGGAGCTATCGCCCACCAACTATGCCATCTGCCAGGCCGACCTGCTGATCAAGAACGACCGACAGGCCAAGGTCTTTCTCGGCAACTCGCTCATCCCCCACGATCTCACCAGCCGCGAACCGGGCGACCAGTTGGCCGGACCGGACCACCGCTTCGACTTCATGCTCAGCAATCCGCCCTTCGGCGTTACCTGGGGCGGTAAGGACGGCTACGAAAAGGAAGCCCGCAAGCTGGTAGAGACTCGCTACCAGGACGGCATGCCGCGCGTCAACGACGGGGCGCTGCTGTTTTTGCAAACCATGCTGGCCAAGATGCAGGCACCTGCGAGGGGTGGCAGCCGCATCGCCATCATCTTTAACGGTTCGCCGCTCTCCAATGGCGATTGCGGTTCGGGTGAGAGTGAAATCCGCCGTTGGATTCTCGAGAACGACTGGCTTGACGCCATCGTTATGCTGCCCGATCAGATGTTTTACAACACCGGAATTTTTACTTATATCTGGTTGCTGCGCAACGACAAGCCCGCCGACCATCAAGGGCGGGTGATGCTCATCGATGCCCGCAAGCAGTTTGAGAAGGAGCCGAAATCCTTTGGCAACAAGCGCAACCGCATGACTGACGCGCATCGGCAATGGATTGCTGAGCGTTACCGACAGGGCTGGAACCCCGGCTTTGACGACGAGCAGGTAAAGCTGTTCCGCGACAAGGACTTCGCCTTCCATAAGGTCAAGGTGGTGTTCTGGCAGACCGACGAGCATGACCAGCCGGCCATCGTCACCGAGCCTTTTGAGAAGGCCTTTACCGCCGCCAACCTCGCCAAGGAGCAGAAGTTCCATGACAGCGACCTCACCTTCCAGGTGCGGGTAAAGGTAGATGAGGCAGAAAAGACCATTAAATTGACCCTCAAACCGACGGACAGCGCTGCCAAGAAGCTTAAAAGCGCCCTGGGCGACCGGCCGGAAATCCTCTCCGCCCTGTGGACGCATCGGCATTACGTGCAGGACGACGAATACATCCCGCACGGCGAGGATATCGCGGCTTTTTTGGAGCGGGAGATTGCCAAGCCGATAATTCGCTGGGAGGACAGCCCCCAGCTCGGTTACGAAATTCTGCCGAATAAATACTTCTACCGTTACCAGCCGCCCACGCCCGCGCAAGAATTACTGGCCGAGTTTTGGAGGCTGGAGAAAGTGGCGGAAAAGATGGCAAGGTTCCTCGAAAAGGGAGGAGCTTCCCAATGAGCCTTTTTCCATTCGACTGGAAAGCAGATAGACTGAAAGACCTTTGTTCGGTCAATCGTATCTCGTTGTCAGCAAGTACAGATCCAGGCTTTGAGTTTCTCTATCTCGAAATTTCTAACATGGATTACTTCGGGATTGTCGACAAAGCCGCAATAGAGCGGCTTCGGTTTGAAGATGCTCCATCACGAGCTCGCCGCTTGGTTTTCCTGAACAGCACAATTATTTCTTCCGTTCGGCCCAATCTTCAGGCTGTAACATTCTTCGCAAATGACCCAGAGGGTTTAGTCTGCTCGACAGGATTTAACGTCGTGCAGCCATATGAGAACACCCTATGGCCTAAGTTTTTGTACTACATCCTCATATCCGATTACGCACGTCAATATTTTGAGGCGGCAGCAACGGGTGTCGGTTATCCAGCTGTTGGAGATAAAGAGTTTGGATCACTTGTACTGCCACTTCCAACAATGCCAGAACAAAAGCGGATTGCAATCTATTTGGACAGTCAATGCACCGCCCTGAATTCAATGTCATCACTACATAAGGCTACGAACGAGATTGCCCGCCCTGCGGGAGTCCTGAATCGGCAAATGGAAACCCTGCTCGCCTACCGCAAATCGCTGATTCACGAATGTGTCACCGGCCAACGACGGATCACCGAGGATTTATTATGAATGAACAAAACGCCAACCACCAAGACCGCATGGCACTCTTTCAAAAGCGTGAAATCCGCCGCACGATGCACAACAATGAGTGGTGGTTTGTCATCACCGACATCATCGCCGCCCTGACCGATTCCGCCAATCCCTCCGGTTACCTCAGGGATATGCGTCGGCGCGATCCCTCCTTGGCCGTGGCTTTCCAAGGGGGGGGGCAATTTGCCCCCCCCCTTGCCTTGGAGTTTGCGACAGCCGGTGGGCGTCAAAAAATCCAGTGCTGGAATACCGAAGGCCTCTTCCGCCTGATCCAGTCCATTCCCAGCCCCAAGGCCGAACCGTTCAAACGCTGGCTGGCCCGTGTCGGTAAAGAGCGGATCGACGAAATCGAAAACCCCGAGCTGGCCATGGCCCGGATGCAGGAACTCTACGAAAAAAAGGGCTACCCCAAGGAGTGGATTGACAAGAGGTTGCGGGGCATTGCCGTCCGCCAGGATCTGACCGATGAATGGCGAAACCGGGGTGCACAAACGACCAGAGATTACGCCATCCTGACCAATGAGATTATGCAGGGCACCTTCGACCTGAAGGTCGATGACTATAAACAGGTCAAAGATCTGCAACGGGAGAACCTCCGCGATCACATGACCGATATCGAGCTGATTCTGACCATGCTGGCCGAGGCAACCACCACGGAGCTGCACCGGGACCGGGATTCGCACGGGATGAAGCCTTTGAAAAAAGACGCCCGGGACGGTGGGGCGGTGGCCGGCAGGACGCGCAAGGACATTGAGGCCCAGACCGGTAAGCAGGTTATCTCGGATGGGAACTACAAAAAACTGTCAACCGGGAAAGCGAAAAGATTGAAGGTGGAAGAGGACTGACCATGGCCAGAAAAAAGAAGGCCCCTGAATTGACCTTTCAGCAGCATATCGCCGACTACCTCGTCCGTGTTCACCGCTATGGTGTGCTCGCACAGGCCGACATCACCGACACCGAACATTGCCTTGCCGAGGATCAACTGTGGGCCTTTCTCAGCGCCACCCAGGCCGACACGCTGACAAAACTCACGGAGGCCTACAGCACGGACGCCCGGGACGAGGTATTCAAGGCTCTGCGCAAGGAACTGGCGCATACGCCGTTGTGGCTGTTGCTGCGCCACGGCCTGAAGGTGCGCGGGCTGGAATTCCGGTTGTTCTATCCCAGGCCCCGATCCGCCGAGAGCGCCGCCGCCACAAAATACGGTGAAAACCGCATCACCTTCCGTCCACATTTCTACTTCGGCGAGACCAACCAGGAGATTGATTTCGTTGTCTTCCTCAACGGCCTGCCCATTGTGGCGCTGGAGTTGAAGCACGAGAAGAACCAGACCGTGCATGACGCAGTGGCGCAGTTTGTCAACCGAGACCACGACCACAAGATCTTTCTGCACCCGTTCCTCTATCTCGCCGCCGACACCAGTGACGTGATGGCGGCCACCGACCCGAGC
>JANOIV010000141.1:0-8623 GCA_031407875.1 Desulfobulbaceae bacterium | reverse complement strand
CATGTTGAACATTTAGGCACCTAATGAACCGTTATGGAACATATGATTTGGAATTGTGATTTTCCCCAAGATTTATTCCTGAAATAATATCCCCTTGCAAGTAAGTAATAACTTGCATAAGTATGTACTTACTTACTTCTGTGCGTTCATTAATACCTTATGGCATGAAGTTTGCTAATAAAATACGACTTCCGGAGCTCCTAGTTGTTGAAATTTGCACAATGGCAGGCTTCGGGTGGCACTATTGGTTTAACAGGTAAGGTTGAGAAAAAGGTTATAGAAAATTTACAAGGAGGAGTATGAAACAATTACTAAGTTTTTCAAAAAGCAATATTGCATGGGGGTTGATGGCCTTCCTGTTGGTATTTGCACCTGCCCTGGCCTTTGCCTCGGGTAGTGGCGGGGCTATCGATCCCAATGTCCCAACCCTTTTTGGCATCCGGGTGGAGTTCATCCTCTTTGCCCTGGTGCTGCTCGGTGTGGCCCTGTTTCACAACCAGACTTTCTATGTGGCGGTGATCGGCCTCGCCGTCATAACTCTGTTCAAGCTGTTCTTCGATGGCGGTTTTGATCTCGTCGCACATCTCATCGGCGAGACTCCGATACTTGACCAGCTCATGGATAAGCACCAGCGGCAGGGCGAATGGCCTATCATGTTAAACCTGCTCGGTCTCCTCCTCGGTTTCGGCATTCTGGCTAAAATCTTCGAGGAATGCGGAGTCCCCGAGGTGCTACCGAAATATCTGCCTTCCGGCTGGATGGGACCGGCAGTCCTGCTGGTGTTTGTCGCCATCCTTTCTTCTTTTCTCGATAATATCGCAGCCGCTCTGATCGGTGGCACCATCGCCTTAGTAGTCTTCAAAGGCAAGGTCCATATCGGCTATATCGCCGGTATCGTCGCCGCTTCCAATGCAGGCGGAGCTGGATCCGTGGTCGGTGATACAACCACGACAATGATGTGGATCGACGGTGTCAGTCCGTTGGAAGTCCTGCATGCCTTTATCGCCTCCGGCGTTTCTATTCTGATTATCGCCTTTTTCGCAGGTCATCAGCAGTTTAAACTCCAGCCGGTAATCCTCGCCGACACCAGCGGAGTCCGGATCGACTTTTTGAAGATCGTCATCGTTGCCATGATTCTGGCCGGGGCAATTCTCACCAACTATTACCTGGACATGCCAGCCCTCGGTGTTTGGGCCGCCATTATTCTCGGCGCTCTTATCAGGCCGATCCCCTGGAAAGAGGTACCTGCCTCGATCATGGGCACCATCTTTCTCTTGAGTCTGGTCATGTGCGCCTCGATGATGCCGGTTGAGACTCTGCCGGATGCTTCCTGGATGACCGCTTTTGTTCTTGGCTTTGTCTCGGCTGTCTTCGATAACATCCCGCTGACCAAGCTCTGTCTTGAGCAGGGCCACTATGACTGGGGTGTTTTGGCATATTCCGTGGGTTTTGGTGGCTCGATGATTTGGTTCGGTTCCTCAGCCGGTGTTGCCATCACCAATAAATTTCCAGAAGGCCGCAACGTCATGCTCTGGCTTCGCAAGGGCTGGCATGTGACCTTGGCCTATATTGTTGGTTTCATGGTCATGTTCTTTGTCTGGGGCTGGCATCCTGCTGATTCCAGGACACACAAGGAGCCGGCAATCAGCTGCCCGGTCGAGAACTGCAAGGCCAAGAAGATTGCGATGGCCCTCCAGAATGGCGAATCTCCTGCTGCCGTCGAAGCGCCTGCCACCGAGCATAAATAGAACCTACGGGAGGGTGCATTCTGTGCTCACACCCTCCTTATGAGATATTCAAAAGAGCGAGGAGAAAGATATGACAGAAGAATTGAAGGCTAAGGTGCTGCTGGTAGATGATGAAGTTGACTTCCTGAAGACCTTGGCTGAACGCCTTGAGACACGGGGACTTAAAGTCAGCACTGCGACCAGCGGTGAGGATGCGGTGGCCAGTGCCAATACAGAGGGTTATGACCTGATCGTCCTTGACCTGTCAATGCCCGGCATTGACGGACTTGAGACCCTGAAGAGGATCAAGGCCAAGCAGCCGGACGCCGAGATCATCATGCTCACCGGTCAGGGCTCGATCAAAACCAGCATCGAGGCGATGAAACTCGGGGCCGAGGATTTCCTGCAAAAGCCGGTCAATATCTCCGAGTTGATGGACAAGATCAGTGAGGCTAAGGATAAGCGGATGCTCGTTTTGCAGTCCAAGAGTGTCAAGGAGATCGAGAAGATCCTCCATACCAAAGGCTGGTAGATATAAGAAGAGAGTCAAGGCCGCGATGAAAACAGCTGAAAGTCAAACGATATACAAAGTTTACCACAAGAAGGAGAATATCTGTGAGCACCGAAAATCAGACTGTACGTGACATCATGCTCCCCCTTTCCGCCTTTCCCTGTCTGAAGGAGAGCAGCAAGGTGCAGGAGGCAATTCAACAGCTGCGGTCGTTCTGTCCGATCGGTAGCAGTGGTCCCTGCGGCTTCAGTGAGCTGATGGTGGTTGATGACAAAGGTGCCTTGATCGGACGGGTTACCCAGCAGGGGATATTGAAGGTCCTCTTTTCCACCCTGCTTGATACTGTCGACATCAAGCGTTTTGAGGGAAAAACCGCTGAATATAGTGATCTGACCACCCTGTTAGACGGTGTGATGATCAAAGAGGGTGTCCATCATCTGAACGCATCTCTGGCCAAGGTCATCGAGAAGGGTATCCGGGTCCTGCCCGCTACGACCGAGCTTATCCATGCCATGGCGGTCATGGTCATCTGCAAGGAGTCAGTGTTGCCGGTCGAAGAAAACAGCAAACTGATAGGTGTGGTCAAACTCGCTGAGATCTTCGGAGCCTTGGGCGATAAACTTATCTCAATGAATTCCAAATAGAGAAGAGAGGATCAATAGCATGTCATCAACATTTGTCGAAGCAGCGGAGGTCAAGGCGCCGTTTGACTGGAAAAGAGTGTTCTTCCTTTTTCTGGGGGTCGCCTTGTTTTGCATCATTTATTATGCCCCGGCCTGGCCTGATGCCATCGATCCGATGGGGAAACACTTTAGCCTTTCCGTACAGGGCAAGGGGGCTCTCGCACTCTTCGCCCTGGCTGCCACCTGGTGGATCTTTGAAGTCCTGCCGATCGGTGTGACTGGTATCGCAATTGGCGTAATCCAGGCCATGTTTCTCATCCGTAAGCCGGAAGTGGCGTTCAAAGACTTTATGGACCCGTCTGTCCTTTTCATCTTCGGCTCGATTGTCATTGGTCTGGTATTCACCAAAAGCGGTCTGACCAAACGGATGGCCTACAAGATGCTGTCCATTGTCGGGGAAAAGACGAGCATGATCTATCTCGGCTGCTTCGTCATGACCGTGGCCCTGACCCATCTGATGGCCCATACAGCGGTGGCGGCCACCATGTTCCCGCTCCTAATGGCGATCAACGCTCTCTATTCCGACGATGACAAGCCGACCAAATTCGGCAAGGGGCTGTTTATTGGTATGGCCTATGTAGCCGGTGCCGGTAGTATCATTACCCTGCTTGGTTCTGCTCGGGCTGCTGTGGCCATTGCATTCTTCAAAGAAATGACCGGCAAAGAGATTAGTTTCTTCGAACTGACCTATTACCTCCTTCCTTTGGGCTGGATAATGATGGCGCTGATCTGGGGTATGATGATGATCCTGTGCAAACCAGAAAAAGCCGTTATACCAGGGCTGAAGGAGAGAGCTAAACGGATGTACACTGAATTGGGTGGTTGGAGTAGAAATGAGATTCTAACTCTGCTAATCGTCCTCTCCGTCATTATCGTCATCGCTGCCAAAAACTGGGTTCCGGCGCTTAAAACTATTGATAAGACAGCTATTTTGCTGTCATCAACCTTGCTATTTTTCGTTCTTGATATCCTGAAGGTTGAAGATCTTGAAGATATCCCCTGGAACATCATCCTGCTCTTCGGGGGTGCGATGTCCATCGGTTTCTGCCTCTGGCAGACCCATGCCGCCGAGTGGCTGGCGGTAAACTGGCTGGCTCTCTTCAAGGAGGCCTCCGGAGTTGTGTTTATTCTTGGCATTGCATTCTTTGTCCTTGTCATGACCAACTTCATCATGAACGTGGCGGCCATCGCCATTTCACTGCCGGTTGCCCTGGTTATCGCTCCCTATCTCGGCGTGGCTGGAGAAGTCATCTTTTTCGCTGCTCTGGCAACAGCCGGTATGCCGTTCTTCTTGTTGATCGGTGCAGCGCCGAATGCTATCGCATACGGCTCCAAGCAGTTCACCGCTGGTGAATTCTTCCGCTACGGCATAATGGCAAGTGTTGTGCTGATGGTAGCTGTTTGGCTGATGGTGACGATCTTCTGGCCGCTCATGGGCATGCCAATTCTGCTTGCGAAGTGAAAATTTGTTGAAAGATAGCGGTCGGCAATACTCTCGGTCGCCATTTCACTGTTAATTATTCCCTTATCACCTGTTGCTGAGAGGATCACGTTGAGCAAGACACGAAAAATCAAGGTCTTAGTTGTCGACAATGAGAGGGAGTTTGCTTCAACTCTAGCTGAACGTATGCGACTGCGTAATATCGAGGCGGAGAGCGTCTATTCTGGTGAAGATGCCTTAGATTCAGTCTCTCGCTTTATGCCGGATGTCATGGTTCTTGATATTCAGATGCCTAACATGAGTGGTCTTGCTGTGCTTTCGCAGATGAAGGCCATTGATCCAACTATTGAGGTGATCCTCCTGACCGGACACGGGTCCTTCGAGGCCGGTATCACCGGTATGGAACTTGGAGCCTTCGACTATATCATCAAGCCTGTTGATCTAATCCTCCTCATGGAAAAAATCAAAGAGGCCTATAAAAAGAAATTAGGGAAATGAGAGAGACTTTGACCAGACCTCATCGGTCTAAGCTTGTCAGTTTGTGTTTTAACCTGTCGATTTAAAAAAATCTCTTCGCTGGATAATAAAAAGGGGCAGAGTCCTGATAAGGAGTCTGCCCTTTTTTTTTGCTTATAGAAAGAGTGACCTCTTTAAAAGTCACAGATATTCGTTATTTCGCAATACGCTGTTCAGCCTCTGGTTCTTGGGGCTTTATTCTGGCCATGCTATAAATGACTAGAAATATCTGCGGAACAATAAGGGCCGCCGTTAATCCAGCACCCAGATCCAGAGACCTAACAAATGACATTCCCGCCACGGTGACTGAAAAGCAAACAACCACAAATAAATACTGCATATTTATTCTCCTTTTCTTGATGACCAGAGCCCACTATTTTTTCGAAGATCATAACCCCAGGCAGCATCAGCTAAAGGAGTCATGTCCGTCAGGCCTGGGTTACACAAGTAAACACTAACTAACTTAGTAGTGTGCGCTTACTAACTTGTCAAAGAGATTATTATGAAGGGTTATTGGCAAAAGAAAGGTACCGTCTTACTGAGAATGATTCCAATACACCAGGAATTTTCTGATGCTCTGTGAGCGTGGGGGAGGGGGCCTCTCCTGCAGGTGGCAGAATAGTTTCTATGGGCGAAACCGGCAAGGAGCTTTAGCGGCGGGCGACGGCTTCGCGGTAGACCTCCCAAAGGGAGGTGAACTTTTCAACTAACTTGAAGCTGCCAGTACTAAGGGACCAGATGTTTACCAGTCCCTGAATGAGGGCGAAAAGCAAAGTAGCAGCGGCCTCTAGGTCGATGTCTTGGCGGACGGCACCATCCCGGACTCCATCTGTCAGAAGTTCCTTCAGACGGGAAATGTATTTCTCAATTGTCAGAGATGCCTGTTTGTTTAACACTCGATCGCCAAGACTGATGATTTCCGCGATGACCTGAAATGAAATCCCTTTACGCATGCCAATCGTGGAGAAGTGAGTCCGGACTATTTTCTCAATGATGTCGAGTGTCACTGATTCATTGGCTACAGTTTTCGGTGAGATGTCATTGAGAAGGACCTCTTCGATATGGGTGAGTAAAAAGGAGAGGATGCTCTTCTTACTCTTGAAATGGCGGTAGATGGCCGCTTCAGAGATGCCGACTTCTGCTGCGATCCTTTTGACAGTCAGGTGCTCGCTGCCGTATTTGAAAATCAGGATTGCGGCAGCGTCAACAATCTGTTGTTGTCTCACTTCTGTGTGTTCCCTTTTTTGCACCACGTGACTTCTCCGATGAAATATGCTCTGGCTGTTACAAGGAATGCGATGAATAGCACAATCAATCAAGACAGAATAAACTCCCCCAACGATGCGTCAAACCATCATTGTTCGGAAGCATAGTGAGCACTGATGAGAAAATCAAGCAAAACATTATGATGGAAACAATGCCTAATGTCATAGAACAGTTGGGATTGATTTTGAGGGGACAAACTTAAAGAACAATTTACAGTAGTCTGAACGTGTTTTTCTTCTTCGGAATGGGCGTGTTTTACGTTGAATAGTCCTTGCCTTTATAGCGGGTTTTTGTTACGGAAACGTGAGCGAACAGTCTCTGTTCACTGCAGTCTGGCAGTCTTGCCCGGCAGTCCTGGTTTCCGTTTTATGGAAGATGCCGGGTTTCTCCTCAGGAGCTGACTCCTGAATACCTGACAGCGAGTGGGACATTATGAAAAATCTCTCGGTAAACTATCTCGGGTTGAAGTTGAAGAACCCCATAATTGTGGGAAGCTGCGGGCTTACACACTCAGTTGCCAAGATCAGGGAACTGGCGGAAAACAATGCCGGTGCCGTGGTTTTGAAATCACTGTTTGAGGAGCAGATCCAGGCTGAGCTTGCAAGCAATATGGCGAGCTACAATACCGACTATCCCGAGGCCGCGGATTATGTCCGTGAGTATACGCGGGGCAGTGCGGTTCAGGAATATATTGCACTCATCTCCGAGGCCAAGAAGGCGGTGGATATCCCCGTGATCGCCAGCATCAACTGTGTCTCGAACGCAGAGTGGGTGTCTTTTGCCAAATCGGTTGAGAGGGCGGGTGCCGATGCCCTTGAACTCAATATTGCTCTCTTGTCCAGCAACCCCAGAATGACGTGCCAGGAAAACGAAAATCTCTACTTCAATATCCTGGGGAAGGTCAGTTCAACGCTTTCCATTCCCATAGCCCTGAAGTTGAGCAAGTATTCATCTTCTCTTGCAAATCTTGTTGCCAGGCTGAGTTGGAAGAGTAAGGTCGGTGGATTTGTCCTGTTCAACCGTTTTTTCAATCCCGATGTCGATATCGACCGTTTGACAGTCAAATCGGCCGATATTTTCAGTACACCTGAAGACAATGATGATACACTGCGCTGGATCGCCCTGCTTTCCGGGATGATCGAGAAGGATTTGGTCGCTTCGACCGGCATTCATGACAGCAGCAGCCTGATCAAACAACTTCTTGTAGGGGCCACAGCGGTACAGGTGGTTTCCACCCTCTATAAGAACGGTTCCGGCCAGATTAATACCCTGCTCGATGGCCTGGAAAAATGGATGGAAGAAAAATCATACAACAGCATCGAAGATTTCAGGGGAAAACTGAGCTATCAGCAGGCGGAGAACCCTGCCGCTTTTGAACGTATCCAGTTTATGAAATACTATGGTGGCATTGCCTGATCACGCTTCTCTGCTGTTTCCTGTCGACTGCGGGATAGCAGTCCGGAAACAAAAGAGCGTGTGATGGTCATTATGATCAGTAATGAAGATACTTCTTCGGATCGAGGAGGTTGTAAAACCCGGGACGTTTGTGCTCGCAGTGCAGTCTCACGTACCGCATACCTTAGCCAGTTGACGTTTTTATACTATGATATCCTTACTGACTTTTCCTAAAGGCGGTGTCCATCCGCGAGATGCAAAGGCGCAGACATCCGAACTCAGCATAGAATTGATGCCTGTTCCCGATGAACTTGAGATCATTCTGGGGCAGCATATCGGCGCCCCCTGCACTCCCACGGTTGCCAAACGCGGGGAGATTCAGGAAGGGGAGGTCATCGGCGAGGTTAAAAAAGGGCTGGGCGTACCGCTGCATGCCCCGGTTGCCGGTAAGATCAAGGATCTCGGGATGTCAGCGCACCCGATGCGGGTTTCCGCCCCTTCCATCACCATTACGGTGAACCACGCGGCGGAAGCACGGCAGTACCAGGCCGGGGAATGGCAGGCCGACGATCCCAAGGAACTGCTGGCCAGGGTTCAGGCCGCCGGCATTATCGGTATCGGCGGCGCCGGCTTTCCCACCCATGTCAAATTGAGTCCTCCTCCCGACAATCCGATTGATACCTTGCTGCTCAACGGTGCTGAGTGTGAGCCCTATATCACGTCCGATCACCGGCAGATGCTCGAACATGCCGCGGCGATAGTCGAGGGGGCCAAGATCATCCTGAGAATACTGGGTATCAAACAGTGCCATATCGGTATTGAGAGTAACAAACCGGATGCCATTCTGGCCATGACCGAGGCGGCCAGGGCCGGTTCCACCGCCGCGTATTCGCTGACCGTCAATGCCCTGCAGGTCAAATACCCGCAGGGTTCGGAAAAGCAGCTCATCCAGGCCATCACCGGACGCAAGGTGCCGGCCATGGCCCTGCCCTCGGCCATGGGAGTCGTGGTCCACAATGTCTCGACGGCCCGTGCTATCCGTGATGCGGTGGTATTTGGCAAGCCCCTCTATGAAAAGGTGGTC
>JANOIV010000116.1:0-12534 GCA_031407875.1 Desulfobulbaceae bacterium | reverse complement strand
ACCTGGCGACAGAGCAGAGAAGGCAAGGGTACCTGCGTCGGCAGGCCCTTGCCGGGGATTGAGGTCAGGATTATCCGTATCTCTGATGGCCCTCTGCCTGATTACGGGAAGGTGGAAGAGATGCCGCGCGGTGAGATCGGCGAGATTATCGTCTGCGGAGATGTGGTCACCAAGTCTTATGCAAACAACGAAAAGGAGACCCGGCTGGCAAAGATCAGCGATGGCCAGACCTTCTGGCACCGTATGGGCGATACGGGTTACTGTGATGATGAGGGACGCCTCTGGTTCTGCGGCAGAAAGGCCCACCGGGTGATGACGGCAGACAGAACCCTCTATGCCATTCCCTGTGAGGCCATTGTCAACGAGCATCCGGATGTGTTCCGCTCGGCCCTGGTGGGCATTGCCGCTCAAGAGAATTCTGGAATTCAGAAGCCCGTAATGATCATCGAACCACGGAAAAACGTAAGCCGATCTCAGGAGGACATTCTGCAGGAGGTCCGGGAACTGGCAGGCAAGAGCGACCTGACGAGAGATATCCGGTTTTTTCTGATTCATCCGGACTTCCCGGTGGATATCCGTCATAACGCCAAGATATTTAGGGAAAAACTGGCAGTTTGGGCAGAAGGACAGGTGCAAAGGCCATGAAAACAGCCCTGGTTACCGGCGGCGGCGGCTTTGTCGGCAAGGCCATCGTCAAGAGGCTGATCGAGCGGGGAGTCGCCTGCCGTGTCGTCGGGCGGCATCATTATCCCGAGGTTGCCCAACTGGGTGGCCACTGCCTGCAGGGCGATATCCGGGATTTCGACTTCTTGCGCGAGAGTTTTAAAGGGGTGGATGCGGTCTTCCATGTCGCCGCCCTGGCAGGGATCTGGGGAAAATGGCAGGAGTATTATTCCATCAATGTTTTAGGAACCGAAAACGTCCTGCAGGCCTGCCGGGCCCAAGGCGTTAGCCGTCTGGTCTATACCTCCACCCCATCTGTGGTGTTTAACGGCCGGGATATCAGAGGTGGCGATGAGTCGCTGCCCTATGCCGAAAAATTTCTCTGTCATTATGCGCGGAGCAAGGCGATGGCGGAAAAGATGGTCCTTGCCGCAAATGATGCCGCTCTTCTGACCTGTGCTATCCGACCGCATCTCATCTGGGGGCCGGAAGATCCGCACCTCATTCCGCGTCTGCTGGCCAGCGGGCGCAAGCGGCTTCTGAAAAAAGTCGGCCCGGGCACAAATATGGTGGACATCACCTATGTGGATAACGTAGCCTATGCCCATGTCTTGGCGGCGGACAATCTCTCGGCCAGCGGAACAGCTGCCGGTAAGGCCTACTTTATCAATCAGGGAGAGGCTGTCTGCCTGTGGGATTGGATCAACGCGCTGTTTACAGAATTAGATATTCCGCTGGTTTCTTCTGCCATTCCCTTTCCCTTGGCATATGGTGTGGGGGCTCTCTCAGAGCTCCTCTACACTCGTTTCAGACCGGATAAGGAACCGCGGATGACGAGATTTCTGGCCGAACAATTGGCCAAATCGCATTATTTTTCATCGGCACGGGCTCGAATTGATCTTGGCTATTCCCCGATTGTCACAACCGAGCAGGGGATGGACTATCTTGTAAAATGGATAAAAGCACATGAAAACACGATATAAAAAATTGACTTCGATAGTCTTGATTGCCGCCCTCTGTCACCTGGGAGCTGTGCAGTCGTCTGCCGGTTTTAGCATCGGCGAAGAACGGGAGGTGGGCGAGAAGCTGTTGTACACAGTCCGCTCCGCCTTTGAACTCGTTGATGATCCTGATGTATCGCAGTACATCAACAATTTAGGTCGAGATGTCCTGGAAGTGGCTGGAATTCAATACTTTGATTATCATTTTTTTGTCATTAACGACAATGAGTTCAATGCCTTTGCTGCGCCTTCGGGGCTGATCTTCTTTTACTCCGGCTTAATCTCCATGATGAATTCAGAAAACGAGCTGCTCTCGGTCATGGCCCATGAAATAGGCCATGTTTCGAAAAGACATCTGGCTTCGCGCATGGAAAAGGGCAAGATCGTCGGTATCGCCTCTCTCGGCATGGCCCTGGCGGCCCTGGCCCTTGGCAGCGGTTCGGCAGCGCCGACACTGATGATGGGATCTCTGGCGGCAGGTCAAAGCGCCTCGCTGCATTTCGGCAGACAAGACGAAGAAGAGGCCGATCTGCTGTCCTATGGTTGGCTGAAAAAAATGGGCCGAAATCCCGAGGGCGAGGAAAAGATGCTCCGGACCATGCGCCGGGTCGCCCGCTATCGGAGTGAGAAAATGCCGCAGTATCTCCTCACCCATCCGGACTCCGAGGCACGGCTCGACTATGTCCAGTCACTCCTCGAGAACGAAGAGAAAGAGGAAAAGAAATACTCTGCGGTCAATGAGTTCGAGTTTCTGCGCTTCAAATACCGGGTAATGTCCCTTGTCAAAGACAAGACCTCTTTCAGGGCGTATCTGGCCAGTGTCATGAGCAATGCCCAGTCACCGCCCGTGGCTGTAACTATGGCCAAATACGGCATGTCTCAGCTGGACCGCCAGGAGAACAATTTTGACAGCAGTCTGAAACTCCTTGATGAAGTGATTGCCGCATATCCGCAACATCCCATTCTGCAGACCGACAGAGGTGTCATTGAACATGCAGCCGGGCGAGACAAGGAGGCGACCAGAACACTGCGGGAGGTTCTCCAAAAAGACAAGTCCAATTCGTACGCCATGTTTTATCTGGCAAAATCCTTGCTGCAGCAGAGAAAACAGAGCGAGGCCGAGGGATATCTGCAGGCAGTGGCTCTGGAGATGCCTGAATATCCCAAGGTCTATTTCGAGCTGGGACAACTCGCGGCAAATCAAGGGAAGGCAGGGGCTTCTTCCTGCTATCTGGGGAAATATTATCTCTTTGAGGGGAAAATTCCTCTGGCACGTGAGAGTTTCGAGGCCGCGGTAAAAAACAAGTCGACCCCTGGTGCATTGCGTAAAGAAAGTCAAAACCTGCTGGACACCATAAAACGTCTTAAAGGGGATGATTGAGATTCACCGATTCAGCTTATTTTCTTCGTATGCTTTGGCATACCCTGAACGGGAATTGTTTTTTAAAGGAAACTGTTTTAGGATGTGGCTCATTTTTTCTGATCATTCATTCAATACACCGTGCCACTCAGTGGAATATTCCAGAAAATGCTACGGCAGGGGATTGTTTTTTCTAAGATCCTCCTGTTATAAGCTTTTTCGCCTTTTTAATTCACTTTTTTTTATGAAGAGTATGCTTTGAAGCAGACAGTAGCTGAAACCGTACGTCAGATCAAAGAATATGTTGACGAAAATTGGAGTTCGCTACATGGCGTATGTTTTGATTATTTTGATACCTTGGTTTCTCGAACAATCACTCCTGAATATACAAAGATACTTGCCGCAGAGCACTTAGCTGAAATCCTCAACACACAGCTCTCTGGCACAACGCTGTATGAGATTCGCAGAGAGTTGGAGGTAACGCTCTGTCATAAGAACGTGCGTTTAGGAGGCGACCCCGAGTTTAATCTCTATACGCTGGCCGAAGAGATCTTTTCTGTTGTTGGCCAAATCACAGAGACGGTGGATGATTCCCTTTCAAGGGCTGAATTTGTTGATATTTTCGCTGATCTGGAGGTAGCCGTTGAAATTCAAGTTCAGAAAGTATCAACGGAGCTCCTTGAGCTCTTGGTCTGGTTGAGAGATAAAGGCCTCAAAACATATTTGCTCTCTGATTTCTACATACCCAGCAGCCATTTTCACCGAATGTTGAAATCCCATGGGTTGGAAGATATGTTTTCTGAGATATTTATTTCAGCCGATCATGGAAAGACCAAAAGTTCCGGTAAATTATTTGAAATAGTAAGAGATAAAACCGGTTGCCGTTTCCCGGAACTTGTAATGATCGGAGATAATGAGAATTCGGACTTCAACGTTCCCCAAGGTCTGGGAATTCGATCGTATCTTATTGATACAGCGTTTCAAAAAGAACTTTATCTGAGCTGGCAAAAGTCGAATTCCACAGAACAGGAACGCCTTAATCAACTAGAGGTCGGATTTTCACAACTTACCCAAATGCCCGCAGCTGAGTTTTTCCCGGAAATGGCAACCAGCCTCTGGCTGTTCACAGCCAGACTCTTTTCGCAACTTCTCAAGGACGGCAGGAAATCGGTTTTTTTCTGTTCTAAGGAGGGAGAATTTTTGGGAAAAATGTTTAAACGGTTTCAGGATATCGTATACGGGAGACAGATAGTTCAGGCATATTATCTCCTGGTATCGAGGAAAGCGACATTTGTCTGTTCGTTACGGGCATTGCCGAAAGAAGATTTTCACCGTTTGTTTGATCAATACCGGGATCTTTCCCTTGAGGAGTTCCTGCTCAGTCTCAACTTTTCCCTTTTTGAGACAGATGAAATCTGTTCCACGTTAGAAATTGATCAGAAGGCTCGGCACTTCAATCTTAAAGACCAGTCGGAATTTAAAGAACTTGTCAATTCAAAGTTTTTTCAGGAAAGATATAAGCAGCATCGGGACTGCCAGAAAGAGCATTTCCGGCGATATATTGAATCCTTTGGTGTGTGCCTGGAAACTGAAGGACTTGCCCTGGTGGATGTCGGTTGGAAAGGTTCCATTCAGAACAATATCTTTCATGCCCTGGATGAACAGATCGATGTCCAGGGCTATTATATCGGATTGCTGTCCCCAACCGACCTGCACCTGGCAAATAAAAAGAAAGGAATCTTATTCAGCGATTATCCTGACCATACTCCCTTTGTTCACGTCTATAATAACAACAGATCGTTGTTTGAGATGCTGCTCGGGGCTACTCATGGAAGTGCGGATGGGTATTTCCCTCTTAAACGATTCTCAAATCTTCAGATTAAAAGGAAAAGCACAGTACACAGCACAGTAACCAGCAAGGATGAATCGACCGGGATAACTGTACTGGACCTACCCGCGGAGCGGGAATTATATGAGAGGCGGATTAAACCGCTCCAAGATGGGCTCTTCTTGCAATTTGAGAACCTTACCAGGCTGTATGCCAAATCGGGAGCCGCTTGCCCCAGCCTTGAATGGTTTGCCAGGCGGCATGCAAGAATGGTCTTTCTGCCAACTGCAAATGAAGTGGATTTCTATGCAAACCTGTATCATTTGGAGAATTTCGGGCTGTTTGAATTCACCAGCTTCGGTGTCGAGAAATCACCGGGATGGTTACAGCGATTCAAGAATTTCAAACATTTGCTGAGAAATACCGAGGCGGTACTTGAAACCGGCGTATGGCCCCCAATTATTTTCAGAAAGAGCGGTTTGCTTTTTCTCCAGCGGGTTGATGGTTTGAAAAGGCATTATCGAATTTTCCGGGGAGGCCCTCAGTGAAAATAGCCTTTCTTTTGGGTTCGCCTGATATCAGCGGTGGGACCAATGTGATTTTTGAACATGCCGTCAGGCTGCAAGCGATGGGGCATGAGGTCTCAATAATAACTGAATATGAGGTGGAACCGGAAAGATGCGCCTGGCATCCTGATGCATTGTTACTTAGCTGGAGGACTTTTGTAGATTCCTCTGATATTCTCTTTGATTATGTACTTGCGACGTGGTGGCAAAGTGTTTTATCCCTTGCACGATTGCGCAGTTGTAATTTTGTCTATTTTGTACAATCGATCGAGTCCCGCTTTTTCCCGGCGAGAAATCCCGAACTAAGTGAATTACGGGATATTGATATTTTAGCTGAATGGTGTGAAAATACATATAGATACCCATTGCCAATTATTACTGAAGCGAGTTGGATTCAGAAATATATTTTCGATCGTTTCAATCGAGATGCCCAGCTTGCAGTAAACGGCATCCGGAAGGACTTGTTTAAGCTTGATGGCCCTATTGCAGCTGTGAGGAAACCGGGCAGGCTGAGGGTCCTTGTAGAGGGTCCTTTAGGCGTTTTCTTTAAAAATGTTGAGAAGACTATTGCCTTGTGTCTGCAGGCAGAAGTCGATGAAATTTGGCTTTTGACCTCTTCTGTGGTTTTTTCCTATCCTGGAGTGACCAGATGTTTTTCCCGCATTCCGATCAACAAAACTTCTGAAATCTACCGATCCTGCGATGTGCTCGTAAAGCTCAGTTACGTGGAAGGCATGTTCGGACCACCCCTAGAGATGTTTCATTGCGGCGGAACAGCAATTGTCTATGACGTAACCGGGCATGAGGAATTTATTGAAGACGGAAAAAATGCGATTGTCGTAAAAAAGGATAATGAGTATGAGGTGGTATCCGGGCTGAAAAAGCTAATGAGTGATCCCGTTTTTCTTGCTGCCTTAAAAATAGAGGCAATCAAAACCGCTGAAAAATGGCCTGATTGGGATAAAGCAACGAAGGGGTTTGAGGAAGCCCTTTTCCGATGCGGGAGCAGAACTCAAGAGCTCAAGACCTCTTTTTTAGAAGGTCATAATTCCCACTTTCTGGCCATCCGCGACAACACCTTTAATGGCAGGAGTCTAGAGAGACTCACTCAACGTGAAAGCGCTCCCATTACGTCGTCTTCTTTGAATTTCATACAGGTTTATTGTGATTGCGGTACCGGCCTCATGGGGGAACTGAGTGACAGTTATAAGAGTGGGAAGTGGTCGACATGTCGTGTAACGCAGAAAGGTGTCTCAGCTTCCGTACGGGTTCGAATCGATCCGAGTGTGCGAATCGGCATAGTCTGTGTTAGATCGATACGAATTATCGGAGACAGTTCCGGAGTGGTTATCGCCGCATGGAAGAGTGGTGACAACTGGGATGATATTCACATTACGGGGACCGCCGTATGCCTTCGGCGAGAACCCTATCCTGTTTTGGAGGCCTATGGCGAGGACCCGCAAATGGTTCTGCCGGTTGTCAGCATCCCTGAGGGCGACGATGCTCTTGCGATAGAAGTTGAAGTGCGTGAAATGGGATTTGTTCAAGCCTTTCATCAATACAGCAGTATTCATGAAGGAAAACCGAAGGGAATTGAGGTGGTAAAATCGATTGTTCGATATCTCAGGTCATTTGGCTCAAGATATATTTAAAACTGCTGAAATTGTCGTTCCAGCTGGGTAGATGACATTCGATTTTTTCTTCTTTCAGTATCGGTTATCTGACAAAAAAATCTTTTTCTCCAATCCGGTACATAGCCAAAGGCTGTCTGTTCATGTCGCAATATACAAAGGTAATTGGGACTGGAATTTTAACATTCCTTTTCCTCTTCATCTATTTTACCTGCTCATATAAATACTATCCGGGATTGCAGGTACATTTCTCCGGGCAGGTAGAAAAAGAGACCCCGGGAAGATTGTATTGGGATTACGGGTACGGCTATAATGAGTACGATTCTCTAGAGATAACTTTATCAGCCGATATTCCGGTCAATAATATGCCTCTGGAAACAGTGAGTTTTGAACCGGCAGGGTTTAAATCGGCTAATTCAAGAGGGTACCTTTTCTGGTTGATTGTTCCTCAGGACATGTATGATGCAAAAAGCTTTAAGATCGAAGGCAAACACCATTGGGGGAGCTGGCTTCAAGTCAATGCAGAAATGCAGGGAAGGCAACTTGCTCTTTTCCCTGGGAGCAAAATAGATTTTATTACTCAATCGAATCTTTTCCAGTTCTATTATTTCAAAGCACCGCAGGCAGGTTTTGCGAAGGTTCATACCACAAGTGGCACAGTTCGATATATTGATGGTTATGGTAAAAATCAGCAACTCATGGTTACACCTGCAGTGTATAAGGATGAAGGAAAGGGTGCTCTTCAATATGTTTCTGACCCTTTCAGGAATAAAAATGAAAGGTATGCGTATTTACCTCGCCAAAAGATAGCAGGATTGAAAATTGAACTTCAAGATCAGCAGGTAAAAGATATTATTCCCTTGAAAAAACTGAGAATATCTCCTGCACAATTTGATTCAATAGGTAAAGGTAAATCCGTATCTGTTGAACAGATTCTTGTCAATGGCATACAGGTGGACCTAGCCAGTGAACCAGTGAAATTATCCGGTGAACGATTCGAAAGAGGTCTGATCTTCACAAATGGACATGACTACATTGAGATATCAGGTGAGATCACCTCTTATGAAATATACCTTTCAACAGGGACACAGAGTAAAGCAATTGAGATTACAGCTAATGATAGGCCGGTTGAGGTAAAGGAAATCCTGGATAAGAAAGGTCGATATGTGTTTGCCGATACTGCTCAGAAAATCTATTATAAACAAGTGGTTGATAGAGTCGAGGTGACTGACTGGACGGGGAAATCGCTGAATATACAGAATTCAGGCGGTAATGAGATAGTAATTAATAATGATCTCAAAGGCCTGGATCAAGATCGGTTCAGGCTGATTTTGTTGATTGTCCAGTTTTGCACCGCCATTTTCGGCGGGCTGATGGCGAGCACGTTCGTTTCAGTAGTTACTGAAGAGAGAAAAAAAGTGGCACCAGCAGGACTATTATCTGTCATTTTTGTTCTCGAAAAACGATGGTTCTTCTGGAGCCTTTTCCTCTGCGGTCTTTTTGTTAATTTCCTGTTTCTGCTCGCCGAGTGGCCGGGAAGTCTGACCCCGGACTCTGTCACAGTTCTTAAGGAGGCAAGATGGTTGCAATTTACCAACCATCATCCTTATATTTACTCACTTCTCATTCTGGCGTCGCTGAATCTTTTTGATGCTCCTCTTACCATCATCATTATTCAGATGATAACATTTCATTTTCTTGCAAGTTGTCTGTTTTATTTCCTCTATAGGAAGGGGTTGAGGTTATATATTCTTTTGCCCTGCTTTTTGTTGAGCGTATGTTCACTGCCAATCAATTTTTTTAACATAACGCTTTGGAAAGATATCCCATATTCCTTTTTAGTTTTGTATTGGGCACTTTTTCTCGCTTATATGCTTTATCTTGAACAATATGAGAATCGTCGAATCTGTTTATCAGTTGGGAATTCTTTTCTCTTAGCTGGATTGTTTTTTTTGTTGTGTACCCTTCGACATAACGGACTCGTCTATCTCCCAATCATCCCGGTTATCTTATGGTTCCTCTTGCGCGATCAGAGAAAGAGATATTTTCAATTTCTTGCTGTAAGCTTGACGCTGTTTGTGAGTTATTTTTTCGTGTTACCCGATTATGTATTACAGAAAAACGGACAATTGAACAACTTTGCACAAGAAGTTACAGCCAAAAAAGTTAGCGGACTGAAGTCAGTTATCACTAATGCTAGTGAAGAATACTATTTGGAAGATTATCTTGCCGAGAGGGTGAAGATTTTTGTCAAGACTCTTGGAACTTCACCTTCTGTATGGCTTTGGAACAATGATATGCACGAACCACCTCAACGATGGTTCAGCGTTGACGAGGTTCGTGCCGAAATGAAGGTCAGTCCTCCAATTACTTCCGTATCTTCACTGGAAAAAAGACTTCTAGGTACACTTGATTTCAAAGGGCTCTTTGCTGGAAGGTTTTTGTATTGGAACAGTCTTTTCGCACTCTGCGCCCTGGTTGTTGTTTTTATTCTTTCCAGATGGTTTCCAGTTTCTGCGTTCTATTCAAGCTTTTTTCTGTATCAAGCAGCCTTTATGTTCATTGTCGTTTGGCCTCGCTGGAGATACTTGTATTTCCTTTATTTAGGAGGGGTCTTTTTATTGCCGATTTTCCTGTTTGAGCTTCGAAATCTGAGGTTGGAGAAAAAACGAGAAGCCGATTGTTTTTGTGAAACTATTTGATATTGGATTACTGCTTGATCTCAAAAGGTCACATCAGTATTCATCTGTTTAACCTAATGAAATTGCTAGCAAATGAAGCTCATCATCCAGATACCCTGTTATAACGAAGAGATAACCTTACCCATATGTCTGAATGCTCTGCCACGAGAGGTGGAAGGTTTTGACAAGGTTGAATGGTTGGTCATTGATGATGGCTGCCAGGATAAAACCGTTGAAGTTGCTAAGGCTTATGGTGTCGATCATTTTGTTCATTTTTCAAAAAATAAAGGATTGGCCAAAGGTTTTATGGCTGGACTTGAAGCGTGTATCAACCTCGGCGCTGACGTGATCGTCAATACTGATGCCGATAATCAATATAATGCGCTTGATATTCCTCAACTTGTAAAGCCGATTCTTGCAGGGCATGCGGACATGGTTGTCGGAAGTCGCCCTATTAATGATATAGAGCATTTTTCTGCAATGAAAAAATTCTTACAGAGACTTGGCAGTAAGGTAGTCAGGATCGCCAGTAAAACGTCGGTTGAAGACGCTACAAGTGGTTTTCGGGCAATGAGCAGGGACGCGGCAATGCGACTCAACGTGTTCAATGAATATACCTATACATTGGAGACGGTAATCCAGGCAGGACAGAAAAATATGTCTGTGGAATCAATACCGGTAAAAACGAATAAGTATTTAAGACCGTCGCGACTCATGCGCGGTATTCCTTCGTACATCCGAAAGTCTATCTCCACAATTATTAGAATATTTGTGGTATACAAACCCTTCCGGTTTTTTATGTCTATCGGCCTGTTGTTGCTTGCTGTGGGTCTCGGAGTATCTGCACGATTCCTGTATTTTTTAATGACATCCGGCGGGGCCGGACATCTTCAATCACTCATTTTGGCCTCAATTCTTGTTGGCACCGGTGTACAGGTTGTTCTCGTAGCATTTCTGTCCGATTTGCTGTCGGTTAATCGACGTTTACTCGAAGACCTTCAATATAGAATCAAAAAGATCGAACATACAATGAGCAAGAGTTGTTGACCGGATGAGAGCCAAGGATATTTCAGTTCTCTTTTGGGGAACCTATGATAAAGGAAAACCTCGGAACAGAATACTGCTAAAAGGTTTACAGGAAAATGGAGTACATGTCCGGGAATGCCATATACCGATATGGGAAAATGTCGAAGATAAAAGCCAGGTAAGGGGTATAGGAAGAAAGGTCCATTTTTTTATAAAATTGGTTTTAGCTTATCCTGTTCTTATCTATAGATTTTTGCTCATTCCTCGGCCTGATGTGGTGGTGGTCGGCTATCTCGGTCATCTCGACGTGTTGGTGCTTTGGCTGTTTGCAAAAATCAGGAGAGTACCGATTGTCTGGGATGCATTTTTGTCACTCTATGACACCATCGTTTGTGACAGAAATTTGCTGTCGAAGAATAATCCCATGGCAATGCTTTTGTATTGCTGGGAATGGCTTGCCTGCAGAGCAGCCAATCGTCTCATATTAGACACTCGGGCACATGCAGAGTATTTTTCAAAGCAGTATAACCTGCCTGGCAATAAGATCGATGTTGCTTATGTTGGTGCTGAGCCCGAAAACTTTCCCATTGGCTCAGTAAAAGCGAATAAAAAATATGATTCTAATGACTTTACTGTGCTGTTTTATGGGCAGTTTATTCCCCTTCATGGGATCGAAACGATTATTCGCGCAGCCAGGTTGCTTGCTGAAACACCTATAAAATTCGTTATCGTAGGCGATGGTCAGGAAGCCGAGAAAATATCAAATCTGTTGAAAGAGTATCCCCTCGATAATCTTTCATGGATAAAGTGGATCGAATATCCACAATTGCAACTGAAAATACATCAGGCGGATCTTTGCCTTGGAATATTCGGGAGATCGGAAAAGGCATCGAGAGTGATCCCCAATAAGGTTTTTCAGATCCTGCACTCAGGTAAACCACTCATTACAAGAGATTCTCCGGCAATCCGTGAATTGCTCAATCCCGATATGGCTGGAATTTACCTTGTTCCGGCTGCTTCACCGGATGCACTGGCTGAAGCGATCCAAACGGCTCGGAAAGTCATGCAAAAATGTCCGAACGATAACTATCTGCACTCGGAGATCAGGGAATTGATAATTCCCCGTGCTGTTGGATCCTCATTTTGTCGGGCATTGCTAACGGCATCAGCATGATATTGTCACAAGCAAAAAGGTTGTTGTTCAGCTGGACAGTTGGTATATGCGCTTGTCGGTTATTGTTTCTGTAAAAGGTTAAAATCCCCGCCTTTTAGGCGGGTAGAATTCTGCTAGCAGTTGGCTTATTCAAAAAACGGTTTTTTGGTCGGTATTCTTGGGGTAGAGGGTGATTGTATGTTACCTCTGGCGAACTCATAAAAGGAATGATTCAGGAGTATCTGGCCCCATCATTTCGAGAAAGACCCCAATGATCGATTTGACCTCGAATGTACCAACCGGCTAAGGCCGGTATTGCTGGACTTTCAGTCCGCGAATGCAAACCCACCTGCTTCAAGCAGGTAGTTGTTTAGTTCCTTTTTGCTCATACTCGGATTTTATGAGTTTCATGGATACTAAAAACTTTCAAATCGGATTCCTTTTTTATCAGGAGGAGGTGTTGTCCTGATGCAGCAATTTTCTATCGCACCAAAAGAGATGATCGCCAGTTTGTGGCGTAACCGTTATCTCATTAAAACCTCAATTCAACGGGAAGTTGTCGGTCGTTACCGCGGTTCATTTATGGGAATCCTGTGGTCATTTTTTAATCCCATGTTCATGTTGG
>JANOIV010000057.1:0-11367 GCA_031407875.1 Desulfobulbaceae bacterium | reverse complement strand
ACTACACCCGATCTTTGGATGAATCTGCAAAAGAACTATGATTTATGGCAGGCTGAAAATTCATCCAGCTCATGGAAGACTGTAAAGCCATTATCTCCTAACCTTTTACATTCACATTAAAATTTCAGCGAACAAATCGTTTCAGTGGAAGCCGCGAACAGCGCGGCTTCCGCTGAACTCTACGTTAAGCCCCAAAAACACCCCTTCAAATAGCATGGGAACCGTGTTATTATGTTTTCATGATTGTCACATTTAAAAATCAAGTCACAGAAGACATCTACAATGGCGTTGCGTCAAAGCTTGCTTGCAAGGTTTGCCCACAGAATATTTGGCGTGTAGCCGTCAGAAAGCTCGATCAACTCGACTCTGTTATCGCACTGGAAGAACTAAGAATTCCACCAGGAAACAGACTTGAGGTATTATCTGGTGACAGAAAAGGTGAGTTCAGCATTCGCATAAATGAGCAGTACGGGATCTGCTTCAAGTGGGGTGAATCTGGGCCGTATGACGTCGAAGTAACAGATTATCATTGAGGTGTGCCCATGGTACGTATTCCAACAAATAGAGAGCCAACTCATCCAGGAGAAATGCTTCTAGAAGAATTCCTGGTGCCCATGCACATTACCCAGCGTGAGCTAGCTGACGCCATTCATGTCCCGTATCAACGGGTTAATGAATTGGTAAATAAAAAACGTGGTGTAACACCCAGCACTGCCCTTCGTCTGGCTAAGTTTTTTGGAGTATCTGCTGACTTTTGGCTGAATTTACAAATCAGGTGGGATCTATATAAAGCGCTCGCAGTTGAAAAAAACAATTTAGAATCTATAAACGACTTCCATCAACTAAAACAAACACTACCAAACGGGTCAACCAGGCAACGGGGAACGACTTTCTTCGAGCCGAGGTCATAGCCAACCGTTGGTTTCCCCTTCGAATCTCCTGGCTTTGGCAGCTTTATCACAAAAACAGGGCCTAACCTCTATATGGCTTCCGGTTGTCAAGAAATAAACTTCCCCCAAAGATCGGAAAAAGGGAAAAGAACGCAAAACTTCCATCTCAGAATGCAAATTTCTTGACAACCGACTCGTAGGTTCCAACTTGGGTCTTCGGTCGCGGGTTTCAGGGCGTTTGCATAACGCGTCTGCACCAAACATCTATCGGGATTAACTGATTCGCCAAAAAAGCTCTTTGACAATCAGCGTGCTGCCTTCTGGCAGCATCAGAATATATTTCGAACCCTTGGCCCGGCGCAATCAAAGCAAGCGGCTTGATCGATTGTGGCGACCATCCAGTTAGGGTGTCACTCGGGCAAGGGGCAGAACACGATCATCATTCGGCAAGATACCTGTATAGTGATTTGGAGCTGGAAAGTGCCGCCAATCAAGTCCCCTGAACTTCGGGTATCGTGTCCACTCTTTCTGAGGCAGTCAAGCTGCATGTGGTATATCAAGAGCATCAGATCCACCCTGGTGATTTCAGTTAGACAACAAGCTGACACCTCCAGCCCCAAGACTATGGCGCAAAGAATGTCTTCATATTGAAAGCCTCCTGGTCTTTGAGCATAAAATAGATGGCCCGGCCCAGCTTATGGGTAAAGATGCCAAGCGCCTTACCCTTGTTGTATTTGCGCTCCAGTTTGCCGACATACAGTTTTGCCTGGCTGGACTCCCTGAGCATGAGGATGGCGGCCTCCTTGATGGCCCATTTGAGATGGTGATTGCCGATCTTCTTATTGGCGGTCCCGGTCCACTTGCCGTCAGACTCTTTTTTAGGCCGGATCAAGCGGGCATAGGAGAAAAAATCCTGCACCCGTGGATATCTCCTTATATCGTGAATCTCATAGAGGATGCCAGAATCTGGCCGACACCGGAAATGGACCGTAACAGGTACAAGGTGTGGTAATCATGCTCTCGGGCGGTTTTTTCGATATGCCATTCGAGTTTTTTCAGGATCTCGTTGAGCGATTCTATCATCTCCAGGTCGACTTCGACGCTTTTTCGGACCTCGGGATCCTGGAAGCGTTCAGCGACTCCGGTGTGATTGTGTTTGCGCGTCAGTTTCTTGTTGAATTCTGGTAGGTTGTATTGGGTGTTGGTGTTCTGGATATGGGCAACGAGCTCACCACACCTCCTCGATATGTACATCCGCCGTCGCAGAAGATCGCGGATGGCCCGCCATTCTGCCGGATAGGCATAGGCGACGGGGAAATTACCGCCTTTGAGCAGGCTGGCGATTTTATAGGAATCGATTTTGTAGTTCTTGGTCTTGCCGCCATGGATTGCCCGCATATACAGGGCGTGCCCGAGGATGAAGGAGAGTTGCTGGGCGACACAGAGATCGGCCAGCCAATACCAGCAGAAGACGCATTCCACCCCGATGACGACATCCTCCTGGTAGGGGAAATGAGTTCGAGAAACAATGCTGGATCGGTGTCGATGTTCTGATGAACCTGTACTTTTCCTTGTTGATTGACAACGCAGACATACATTTTCCTGGCATGAAGATCGATTCCGCAATAATACTTGTGCTGTTGGGCAGAGAAATTCATCAGATTGGCCTCCTTTGGTTGAAGGTTTAATGTTGCTGGGAACCTTCATTATGATCCTTCGACTGAAGGGAGACCATAACAATTATCAAGTCAATAAACCGGACCGAAAATAGCCACGTTCTTAAAAGGGACTATCTCTCGGCCAGCCGGTTATTTCTAACGTTAGCCATTGGGGAAACACAATGACGACAAACCTGCACATCCGTGAAATCCGGAAGGAAGAGTGTGAATTGCTCGGCCAATTGATGGTCGTGGTCTATTCAAGGCTTGAAGGTTTCCCGACCCAAGCCGAGCAGCCCGGCTATTACGAGATGCTGGCCAATATCGAACGCTTTACGGAGAGGAAGGATGCCAAGGTGCTTGTCGCAATCTCAGCCGGGAGCGAGCTGGTCGGCGGTGTAGTTTATTTCGGCGATATGACTGAGTATAATTCCGGGGGAATTGCGACGACGGTACAAAATGCCTCCGGCATTCGTCTTCTGGGTGTCAGTGCCAAATCCAGGGGGAGAGGAACGGGCAAGGACCTGGCCAACGCGTGTATCCAATTGGCGAGAGACAAAGGACAAGCCCAAGTTGTTCTGCATACGACACAGGCAATGCAGACCGCCTGGCGGCTTTACGAGCGATTGGGCTTTGAGCGGTCGAAGGACCTGGATTTCAGGCAAGGAGAATTGCCGGTATTTGGGTTCAGGCTTCAGTTATGATGAAAGAGGCCAACCACAGGCGCTGGAGCCAGCTGTAGTCGTGACTCATCTATAACGTTGGGCGTTAATGGTGGCGACACATCAAACGGTGATCCAATGAATACGTATATTGCACTTTTCAGAGGGATCAACGTTGGCGGGAAGAATTCCTTGCCGATGAAAGAGCTTGTTGTCATCCTTGAAGACCTTGGCGCTCGAAACATCAAGACCTACATTCAGAGTGGTAATGCAATGTTCCAGAGCACTGAAAAGAACATCTCACAGCTCTCCAATAGGATACGCGTTGAAGTAAAGAAGCGACGCGGTTTTGCCCCCCACGTTCTCGTGTTGGGGCTTGATGAAATAGAAAAGGCAATTGCTGAAAACCCATTTCCAGAGGCGGAAACCGACCCCAGTACTTTACACCTGGGTTTTTTGGCCTTCGCACCGGAGAATCCTGATTTAAGAAAACTTGAAAGCCTCAAAAAGGAGAGCGAAAGATTTCATCTGACCGATAGCGTGTTTTATCTGCATGCACCGGAGGGGGTGGGCAGATCCAAGCTTGCTGCAAGTAGTGAAAAATTGCTCGGTGTTCCGATGACAGATCGGAATTGGAGAACCGTGTGCAAAATCAGGAAAATGGCAACGGAGTGAAATGACCGCGCCCAACCCATCATTCCACCTGACTGTCGCGGCAAGCCGTGCCAGTCAGGTGGATTCAAACCGTTGGCTTCATGGAGTAGATGATGAAAAAATCAGTTCCCAAACTTAAAGCGGCTATTCTTGAGGCTGTGAACAACCAGCTCAACGCAGGCGACCCACCAGAGACAAGGCAAACCTTCAATCGTTTAATCGGGGAGGGGATATCAGAAAAAGACGCGAGGGTCTATATTGGCCAAGCCATCGCTGTAGAAATCTTCAAAGTTATGAAGCATGGTGAGACTTTTAATCTGGGAAGGTATTGCAAGAACTTGTCGCGTCTTCCAGAAGAGCCATCGGAGTAACAGTCAATAATTCAAGCCACCGGATCCTCGTTCCTCGGGCCGGGGATTTTTTTGTTAGGGGCAATGTAAAACCCGAACCAAGCTAAAGGAGATCTCTTATGTCAAACACAATCCTCATGACCGGCGCGGGCAGCGGCTTTGGCAAGCTCGTGGCATTCGATCTGGCCCGAAAAGGCCATCACGTGATTGCCACGGTGCAGGCCTGGTCGCAAGTCACTGAGCTGAAAAATGAAGCTCAGGCGCAGAATCTCAATATCCAAGTCGATAAGCTGGACGTTACAAGTGATCGTGACCGGACAAATGCGCTCAAGTGGGATATTGACGTCTTGGTCAGCAACGCCGGCATCATGGAAGCCGGACCCATCTCAGAGCAGCCGATAGAACTGTTGCGAGCCATGTTCGATACTAATTTTTTCGGCGCAATCGAGCTCGCCCAGGGCTTTGTGAAGAAGATGGTCGCGAAAAGGAGCGGCAAGATCGTGTTCAACTCTTCCATGGTGGGGCTGTGGACATTTCCCTACGTTACGGGCTACTGCGCCACCAAGCACGCCCTGGAAGCCATTGCCGAAGGCATGAAAGCCGAGCTGGCGCAATTCGGGATTAAGGTGGCGACTGTCAACCCCGGTGTCTTCGGCACCGGATTCAACGACCGTGGTGTGGATGCCATGTCCCACTGGTACGACCCCAAGAAAAACTTCACTCCACCGGAAGCCTTTGGAGGCTTAAGCGAGGCTCTGGCCCACCAGCTCGATCCGCAATCGATGGTCGATGTGATTGTAGACGTGGTGCTCTCGGACAACCCGAAGTTCCGGAACGTCCACCCGAAGGAGACGGAGGAGATGATCAAACAATTGCAGAAGGACGCCTGGGAAGCGATGAGCTAGGCACAAGGAATGTTGGATTACCTTGATCACCACCCGCCCAACTTTGATTGCAACGGACGGTGGAGAAAGGATTTTCGTGTTTTTATCAAGTCCCTGGCTCGCCGTCCGCTGAATTGGTTGGTAAGTATCAATGAGATATACTACAAAAAAGGGACATCTCCCCATTTACCAGAGCTGGAAAGAGGGGGGCCTTTTTAGTTATTTGAATTTGAGAGCAGCGAGGGCCTGAATATGCTCCAATCCCAGGCCGCAGCAGCCGCCGAGGATATTGACCCCGAAGGTATCTCGCCAGCCTCGGCTCAATTCCAGAAGATCCGCAGGGGCGATAATGTCTTTGAAGATCCAGTCCGGCATAGAGAAAGTCCCACTGTCCGGGTAGGCCATGAGCGGACCATCCCAGTAGCGCCTGATGATCTCAAGGCCCGGTGCGATAGCCCGGATATTGCTGTGCATGATGCCAAAGGCGCTGCCACCCGCCGAGACAATAGCCTTGACCGACTCGGCAAAAGACATCTCCCGCCGGTGGTAGGCCACCAAGCGGCCATCATCCTCCAGCCGGGCGCTGAGCCCGACCCAGACCGGCAGGCCGGTGGCCTGTGCTGCTGCAATTGCCGGCACGGCAAGATCGGGATCCGACATCATCTCCATCAGAATCAGATCGACTCCTGATTCGACCAGGATATCGGCCATCTCCCTGAAGTTGCAGGCGGCTGCCTCCTTGTCCGGGATGGCCCCCGAATCGCGAAAGTCATGGCCGGCCACCACCGGCACCTGGTGCGACATCGAGCCGGCCACCGCGACCGGTCGGGGCACCGCCGCCAGCTTCCGCGCCTGCAGGGCCAGTTGCACGGCACGGGTATTGATTTCTCTGAGCTTATCGGCGAGCCCGGCCGGTTCCAGCATATTGCGATTCGTCGAAAAGGTATTGGTGGTGATAATATCGGCCCCGGCCAGGATATAGTCCCGGTGCACTCCGAGGAGGATATCGGGATGGGTCAGGGTGGCGGTCGCACACCAGGCCTCACTGTGCATCCTGGCCCCCCACCGCTGCAACTCAGTGCCGGTCGCACCGTCAAGCAGGAGCAGTTTGCCTGCGGCAAGTCCGGCGGTCAATTGCCCCATCGGGCCGGTCATGTTCATGGTTTCATGCAAAAGTGTTTTATAACTATGTGGATACATGATCGGAGAGCTCTGACTGAATTGGCCAGAGCCCTCGGCATGCAGATTGAAGAGCACTCTTAGAGAGAGGATACTTCAGGAAGAAAAGAACGACAAGAGGGGTCCCTGCTTTTATCTTCAAGCGGGAAGGGAGATTAACCCTCTGCATGCGGCAGCAGAACGGTGAAGGAGGTGCCCTGGCCCATTTTGCTTTCCACTTTGATACTACCGTGGTGGGCATTGACGATGCTTTTGACGATGGCAAGACCCAGACCGGTGCCGTGAATTTCGCGGGTGTTCCTATCTTTCACCCGGTAGAATCGGGTGAAGATTTCTTCCAGATCCTCTTCCGGAATGCCGAAACCGGTATCCCGAACCGTTATGACGACATAGTCATTCTCAACGGCCGCCGAGAGAGAAATCAGACCGTCTTTGGGTGAATATTTGATGGCATTGGTGATCAGGTTGGTAAAGACCTCGTCCATACCTTGAGCACTGGCTTGGATCGTCGGCAAGGCAGGGAGTTTCTCCAGATGCAGACGAATATTTTTGGCCTCTGCAGCGGCCTGATGAAAGGCAATCTGATCATTAAGGAGGGACTGGACCTGAATCGCCTCTTTTTCGTTAATGACCAGACCGGACTCAATACGCGCCAGATCGAGCAACTCGGAGACCATGTTGGTCAGATTGTGGATTTTCCCCGAGGCCCGCTCAAGGATCTCCCGCTGCTTGTCCGTGACCTCACCGGCCAGACCATCAAGGATGACCTTCATCTGCATCAGCAGTGAATTCATCGGGCTGCGGATCTCGTGGGAGACCATCGAGACAAAATCCGATTTCATCCGGTCAATCTTCTTGATCGCCGTTATGTCATGGAGCACGGTGATGGTCCCGAGATTCAGCCCGGTCCGCCCGCGAAATGGTGCACAACGGGCACTCAAAATCTTCTCAGACTGCCCGTCCTTGCCATCGAAACTCAATTCCTGCACGATTTCCGTGAAGGTATCCGGTGGCATGGCCAGGGCCTGATCTATCATCCCGTCCAGCGGTTCACTCTGGACAAGCTCTTCCACCCCCCGACCGATAACGCTGCCGCCGTAATAGCCGATCATGTGCAAAAATGCCGGATTGGCCAGGACAATCCGCTTTTCGTTGTCCGTAGTCATAACCCCATCCAACAGCCGGTTGACCATCACTCTGAGCCGAGATTTTGTGTCTGTGATATCCTGCAGTGCCCGGGTATATTTGATCGATTTAATGACAACGGCCCTGAGTTGATCCGGAGTAAAGGGTTTGGGAATGAAATCGAAGGCCCCTTTCTTCATGGCCTCGATGGAGTGCTCCACCGTCGCATAGCCGGTAATAACGATGACCACCGTATCCGGGTGATGCTCCCGGACCTGGGTGAGAAGGTCAAAGCCGGAAAGGATCGGCATCATGAGATCTGCGAGAATGATGTCGAAGTGCCTCTCTTTAATTTTGGCCAGGCCCTGCTCACCGTCCGAGGCCAGGGCCACCTCGAAACCCATTTCTTCGAGGACCATCTGGCAGGCGTCACGAATACGCGGTTCATCATCAACAATCAGAATATGCGGTCTTTCCGTTCCATCCATACAAACAATGCTACTCATCTCATTCTCCAACTAGCCGATGGTCTCAAACAAGATTATGTCCGACATGGGCACCAGAGGTAATTCCAGGGCGAAAGTCGTCCCCTGCGGGCTGGTTTTCTTCACGAAAATACGTCCGTGGTTATCTTCCATCATCCCGTAGGCCATACTCAGCCCGAGGCCGGTGCCTTTCCCCAGTTCCTTGGTGGAAAAAAAAGGATCGAAGATCTTCGACATATTTCCCGGGGAAATGCCCCCGCCCGTGTCGCTCACCTCAAGAAAAGCCTTGTCGGCATCCTCGTCCTCAAAGGTATGCAGGGTGAGTGTCCCGTTCCCCTCCATGGCATCTATGGCATTGATGATCAGATTTATCACCACCTGGCAGAGCTGATTCTTGTCTGCATTGACGAGAATGGGTGGAAATGCCTTGTCCTCGACCACCTTGATGTGCAGAAACAGTTTCTGATCGCGGACAAGTCGCAGACTTTCATCAATGACATCATTGAGCTTAAAAAATTTTCTCGTCGGGGTAGTCTGCCTGCTGTAGGCCAGCAGGTTTTTGACAATCTCCTTACAACGCTCTGTATCCTCGAGAATGTACGCCAGATTCTTTTCCAGAGGATGATCCTTCTCCATCTTTTCCCGCATGAGATTGGCATAGAGCAGGATACTCGTGAGCGGATTGTTGATTTCGTGGGCAACGCCTGCGGCCAGTCGACCGAGCGAGGCCAGTTTCTCCGACTGGATGAGCTGGACATGGGCATCTTTCAGCTGCCGCTCAACCTCCTGTCTATCCCGCAGGTCGTTAAATATCCCAGCGGTCGCCGTCTCCATGCCATCTTCGTAAATGATGACAGCGGTCATTTCCACCGGAATTTCCGTACCATCCTTGTGCAGGATATTAACTCTCGTAATCGGCAGCTTACCCCTGCCACCGAGCCGTTCGTCCCGCAATTTCCACATGATTTCCCGGGCGACGCCAGGAGGATAATAGTCTTCGATGTTGACATTATCCGTAGAATAAGCGGAGTGTCCGAAGAGCATTTCGGCTGCCTTATTCGTCAGGATGATGCGTCCTCGCCGGTCCGCTGCGACAATGGCGCTCACGGAACTCTGGACCACCCGATCGATGAGCTCCCGCACGCCGCTGTACATTTTTTCAAGATTTTTGATCCGGGTGATGTCCCGGATGCTTTCAATGATGTAATCCACCTTGCCATCGGCTCCGAGAATCGGCGAAAAGACTCGCTCTTCCCACCCCTGTTCGCCATGCAGATCCGTATGTTTCATGAGGACCGACTGACCGGTACGATATTTCAACGCCTTGGCAAGCGGGCATTCACTGTTGTTGTTGCAGGGGAATTTCTGTTCGGGGTAGTATTCGAGATTGACCTCTTTGCAGGACCTGCCGATGATCAGGCCTTCATCGACACCAACTTTTTCCAGATACCGTTTATTGACGGCGATAATGGTCTTATCCGGCAGCAGGATGACGGTGGGATATGACATGGAATCAAACACCCGCAGGCGCCAGTCGATTTCCTTGTCAATAATTTCCATTTTCGCTTCCCAAAAGAGATGAATTCAGCACTGATAACGCCGTAAAACTCTATAATTCTGAGACGTTAACGCACTATTTTTTCACTGCCGGAATCCCGGCAGCGCTGTAAACACTTTCCAACAGGCTACTCGATTAGACGGCAAATGTCTCGGCCAGACAGGCTGCCGCCATCCCTGCCCTGTTTTCAGGGACAACGAGATACACACTGGTGCCCGAGCATCCGGCCGCCAGAATGGGGATATTCGCGTCCTGTACCGGAGCGATGGCCGCCTCGGCAATGCCGTAACGATCCTGAAAATGCGGGCCATGCAGGTATATCAATTCCACGGGTGCTACGGCCTGCAGAGTGGTTGCGTCTTCGCCCTCGAGTCCTCTCTCCAGCAGCCGGCGGATCTCCCGGTCCGAGCCATCCTGCGCCAGCAGGAGGCAGAGCCGCATGGTCGAAGAGGTAAGAGCCTGCAGGTTAACCAGCTGAAATTCAATGCCAATTCCAGCCAGAAGGGCAATCCTCCCGCCCCAATATGCCAGCCTGCCGGCGGGAAAAATCACGGTATACAGGGACAGCCCGATCTGCGCACTCAAGCCGTAGACGCGGATTTTGGGCTCCCAATAGACTGCGATTGTTTCCATCGTTTATCCCTGCCAAATCCTGATGCTCAAGAGTTGATCTGCCTGACACAAAACTCCGAACGGAAAGGGGCATGATTGTCCGGCAGCTCGGTGATTCTTTCGAGCACCTCAACAGCCAGATCGAGAAGCGGATAGTCGATGTTGATGGCCAGGGCGGATATCGAGGTACACAGACTGTGGATGACTAACCCCGATTTTCCCAGTATCTCAACCACCCGACCGAGCAGCGCAAAACTTCTGCGATGAGGAAAGAGCGTCAGTGTGCCAACCCCGCGAATGATCTGCAACTGATCACGGAGAGACAGACTTCCGGGCCCTGGCACTCCGCCAAGAGAAAAAAGAGGTGCCGGTTCGCTTTGCAGAGGATTGGCTTCCAGCAGCATTTCAACCTGAGCGAAGTCGCCGGCGGCAACGCAAAACGTGCTGTGGATCGCATCGCCAGCAACACTTGAGCACATAAATGGCAGATTTATTCGGTGTTCGCTGAGCCGCCTGAGCAGGTCAGCGAGCGACCTGTCTACGGGCGATACGGCTTGGTGGGTATACTGGACAAGTTCCGGGCTGAACTTTATGCCGCCGATACCGATCTTCGTTTCGCCGATCTCTGGTAAATAATCGTCCACAAGTCGCAGGCCAAGAGCAATAAGAGAGATCCTCCGGAGAGATCCGGAGGATCGAGAGCGGTAATGTTTACAGACTATCCTGGACTATTTCGACCAGTTTGTCCATATCAATGGGCTTCGGGATAAAATCATCGGCAAGAGTGGTCTTGCCGCCCATATGGGTATAGTTGGTCGAGGAGATCGCGTCGGTGACCGCAGTCAAAAGAACGATGACGATGCCCTTATATTCCTCGGATTTTTTCAGCTCATCGCACAGGGTGTAACCGTCCTTTCTCGGCATCATCACATCGAGAATAACCAAGGCCGGACGTTCTTCCTTGATTTTCGCCATGGCTTCGACACCATCATAGGCCTTGGCGACCCTGAATTTCTTGCTCTCCAGTTTCATGGCGACCATTTCCACCAGATCCGTATCATCATCCACAACCAGTATGAGTTTTTTGTCACTCATGAGTCAATCCCTCCTCGTACATTATTGGAATTATTTCTTCGAGTTGCCTATACCTGCGGTCTGGGCAGCAGTCCTGCCCGTTCAACGATTTCTCTGACCTTTTCTTCCCAGTCGATGGCCATGATGTGAAATCCGGCGACACCCTCGACTTTTTTGAGACGTTCGATGGTTTCGACGCAGATGGCGACCCCCTCTTCCGGCTGTTTTTCTTTGGG